>CAYVOW010000039.1:0-22304 GCA_964453585.1 uncultured Micropruina sp.
GGCGGCGCCGGGGTGGCTGCGCCCGCGTTGAGGGCGACCTTGACGATCGCCGACACTTTCTTCTTCGGAGGCATGTGGTGTTGGGTCCTTCTGTTGGCTGGCGGGTGCCCCCGCCGGGTTGGTGTGGTTCGACGACCCTGGCTGGGTCGCCGTGGCGGTCAGACCTTCTGGATTTGGTTGAAGGTGAGATCCACCGGGGTCTCGCGGCCGAGGATCTCGACCAGGGCCTTGAGTCGCTGGCTGTTGGCGTTGATCTCGGTGATCGTGGCGTGGACGCCGGAGAACGGGCCGTTCACCACCATTACCGAGTCGCCGGCCTTGAAGTCGGCAACTTCGACCTTCTTCCGCTGGCGCTTGGGGCCATTGGCGGCCGCAGCCGCCTTGGCCAGCGCCGCCGGTGCGAGCATCTTCTCGACCTCGTCCAGGCTGAGCGGGACGGGAGCGTTGGCGTGGGCGACGAAGCCGGTCACCGACGGGGTGTGGCGCACCGCCGCCCAGGAGGCGTCGGTGAGTTCCATCCGAACCAGGACGTAGCCCGGAAGCACGGTGCGGGTGACCGTCTTGCGGGTGCCGTTGCGGGTCTCGACCACTTCCTCGGTCGGGACGACGGTTTCGAAGATGAAGTCCTCCATGCCGAGCGTCTTCACCCGGGAGTCGAGGTTCTGCTTGACCCGGTTCTCCATGCCCGAGTAGGTGTGGATCACGTACCAGTCACCGATCTGCCCGCGCAGGGTGGTGCGCAGCTCGGCCAGCACAGCCTCGTCGTCGGCGTCGACCTCGTCCTCGACCGCGGCGGGCGCCGGCTCACCGAGGTCGATCGAGACCTCGTCCTCGTCGTCGGCGATCGAGCCGAGGTCGAGGTCTACCTCGACTTCAGCTTCTTCGGTCGCGTCGTCGATCCCGAGGTCGATCTCGAAGTCGTCGGGTTCGTTGGTGGTCATGCTGTCTGACATCCGTCCTTTGTGATCGGGTGAGTGGCTCAGCCGAAGATCTTCAACAGACCCCAGCCGAAGAGCAGGTCGAGCGCGCTGACGTAGGCGATCACGATCAGCACGAAGACCAGCACCACGATGAAGTACTGGCGCAACTGGTCCGCGGTGGGCCACACCACCTTGCGCAGCTCGCCCGCGGACTCGCGGACGAACTGGGCCGGGGTGGTGCGATGAGCGGTGGCGACGCCGGCCGAGGAACGCTTGAGGGTGGCGTGACCCTTCTTGGTCGGGGCCCCGGCAGCCGCCGTCTTCCGCACGGGTCGGGTGTTGCGGGCGGTGGCCGCGACCTGTTCGGCCTCGGTGAGCTGCTCGGGGTCGTCGACGCCATCGTTCGGCACCGGTTCGCCCAGATCCTCCAACTCCTCAGCCTCGATCTCGTCCGGCGCTACCTGGTAGGCCTCGGGATCGGCCAGCCGCTCGTCGGCCAACTGCTCCCCCGCCGGGTCGCCGAAGTCGTCCTCGCCGGGCACGACAGGATCGGACCCAGGCGTGAGCTTGTCCTTGTCGGCCACGGATGATCCTTCGGTGTCGGTGGTGGAGTGCTGGCGTGACGCGGCCACGCCGGCCAGCAGGGCAAGAGGGACTTGAACCCCCAACCTGCGGTTTTGGAGACCGCTGCTCTGCCAATTGAGCTATTGCCCTTAGTGGCGAACCCCCACCCGGCCGCCGCCTTGTGGGCATGGCCGATCAGGGTGAAAGATCACCAAGACCAAGAGTGTACGGGGTCGCGCCACCCGAGTCGAACCGGGCGAGGCGCGCTCAGTCGTTCACCACCGCGGCGATGGCGGCCACCACCGAGGGCAGGTTCCGCTCGTTCAGGGCGGCGACGCAGATTCGCCCGGTATCGGTTCCGTAGACGCCGAAATCGTTTCGCAGCCGGACCATCTGGTCCTTGGTCAAGCCGGAAAAGCTGAACATTCCGACCTGACGGGCGATGTGCGAGAAGTCCTTGGTGACCCCGGCCCCGGCCAGGCCCTCAACCAGCCTGGACCGCATCGCCTTGATCCGATCGCGCATCCCGGCCAGTTCGCGCTCCCACTGGGCCCGCAGCTGCGGGTCGGCCAGCACCGTGGCCACCAACTGAGCGCCGTGGGTGGGCGGGTTGGAGTAGTTGGTGCGGATGACGATCTTGGTCTGCGAGAGCACCCGCTTGGCCTCGGCGGCGTCGGCACACAGGATCGACAAGGCGCCGACCCGCTCGCCGTAGAGCGAGAAGGACTTGCTGAACGAGGTGGAGCAGAACAGCGAAGGCACCGCCTCGGCGAAGCGCCGGACGACCCGGCCGTCGGCCTCGATGCCGTCGCTAAACCCCTGGTAGGCCATGTCCAGGAAGGGGGTCAGCCGTCCGGCGACCACGACGTCGAGCACTTCACCCCATTGCTGGTCGGTCAGGTCATAGCCGGTCGGGTTGTGGCAACAGGCGTGCAGCACCACGATCGTCCCGGGAACGGCCGAGCGCAGGTCGTCCAACATCCCCGGGAAATCGACGCCGCGGACACCGGCGTCGTAGTACCGGTACTCCTGGACGTCGAAGCCGGCCCTGGTGAACAGGGCTCGGTGGTTCTCCCAGGAGGGGCTGCTGATCAGCACGGTCGCCTCCGGCGACACCTGACGGAGGAGGTCTGCGCCCACCTTCAGGGCCCCGGTGCCGCCCAGGGTCTGGACGGTCACCACCCGTCCATCGGCGACGACGGCGGAGTCCTCACCAAAGACCAGCCGCCGGACGTCTGCGTCGTAGCTGGCCAGCCCGTCGATCGGCAGGTAGCCCTTGGCCTTGGCCGCCTCGGCCAAGGTCCGCTCGGCACTGGCGACGCAGTCCAGCAGCGGCAGCTTCCCGGTCTCGTCCTGGTAGACGCCGACGCCGAGGTTCACCTTGGCGGGGTTGGGGTCGGCGTTGAACTGCTCGGTCAACCCGAGGATCGGATCGGCCGGAGCCTGCTGAACCTGGGCAAACAGCGATGAGGGGGAAACGGTCACCCGGTCAGGCTAGCGCGGGAGCCCCCTGGTCGAGGGAGCAGCCCACCAGCACCGGTTCCGGTTCGAGGACGACTCCGAACCGCGTCTCGACGCCGTCGCGGATCTGCCGAGCCAGATCGAGCAGGTCCTCGGCTGTGGCCCCGCCCCGGTTGGTCAGGGCGAGGGTGTGCTTGGTGGAAAGGGTGGCCGGCGGGGTGCCGTAACCCTTGTGGAAACCGGCCTGCTCGATCAGCCAGGCGGCGCTGGTCTTGACCTGCCCTGCCGCGGCTGGGAAGCGGGGGGCCTCGACCGGGAGCGCGGCCGCGGCGGTCTCGTCCATCACCGGGTTGGTGAAGAAGGAGCCCGCGCTCCAGGTGTCGTGATCGGCCGGATCGAGGACCATGCCCTTGCCGGCCCGCAGCGTCAGCACGGCGGCGCGGACCTCGTCCATCGGAGCCCGGTCGCCGACCTCGACGCCGAGGGCGCGCGCCAGTTCGGCGTACCGGATCGGGGTGGAGAGGTTGCCCTGGCGGAACTGGAAGGAGACTTCGACCACTATGTAGCGGCCAGGATTCCGCTTGAACACCGACGTCCGATAGCCGAACCCGCAATCACTCACCGGGAACGTCCGGTAGCGGTTGGTCTGCCGGTCCCAGGTGCGCACCGACCACAGGTGTTGGCTGACCTCGGCGCCATAGGCGCCGACGTTCTGGATCGGAGTGGCACCGACCAGGCCGGGGATGCCGGACAGGGCCTCGAGGCCGCGCCACTCCTGGGCGATGGCGAACTCAACGAAGTTGTCCCAGTTCTCCCCGGCGGCGACGGTGACCACGGCACCGCCGCACATCGCCGCCCCCGGCTCGTCGATCGTGCAGGACCCGCCGGTCATCTCCCGGCCGCCGGTGGCGACCTTCACCACGGTGCCAGCGAACCCCTGATCCGCGACCAGCAGGTTGCTCCCGCCGCCCAGCACGAGCACCGGCTCGCCCCTGCGGTCACACGACGAGACCAGGTCGACCAGTTCCTGCTCGGTCTGTGCCTCGACGTAGTTTCCGGCCGGACCGCCCACCCGAAGGGTGGTGTGGTCGGCGAGCAGTTCAGTCACAGCGCACCTCCACCTGGGCTGCACCCAGCACCTTGACCTCGCCAAACAGGGCGTCCAGTGAGACCGTCGCGATCCCGTCCGCCACCTTCGTGACGGTGCCGCTGAAGGTGACCGAGGCGCCCTCCTCGGTGTCCGGGACGACGACCGGCTTGGTGAACCGAACGTAGTAGCTGAGCACCCGGGTGGGGTCGCCACACCAGTCGGTGACCACCCTCAGCGCCCGGCCCATGGTCAGCATCCCGTGGGCGATCACTCCCGGCAGGCCGAGTTCGGCGGCCTTTCGATCCGACCAGTGGATCGGGTTGAAGTCGGTCGAAGCCCCCGCGTAACGGACCAGGTCGTCGCGGGTGAAGGTGAGGGTCAGCGGGGCCAGCGCCGTCCCCGGTTCCACGTTCAGGGTCATGCCGAAGCCTCCTCAGGCCAGGTGTGCAGGAGGGTCGAGGTCGCGGTGCAGACATGCTCCCCGGACTGCTCGACCAGGTCCACGGCGACGGTGACGAAGGCGGTGTTCCCGCGCGCCCGCACCTTGTCGATGGTCAAGGTGGCGCTGACCACGTCCCCCACCCGGAGCGGACGGTGCCAGGTGAAGCGCTGATCGGTGTGCACGGTGCGGCTCAGCGACAGGTCGAGCTCGGGGTCGTCGAACATCGCCGCCCAGGCCGCCGACGACAGCACGACGGCGAAGGTGGGCGGGGCGGCGGCGTCGGCGGCGGCGTAGGCGGAGTTGCCGTCACCGAGGGCGGCAGCGAACTCCGCCACCTTGGCGGCACTGACGTGATAGGGGGTCGTGGGCGGGTAGGTCCGCCCGAGATGCGCTTCGCTGAGGTGCATGTCCGCAGCCTACTGGCCACCTGCCTTTGGGCCCCGTTCAATCGGCACCCGGCGACGCGCCAGGATGTCGAGGGCCTGCTCCATCGACGCCGGGTCGAGTTGCAGCGCGGCCCCCTCGCGCGGGACGCCCGCCATCGCGTAGAGCCGGCTGGAAATGCTCCATGGGGCGAACGGACGATCAGCGGTCACGATCAACTGCGGGACGCCCAGGAAAGTCCGGACCCGGACCTTACGCACCCTTTCCCAGGGCAGCACCCAGTCCTCCTTGTCGGCCACGGTCTTGGTGATGCCGTTGCGATCCAGGCGACCCCGGACGTCGCGCATGCCGCGGTAGAGCCAGCCCTGACCGCCCATCACCAGGGCCATGAACCCGAAGAACCAGAGGTAGGCACCGCCGATCACCGGACCAAGGAAGGCGAAGACCGCCGCCATCACGAAACAGAACGTGGACCAGACCTCGCTGGCCCGATCGGTGACCTGCCAACTCAACGGACGCATCGCGGTTCCTCTCCCTGGTTGGTTCACCTTCTCACGCGGCCGGTGGTGCGGCGGTACGCGCAAAGGCCGCCTGCCTGGGGCAGACGGCCTGAGCGGGGGCTGAGGTCAGCGGGTCTCGCGGTGCGCGGTGTGCGCGTGGCACTTGGGGCAGAACTTGTTCAGCTCCAGACGATCCGGGTCGTTACGCCGGTTCTTCTTGGTGATGTAGTTGCGCTCCTTGCACTGGGTGCACGCCAAGGTGATCTTGGGCCGAATGTCGGCAGCCTTCTTGGCCATCGCGTTCTCTCTCTCGGTCAGTGGGCCGGTAGCGGGAGCGGGACTTGAACCCGCGACACAGCGATTATGAGCCGCTTGCTCTACCGCCTGAGCTATCCCGCCATGGTCTGGAGAACCACAACCTGGCTTGACGGGCGGTTATTCCGTCTCTCCAAACACAGAGCCCCCATGCGGAATCGAACCGCAGACCTTCTCCTTACCATGGAGACGCTCTGCCGACTGAGCTATAGGGGCCGGACGGTCACCGACCTTACACGTATCGCGGCGACTCCCCCAAATCGAAACCGGGCGGCCATCGGGAGGGGTCGGCGACGCTCAGGCGTCGCCATTCTGCCGTTCTGCCCCGGCCTTCACCGCGGTGCTGGCAGCGGTCGCCAGGGGCAGTTCGGCGAAGCCCAGTCGCCGGTACAGATGGATCGCCTCGGCCGACGTCTGCTCCTGGGCGTTGAGGGCCAGGTTGTCGTGTCCAGCGGCTTCGGCGGCCGCCGCCGCGGCCAGTAGCAGCGCGGTGCCGAGCCCCCGGCGGCGGTGATCGGGGTGCACGAACAGCTCGATCACGAAGGCGCCCTGCGGGGTGCCCTCCCAGGGTGCCCCGGTGACGGTTTGGATGCAGCCGATGATGCCGTCGGTGGCGTCCACGGCCACCAGCGAGGCACTCTCCAGCGGCTCGCCGTACTCCCCGTCGAAGACGCCCTCCATCTCCTCGACGGCATCTTCGGGATCGACGGCGGCCACGCCCTTGGGGTAACTGTCCCAGTAGAGCGCGCCCAGCGCGGGAATGTCGTCCGGCGTCTGGGGACGAAGTTCGACTCCGGCAGGTGTTCGACCCGCCGGCAGCGGCAGGTCGCGCAGCATCAGTGGCACGTCTCCAGCGTACCCAGAACGCGTAGTGAAGGGCCGGATTGCGGCGACGCGACGCGCGTCGCCGACGGTGGTGGCAGGTGTAGGGTTCGAACCTACGTAGGCGATGCCGACGGTTTTACAGACCGCTCCCTTTGGCCACTCGGGCAACCTGCCGTGCTGCGAACAGCGAGGAACACCATAGCAACTCGGCTGTCGTGACGACCAAATCGTTGTCGGCCGGGCCGGGCACAATGGGACCACTCAGCAAACTCAGCCCCAGGAGGCACCCGTGGCCGGTGACAGCTCGTTCGACGTGGTCAGCAAGGTCGATCGAATGGAGGTCGACAACGCCGTCAACATGACCATCAAGGAGGTGCGAACCCGATTCGACTTCAAGGGCACGGACGCCGCCGTCCGCTGGTCGGGCGATTCGATCGAGATGGAAGCGAACGGAGAGGAGCGGGTGCGGGCGATCATCGACGTCCTCAAGACCATGCTGGTGCGCCGCAAGGTCGACCTGTTGGCCCTCGACGTGTCGGAACCGAAGCTGTCGGGCAAGCTGTGGCGGGCCCACGCGTCCCTGCAGCAGGGCATCTCGCAGGAGAACGCGAAGAAGATCGCCAAGCTGATCCGCGACTCGGGTCCCAAGGGCGTTCGGACCCAGGTGCAAGGCGAGGAGCTGCGGGTCTTCAGCAAGAGTCGCAATGACCTGCAAGCGGTGCAGCAACTGATCAAGGCGCAGGACTTCGATTTCGCGGTCCAGTTCGACAACTACCGATAGTTCTGCGGCACCGGCGACCTGGGGTTCCGGGGCTGGAGGGAGTCCGAGACAAGGGTGTCACGGGAGGCTGGACGAGCGGACCGGCGAATAGCATGCCGGGGTGCTCCGACTGGCCACGTTCAACGTCAATGGCATCCGCGCCAGCGTCCGCCGGGGCTTTGACCACTGGCTGGCCAACCGCGTCCCCGACGTGCTGGCGCTACAGGAGGTGCGCTGCCCGCTCGACCAACTCCCGGAAGCGGCCTGGCCGGGCTACCACCTCAGCTACCACCCGGGCGGCCTGGCGGGACGAAACGGCGTGGCCCTGCTCACCCGGACGCGCCCATCAGCGATCCGGCTCGGCCACGGCAGTCGAGAGTTCGACCACCAGGGGCGCTACCTGGAGATCGACCTGGAACCAGTGCCAGGGTTGGGCCTCACCGTCGGCTCCCTCTATCTGCCCAAGGGCGGACGACCCGCCGAGCCCGCCGAGGCCGCCGCCCAACTGCGCAAGGACCGCTTTCTGAGCTCGTTCGGCCGCTATCTCACCCGCGCCCGGCGTGATGCGCAGCGCGCCGGGCGCCAGTTTGTGGTGATGGGGGACTTCAATATCGCCCACGGTCCGCTGGACTTGGCGAACCCGAAGGGCAACACCCGCAACCCGGGCTACCTCCCCCACGAGAGGGAGTGGTTCGAAGCTGCCCTGTCGCCGCGGACCTTGATCGACGTCGTCCGTCAGACGGCGGGTGACCGGCAGGGGCCCTACTCGTGGTGGACCTGGCGGGGCCAGGGCTGGAACAACGACTCGGGCTGGCGAATCGACTATCAGTTGGCCACGCCGGGGTTGGCCCGCACCGTCCGGGCCGCGGGCACCGACCGCGAAGCCAGTTACGAGGAGCGGATGAGTGACCATTCGCCCGTGGTCTGCGACTACGACGTCTGAGCAGAGGCCAGGCGACCGAGGGTGGCGGCGACGGCATCCTCGAGGTTGACCGCACCCTGGGCGAGCGCGATGGCCAGGGGTGTCTGGGGCGGATTGATCGGCACGATGGCGGCCTCCGGTTCCAGCAGTTCGGCTCCGGGCCCGATGCTGCCGGCGAAGATCAGCACGCGCACGCCCTCACGGGCGGCCAACGTCGCCACGCCCCACGGAGTCTTGCCGTGGGCGGTCTGATCGTCCACTCTCCCCTCACCGGTCAGGACCCAGTCGGCCCCTTGGAGCTGATCACGCAGACCGGTCAGTTCGGCGACCACCTCCACCCCGGAGCGAAACTCGGCGCCGAGCCCGAGCAGCGCGGCACCGAGACCGCCCGCGGCTCCGGCGCCTCCCAGGTGGCGGACGCTTCGGTGCAGGACCGGCTCGATCACGTCCGCCCAGCGGGTCAGGGCCCGTTCCAGCAGGGCGACCTGATCGGCAGAGCCGCCCTTCTGCGGGCCGAACATCACCGAGGCGCCCGTTGGCCCCAGCAGCGGGTTGGTCACGTCGGAGGCGACCGTGAGCCGGGTCCGGGCCAGCCGCGGTTCGAGGTTCCCAACCTCCACGGTTGCCAGATCGAGCAACGCCGCGCCGCCGGGCGGGAGCGGGCGACCCTCCTGGTCGAGCAGGCTCACGCCGAGCCTGGTCAGCAGCCCGGCACCTGCGTCGTTGGTCGCGGTGCCGCCCAGGCAGATCACGATCTCAGCCGGCTGCCGGTCGAGGGCTGCCAGGATCAGGTCGCCGACGCCGATCGAGGTGGTCACCGTCGGGTCGCGCAGCGCGGCCGGCAACGCCTCCAGCCCGCAGGCCTGGGCAACCTCCACAATCGCCAGGCGCTTCGACGCCACCCAGCCGAGGCGGCCGTGCGCGGGCCGGCCCCGGGCGTCGCGGACCATCACGTCGATCGTCTGGCCATCCAGGGCGGAGACCAGCGCGTCCAGCGTCCCCTCTCCCCCGTCGGCCATCGGAACCTGGACGACGTTGGCGGCCGGCAGGACCCGGCGCACTCCCCGGGCCATCGCGGCAGCCGCTTGTGCGGCCGTCATGGACTCCTTGAAGGAGTCCGGGGCGCAGACGATCTTCACCATCGGGCGGTGAGCTCGGCGACCAGGTCGGGCGGCACGTCCTCGATCCGGGCAAACCGCCAGCGCGGCTGTCGGTCCTTGTCGACCACTTGGGCCCGGACGCCTTCGGCGAACTCCGCATCCTCGGCCATCCGCGGAGCCAGGACGAGATCCTGCGCCAGCACCGCCCGAACGCTCGGCAGGGTCGCGGCGCGGCGGAGCGCGGCCAGGGTGACGCACACCGCCAGGGGGCTCCGTCGCCGCAGTTCCGCCGCCGTGGCCCGGGCCTCGGGGTGGTCGCTGGCTTCGAGCGCCGCAATGATCGCCACCGGATCGCTGCCGCGGTAGCAGGGGTCGATCCACTCCCGGGCCTCGTCCAGCACCCCGGGCGGTGGCTCGCCCTGGCACCGGTCCGCCAGGCCGACCAGCAGCGCATCGGCCGCGCCGATCGTCGTCCCGGTCAGCGCGAGGTGGGTGCCCAGTTCACCGGGCGCCCGGGACAGTTCATAGAGCACCCCGACATCGGGAAAGAGGCCGATGATCGTTTCCGGCATGGCCAGCCGACTGTCCTCGAACACCACTCGCTCGTTGGCGTGTGCGGTCAGGCCGAGCCCCCCGCCCATGGTGATCCCATGCATCAGCGCGGTGACCGGCTTTGGGTAGTCGGCGATCATCGCGTCCAGTTCGTACTCGAAGGCGAAGAACGGTCGCGAGCTGCCCCCAGCAAGCAGGTGCGCCCGCAGCGCCTTGACGTCGGCGCCGGCGCAGAAGCCGCGCTCCCCGCTGCCCTTCAGCAGGACGCGCTCGATCTCCGGGTCGTCCATCCAGGCGCGCAACGCCTGGTCGAGGCCGACCATCATCTCCATGGTCAGGGCGTTGATTGCCTCCGGACGGTTCAAGGTCAGGGTTCCGGTGCCGTCCACCATCTCGATCAGCACCTGGCGGCTGGTCATCTCCGCACCTTGGGTCGGGCCGGCGGATGGTCCTGGAAGTGCCGGACGATCAGGGTGACGATCAACGCCAACCCGGCCACCCCGAGGGCGATCCCGGTGTCGTTGCGCCAGGCGAGATTCCCGGCGCCGTAGCCGAGCAGCACGCTGGTCACCACCACCGCCACCCGGGTCACCCGATCGGTGGGCTTGGTCAACGGCAACAGCAGGCCGCCCCAGGTGAGGTACCAGCTGTGCAGCGCGGGGCCCAGAATCGCCGCGGTCAGGTAACTCCAGGACAGGAAGGTCACTGGCCGACGCCGGGCAATGGTGATCGCCATGATCCCGATCATGATCGCGCTGATCACCACCCCGGTCACCAGCAGGGTGCCGGCGACCGTCGTCCCGAGAGCCGGTTCGCCGAACGCCACCAGCAGCAGCCGGATCCCCTCGCCCACCAGCGACAGCGGCGCCAGCGTGACCACCCGGCCGGGGACGTCGATGGCGTTCAACCAGCCGAAGTTGAGTCCGGTGCCCACCGAGATCGCCACGAACGTGCCGATCGCGAGCAGGAAGCTCACCGCCACCCGCATCGCCACGCCGGTCAATTCCCGGGGATGCCAGTTGCGCCAGGGACGCGCAATCAGCGCAACCGGATAGGCGGCCAGGAAGGCGGGCTGCTTGATCGCGGCCGCGACTCCGACCGTGATCGCTGCCACCCAGAAGTGGCCCTGGAAGACCAGCCATAGGGCCAGCACCACCAACCCCATCATCAGCGCGTCGTTGTGGGCGCCGCCGACGAAGTCGATGATCAGCAGCGGGTTGATCGTCGAGAACCAGGCCGTCATTTGGGGGTCGGCGCCGATCCGGCGGGCGATCCGGGGCAACAGGTAGACGATCAGGGCCACGCCGATCAGCGCGGGGATCCGCATCATCATCGCCGAGTAGTAGGGGTTCAGCCCGGCGGCCAGAACGATCAGGTGAGACAACTGCAACGACAGCGGGCCGTAGGGGGCGGGGGTGTAGCGCCAGAACCACGACACCTGGTCGGCGAAGGCGCCCGGCAGCACACTGACCGGCGTCTCGTAGGGGTTGAGGCCGTTGTGCAGCAGCCAGCCCTGGGCGGCGTAGGAATAGGCGTCGTGGCTGAAGATCGGCGGCGCCAGCAGCAGCGGGACGCTCCAGATCAGGCCGATCGCCCAATGCTTGACGTGCAGGTACAGGCTGGGGCGCAGCTCGAACCAGGCGCTGACCAGCAGGACCACAGCCGCGACCACCAGCGCGGTGCCGCCCACCTTCGCGGGCCATCCGTCCATGCCCAACCGGTGCAGCCAGTCCCACCACGGGCTGTTCTGGGGCAGGTAGGCCGGCGTGAGCGAGCCTAAGAAGAGCAGGCAGGTGGCCAGAAAGCCGCGCCGCACCGCGGGCAACTGCCAGGCCGTGCGCAGGTCGGCACCGTAGCCGCGCAGGCCTTCGCGGGTGAACCTGGGCAGGTGCGGAGACACCTCGTCCCGCGTTGCCTGGGTCACGCGTGGCCCCCACTCTCACGTCTGTTTGGCGCCTGCTGGCCTAGCGTAGTCTCCCGGGCATGCGCTACTGGGACTGGTTCGGAGATGGCCGGCTGGCCGTCACGGACCTGGGTTTGGCGTGCTGCGTGGTCGAACTCCAAGCCGCGGTCGCTGGCCGATCGGCGGTTGCTGAGCCCCCGCCGGACGCCACCATCGCGGTAGTGGTCACCGGAACGGTGACCGACGCCGTGGTGCCCTTGGTACGGCGCTTGATCGAGGCCCAACCGCGCTCCCCCAAGGTGGTGTCGTTCGGCGCCTGCGCCTGCGCTGGAGGCCCGTACTGGGACTCCACGGTGGTCACCAAGGGGGTCGACCAGATCGTCGGGGTCGACCTGTACGTGCCGGGCTGCCCGCCAAGCGCCGCGGCGCTGACCGAAGCGCTGGAGTCGCTGTGAACGAGGTTCGCCGGGTCGAGGCAGACGCCTGGCGCGAGGCTGTCAGCGCCGCCCGATCGGCCGGGTGGGCACAGTTCGACTGCCTGACCGCGGTGGACGAACTCGGCCGCGAGCAGGTCTTCCGGATCCTGCTCCGGCTGATCCGCCCCGACCGCCCGGCGGAAGGATTGGTGCTGCAGACCGTCGTACCGCGGGAGGCGGCCGCTCTCGACAGCATCGCCGCTGTCTTCGCCGGCGCGGCCTGGCATGAACGTGAGGTTGCCGGAAACTTCGGGATGTCGTTCATCGACGGCGATCCCCGACCGCTCCTGGTCCGGCCGGAGTACGGCGGCCACCCGTTACGCAAGGACGAAGTGCTGGGTGCCCGCAGCGCCAAGCCGTGGCCGGGCGCGAAGGAACCCGGTGAGGCCGCGGCCGCTGGCCGTCGCCGGATGGTTCCGCCGGGCGTCCCGGACCCGTCGGTGTGGGGCGAGCGGCAAGGTCCGGCCGCCACCCCGGACGACATCGTCGCGTCCGCGTCCGGTGGCCGAGTGCGGAGGCGTCCATGACCGGACATGGCTCGATCCGGCTGATCGAGGACCGCTGCACGTCCTGCATGATCTGTGCCCGCGAGTGCCCGACCTGGTGCATCCAGCTCGATTCGCATCCCGAACCGATCCCGGATCTGCCCGCCGGTGCCCGCGAGCGCACCCGAAACGTGCTGGACCGCTTCGAAATCGACTGGACGCTGTGCCTGTACTGCGGGATCTGCATCGAGGAGTGCCCGTTCGACGCTCTCGAATGGGCTGCCGGACAGCCCTCGGCGGCGGTTTCGTCCGACGGTCTGGCGCACGGGCGGGAGCGCCTCGGGCGGGCGTGAGTGGCGGCGGGTCTGGAGGCACGTGGAACTCTGACAGCGCTGAACTGCCCAGATCGGCCGATTTGGGCACTTTTCGGAGCTTCAGCGCTGGCAGAGTTCCAACACTGGGTCCCCTCCTCCGGGTTGAGACCCGCCCAGGCCTGGTCGGGCGCGTAGGCCACCGCCGGTTGGGGCCCGATTGATAGCACCTATGGGGGCAGGGTTCGTGACCCACTCGAAAGGCTGTGTAGCGTCCCCGCATGCCCCAGCGCCCGACCGCACGCCTGGTGACCCGGCGTCACGTGGACCTGCTGCGCGTTCAGGGCGCCACCATGTGTTGCCCCTGCTAAGAGCGCCCGACCACCACCCGGGCCGAGCCAGGCGCCAAGACGGCACCGGCAGTCCGGCCCCCCAGCAGCGAGGACCCCATGAGCAGCACCGCCCCACCCAGCCGGGTGCGTCCACCACGCGACGGCCGCAGCAACGGCCAGTGGCTGGTGGACGGTCCCGCGCCGCTCAACCACAACGAGGAGTTCAAGGCCGAGTCCAACCCGCTGGACGTACGGCAGAGGATCGAGGCGATCTACGCCCGCGACGGCTTCGACTCGATCCCCACCGACGATCTGCACGGCCGGTTCCGCTGGTGGGGTCTCTACACCCAACGCCGCCAGGACATCTCGGGCAGCCGCACCGCCTCGCTGGGCCCAGACGAACTCAGCGACCGCTACTTCATGCTGCGGATCCGGCTCGACGGCGGCGCGGTGACCACAGAACAACTACGGGTGATTGCGGCCATCTCGACCGAGTTCGGCCGGGACACCGCCGACATCTCCGACCGCCAGAACATTCAGTTGCACTGGGTCCGGATCGAGGACGTCCCCGAGATCTGGCGCCACCTGGAGGCAGTCGGACTGCAAACCACCGAGGCCTGCGGGGACACCCCCCGAGTGATCCTGGGCTCGCCGGTCGCGGGCATCGCCGCCGACGAAATCATCGACCCCACCCCGGTGATCCAGCAGATCACCAGCCGCTTCATCGGCGACCCGGCCTTCGCGAACCTGCCCCGGAAGTTCAAGACCGCGATCACCGGACACCCGAGCCTGGACGTGGTGCATGAGATCAACGACGTCTCCTTCGTCGGCGTCGTCCACCCCGAACTGGGTCCGGGCTACGACCTTTGGGTGGGCGGTGCTCTCTCGGTGACTCCCCGCCTGGCCGAGCGGCTGGGCGCCTTCGTCACCGAGGACGAGGCCCCCGACGTCTGGGCGGGCGTCGTGGGAATCTTCCGCGACTACGGCTATCGCCGGCTGCGGGCCAAGGCGCGGCTGAAGTTCCTGCTCGCCGAATGGGGAGCGGAGAAGTTCCGTCAGGTCCTGCAGGACGAATACCTGGGCCGAGCGCTGCCGGACGGCCCGCCCCCGCCGCCGGCCACCCAGTCCGGGGATCACGTCGGCGTCCACCGGCAAAGGGACGGTCGCCACTACCTCGGGTTCGCCCCCACGGTCGGCCGGGTCTCCGGAACGACGCTGGCCCAGGTGGCCGACCTGGCGGAGGCCGCCGGGTCCCATCGGGTCCGGTTCACCCCGCACCAGAAACTGCTGATCCTGGACGTCGCCGGCGAGGCGGTATCGGACCTGGTCGCTGGCATGGACGCGATCGGCCTGTCCGCCAACCCGAGCCCCTTCCGCCGGCACACGATGGCCTGCACCGGGATCGAATACTGCAAGTTGGCCTTCGTCAACACCAAGGACACCGCCGCAGCCGCGATCTCGGACCTGGAAACCCGGCTGGCGGACGTCCACCTGGACACCCCGATCACGCTGAACGTCAACGGCTGCCCCAACTCGTGCGCGCGCATCCAAACCGCCGACATCGGCCTCAAGGGTCAGATCCTGACCGACGCCGACGGCCAGCCGGAGTTCGGGTTTCAGGTCCACCTCGGCGGCGGCCTGGCCTCCACCGAGCGGGACGAGGCCGGCCTCGGTCGGACGGTGCGGGGTCTCAAGGTGACCGCCGCCGAACTGCCGCTCTACGTCGACCGCGTCGTTCGCTCGTTCGTGGACGCCCGCGACGACGGCGAGACGTTCGCCGCCTGGGTGCAGCGGGCCGACGAGGAGGCGCTGCGATGACCACCCACGGACCCGGCCGGCGACGCAGCGCCGAGGAACTCCGCGCTCTCGCCGAGGACGCTTCCGCGCGGCTGCGCGAAGCCAGCGCGGACGAGGTGGCCGCCTGGGCCGCCGACACCTTCGGCGACTCCCTGGCCGTGGCCTGCTCGATGGCCGGCGACACGGTCGTCCCGCACCTGGTCAGCCGGTTCGCGCCCGGCGTGGACGTGCTCTTCCTCGACACCGGCTACCACTTCGCCGAGACCTACGGCACCCGGGACGCCCTCGCGGCCAGCGCCGACGTCACGATCGTCGACGTCCGCCCCGTCCAGTCCGTCGCAGAACAGGACGCCCAGTACGGGGAACGCCTCTACGCCCGCGACCCCGGGCAGTGCTGCAACCTGCGCAAGGTGATCCCGATCAACGCCGAGTTGGCCGGCTACGAGGCCTGGGTAACCGGGGTCCGGCGCGAGGACAATGCACTGCGCGCCAACACCGCCTTAGTCGAATGGGACGAGGCGCACCAGATGGTGAAGATCAACCCGCTGGCCGCCTGGAGCTTCGACGAGTTGCTCGACTACGCCAGCACCCACCAGGTGCCGGTGAACCTGCTGCTCACCGACGGCTACCCCTCGATCGGCTGCGAGCCGTGCACCCGACGGGTGGAGCCGGGCGAAGACCCGCGGGCCGGACGGTGGGCCGGGCTGGCCAAGACCGAGTGCGGCCTCCACCCCGCAGCCCCGACCGCGCAACCGGCAGGAGCCTCCCGATGACCGTCTTGGCAGCCCCCCGCCAGCTCACCCAACTGCGGGAGTTGGAGTCCGAGGCGATCCACATCATCCGCGAGGCGGTCGCCGAACTGGAGCGTCCGGTGCTGCTGTTCAGCGGCGGCAAGGACTCGGTGGTGATGCTGCACCTGGCCCAGAAGGCGTTCTGGCCGGCTCCCCTGCCGTTCCCGCTGCTGCACGTCGACACCGGCCACAACTTCCCCGAGGTGCTCGCCTACCGCGACGCCCAGGTCGCGCAGCACGGGTTGCGGCTGGTGGTGGCCAAGGTGCAGGACTACATCGACGACGGACGCCTGCTGGAGCGACCCGACGGCACCCGCAACCCGCTGCAGACCCAACCCCTGCTGGACGCGATCGCCGAGCACCGGTTCGACGCCGTCTTCGGCGGCGGCCGACGCGACGAGGAGAAGGCCCGGGCCAAGGAGCGGGTGGTGTCGCTGCGCGATGAATTCGGCCAATGGGACCCCCGCAACCAGCGCCCCGAACTGTGGAACCTCTACAACCCCCGGCACCGCCCGGGCGAGCACGTCAGGGTGTTCCCGCTCTCCAACTGGACCGAGTTGGACGTCTGGCGCTACATCGCCGAGGAGCGGATCGAACTGCCGGACCTCTATTACGCCCACGAGCGTGACGTGTTTCACCGCGACGGCATGTGGCTGGCCGTCGGCGAGTGGTCGCGGCCGAGGGGCACCGAGCAGGTGGAGAACCGGCTGGTCCGCTACCGGACGGTGGGCGACATGTCCTGCACCGGCGCGGTGGAGTCCTCGGCCGCCGACGTCGAGGCGGTGCTGGCCGAGGTCGCCGCCACCCGGATCACCGAGCGAGGCGCCACCCGCGCCGACGACCGGCTGACCGAGGCCGCCATGGAGGACCGCAAGAAGGAGGGGTACTTCTGATGGCAACCCTGCTTCGCATGGCCACCGCCGGCAGCGTCGACGACGGCAAGTCGACCCTGGTCGGACGGCTGCTGCACGACTCCAAGGCCGTCTTGTCCGACCAACTGGACGCCGTCGCCCGGGTCTCCGCCGAGCGCGGCCTCGGGGCGGTCGACCTGGCCCTGCTGACCGACGGCCTGCGGGCCGAGCGCGAACAGGGGATCACGATCGACGTCGCCTACCGCTACTTCGCGACCCAGCGGCGCACCTTCGTGCTGGCGGATTGCCCCGGCCACGTCCAATACACCCGTAACACCGTCACCGGATCGTCCACCGCGGACGTGCTGGTGGTGCTGGTCGACGTCCGCAAGGGGGTGCTGGAACAGACCCGGCGGCACCTGGCGGTGGCGGCGCTGCTGCGCGTCCCGCACATCGTCTTCGCGGTGAACAAGATCGACCTGGTCGACTTCGACGCCGCCCGGTTCGCCGAGGTGTCGCTCGACCTGCGCGCGGTAGCCGCGGGACTCGGCGTCGAGCACGTCGAGGTGGTACCGGTCTCGGCGCTCCTCGGCGACAACATCGTGGATCCGTCGACCAACACCGACTGGTACACCGGACCGACGCTGCTGGAGCTGCTGGAGTCGCTGCCGTCGGGGGAGGATCCGGACGGCGAGCCGTTCCGGTTCCCGGTCCAGTTGACGCTGCGGCCCAACGCCGACTACCGCGGCTACGCCGGCCAGATCGCCGCCGGCGTGGTCAGCGTCGGGGACGAGGTGGTCGTGCTGCCGTCGGGTCGCCGGACGACGGTGGCCGGCATCGACATCGCCGACGGTGAACTCAGCACGGCGTTTGCGCCACAGTCGGTCACGCTGCGGTTGGCCGACGAGGTGGACGTGTCCCGGGGCGACCTGATCGCTGCCGCTGATGATGCCCCCTCGCCCACCCAGGATCTCGAAGGGCTGGTCTGCTGGCTGTCCGACGTGGCCCTTCGTCCCGGCGCCCGGGTGCTGGTCAAGCACACCACGCGGACCGTGCAGGGGATCGTCCGGGCTATCGGCGGTCGTCTCGACCTGGACACGCTGACCCCGATCGAGACCGAGGCGTTGACCCTCAACGACATCGGCCGGGTCACCATCCGGTTGGCCGCGCCGATCGCCGCCGAGGACTACTCCCGGTCGCGCCGCACCGGGGCGTTCCTGCTGATCGATCCCCAGATGGGCAGCACGCTGGCCGCAGGCATGGTGCGCACGCCCGATCCCGTCGCCGCCGAGACCGACGTGCTGAGCTGGTCGATCTGATGGCCTTCCACACCTTCGCCCTCGATCTGGCCGGACGTCGGGTGCTCTGCGTCGGCGGCGGCCGGGTCGGCACCCGCCGCGCCGTTACTTTCGCCGACGCGGGCGCGCAGGTGGTCGTGGTCAGCCCCGAGGTGACGGCCCAACTGGCCGCCGACCAGCGGATCGACGTGGTCTTGCGCACGTTCGTCCCCGGCGATCTGGACGAGGCCGACCTGGTCCACACGGCCACCGGGGTCGACCAGGTCGACGCGGCCGTGGTCGCAGAAGCCAATCGACGCCGCCTCTGGTGCGTCGACGCCACCTTGGCCGAGCGAGCCACCGCTCACGTGCTGGTGCACCGCGAGGTGGAGGGATTGACCCTGGCCGTGCACTCGCACGGGGATCCCCGGCGCAGCCGCGCCACCGCCGACGCCCTGATCGACCACCTGGACGCAACTGGCTTCCGATGTCCGGATCGCTCGATGAGCTGAGGCTCGTCCCGCTTCCGATCCTCGATCCGCTACCCCTCACCTCACCCAGGAGTTGCACCCATGGAGCGCCTGATCCTGCTCGCTCTTGTCGGCCTGGCCGCCCAGTTGGTGGACGGCGCCCTAGGCATGGGCTACGGCGTGACCTCCACGTCCATGCTGCTGGTCGTCGGGCTGAGCCCAGCCCTGGCCAGCGCCTCGGTGCACCTTGCTGAGATGGGCACCAACATCGCGTCCGGGGTCTCCCACTGGCGGCTCGGCAACGTCGACTGGACGCTGGTCTGGAAGCTCGGCGTGCCGGGCGCGGTCGGCGCCTTCGCCGGCGCCACCTTCTTGTCCAACCTGTCCACCGCGGCCGGCAAGCCGTTGATGGCGGTGATCCTGGGAATGCTCGGCATGTACATCCTGTTGCGCTACGCCTTCAAACCGCCGGCGGTCAGCCGGGCCAGGAAGTCGCCGCACCGAGCCCGCTTCCTGGTTCCGCTGGGGCTGGTCGGCGGCTTCGTGGACGCCACCGGTGGTGGCGGCTGGGGCCCGGTCTCCACCACCTCGCTGCTCAGCGCCGGCAAGACGGCCCCGCGCACTGTGATCGGCTCGGTGGACACCTCGGAGTTCATGGTGTCCACCGCGGCCAGCGTCGGCTTCCTGCTGGCGCTGGGCGGGGTGGCGGTCGACTGGGGCATCGTCGCAGCCCTGCTGGTTGGCGGCTCAATCGCGGCACCGATCGCCGCCTGGCTGGTCACCCGGATGCCCGCCCGGGTGATGGGGGTGGCCGTCGGTGGGCTGATCATCATGACGAACCTGCGCACCCTCTTCCAGGCCGCCAACCTCAGCAATGAGCAGGCGACGGTCGCCTTCACGGTGATCGCCGCCGTGTGGCTCGGGTTCACCGCGTTCGCGGCCCTGAAGCACAACCAGGCCACCCGCGAGGCAGAAGCGGCCGAGGTCTCCCGCCAAACCGAGTGGTCCATCTGATGGCTCCCACCCTCGTCCTGGCGGCCCACGGGACCCGCTCCGAGGTCGGCACCCGCACCGTCCTCGAGTTGGCCGACGCCGTCTCCGCCGCCTGCTCCACCCCCGTCCAGGTCGGCTGGGTGGACGTTCGCGCGCCCCGCCTGGCCGACCTGCTGGCCACCCTTGGCGAAGCGGTTGTGGTGCCGGTATTTCTGACCCGCGGCTACCACGTCACCTCGGACATTCCGGCCGCGATCGCCGCTGCCGGAGGGCGGGCCACCGCGACACCCCTGATCGGCGGGGCCGTGCTGCCGGCCGTGGCCGATCGCCTGAGCGCAGTTGGAGAGGCGGACGCCGTCGTCCTGGCCGGAGCCGGGTCGCTGCGCCCGGGGGCCGTCGCCGAGGTGGTCACCGCCGCCGGACGGCTCGCCGACATCCTCGGCCGCCCGGTGCGGGCGGGCTTCGTCACCGCCAGCAGCCCGAGCGTGCCGGACGCCGTCCAGCAGTTGCGCGATCAGGGCCACCGACGGATCGCGATCGCGCCCTACCTGCTCGCACCGGGTCGGTTCTCGGAGTCGCTGTCGGCCGCCGGGGCGGACCTGGTGGCGGATCCGATCGGCGTCCATCCCCTGCTGGTCGACCTGATCGTCCGACGTTGGCGAGACGCCCGGGAGACTCCGGACCTATCGTGGCAACCGGGGGTGGCTCGATGACTGATCCAACGATTCAGCCATTAGGCTGGCTCGGGTTGCCAACAGAAGGGGAGGGCGCCACCCGCATGAGCGAGGTTCGTAGCGTCGATCGGGTCGTGATTCGTTTCGCCGGGGATTCCGGCGACGGCATGCAGTTGACCGGTGACCGCTTCACCTCCGACACCGCGGCGGTCGGCAACGACTTCTCCACCTTGCCGAACTTCCCGGCCGAGATCCGCGCCCCGGCCGGCACCGTGGCCGGGGTCTCCAGTTTCCAGCTGCACTTCGCCGACTTCGACATCCGGACTCCCGGTGATCGTCCCGACGTGTTGGTGGCGATGAACCCGGCGGCGCTGCGGGCCAATCTGGCCGACCTGCCCCGGGGGGCGGTGATCCTCGCCGACACCGCGGACTTCACCCCGCGCAACCTGGCCAAGGTCGGCTACGCCGCAAACCCGCTGACCGACGGCACCCTGGACGCCTACCAGCTGCACGCGGTCGACCTGACCGGGATGGCGGTGGCGGCGGTCGCCGACTTCGGGCTTGGCCGCAAGGACGCCGCGCGGACCAAGAACATGTTCGCCCTGGGCCTGCTGACCTGGCTGTACAGCCGTCCCGCCGAGGGAACCCTGGAGTTCCTGGGCCGGAAGTTCGCCAGCAAGCCGGCGATTCGCGACGCCAACATTGCCGCCTTCCGGGCCGGCCACGCCTTCGGCGAGACCACCGAAACCTTCTCCGTTCGGTACCAGGTGGCTCCGGCGCCGATGCCGACCGGCACCTACCGGCAGATCTCCGGCAACACCGCCCTCGCCTACGGGCTGATGGCCGGAGCCGCCAAGGCCGGCCTGCAGCTCTACCTGGGCGCCTACCCGATCACGCCCGCCTCCGACGTGCTGCATGAGTTGAGCAAGCGCAAAGACCACGGGGTGATCACCTTCCAGGCCGAGGACGAGATCGCGGCGGTCGGTGCCGCGCTCGGCGCGTCCTACGCCGGGGCGCTCGGCGTCACCAGCACGTCCGGCCCTGGCGTCGCGCTGAAGATGGAGACCATCTCGCTGGCGGTGATGCTGGAGTTGCCGCTGGTGATCTGCGACATCCAACGGGCGGGGCCGGCCACCGGTCTGCCGACCAAGACCGAACAGGCCGACCTGTTCCAGGTGCTCTTCGGACGCCACGGCGAGGCCCCGGTGCCGGTGCTGGCGGCCCAGTCACCCGGGGACTGCTTCGCCACCGCCGTCGAGGCGATCTCGATCGCTCTGCGCTACCGGACCCCGGTCTTCGTCTTGTCCGACGGCTACTTGGCCAACGGCGCGGAGCCCTGGGAGGTGCCCGACCTGGCTTCCCTGCCCGACATCGACCCCGGTTTCGCGACCGAGCCCAACGGGCCCGACGGGTCGTTCCAGCCTTACCGGCGCGATGACAAGCTGGCCCGCGCCTGGGCGATCCCCGGCACCCCCGGCCTGGAGCACCGGATCGGCGGCCTGGAGAAGGCCGACCTCACCGGCAACGTCTCCTACGACCCGGACAACCACGAGTTCATGGTCAAACTGCGGCAAGCGAAGATCGACGGCATCGCCGCCGAGATCCCGCCACTCGAGGTTGAGGATCCCGGACCGGCCAGTGGCCGGTCGAAGGTGCTGGTGCTGGGCTGGGGTTCGACCTACGGACCAATCTCGGCCGCCGCACGACGGGTCCGGTTGGGCGGACGCCGGGTGGCCACCGCCCATCTGCGTCACCTCAACCCCCTTCCGGCCAACCTCGGCGAGGTGCTGCGCCGCTACGACCGGGTGATCGTGCCGGAGATGAACCTGGGACAGCTGGCCATGTGGCTGCGGGCGAAGTACCTGGTGGACATCGAGAGCTACTCCCGGGTCCGCGGGCTGCCGATCTCGCTGTCGGAGCTGGCCGAAGACTTGATCGCCATCATCGACGGAAAGGATCACCGATGACCGCCCTCTCGGGCCTGTCCGGCGTCCCGCTGGCGCTGACCCCGCTGAACCGCAAGGAGTTCGTCTCCGATCAGGAGGTCCGCTGGTGCCCCGGCTGCGGCGACTACGCCGTGCTGGCCGCGTTCCAGGGCCTGATGCCGCA
>CAYVOW010000040.1:0-21981 GCA_964453585.1 uncultured Micropruina sp.
GAGCATCACCGGATCGGACGACGCCGCGAAGACGAAGGTGTCGCTCGTGGTGGCCGAGGAGCCGCTGGTGGTGGCACTCGGGCTGGTCGTCGTTCGTTGACTCGGGGCGCAAGCCGAAAGGCCGACGACCAGCAGGGCGCTGGTGGCGATCGCCACGCCCGCGCGGTTGATCCGCAGGGTCGCTGTTCCATCCTTTCCGTGGGCGCCAGGTGGCGCCGACGTTTGCCGTGACCCTAGCGAGCTTCGCCACCAACGCACAGGGATCGCGGCCAACCGTTGTGTACGTGTGACGTGGCGTAACCCTGCTGCAACGTTTCATCAGGCGAGGAATGGGTTGATGCCCACGAAAATCTCGGTCGTTGGGGCGAGGGATCGCTCCTGGGGCCGTGCCGGGCCGCCACGGCCGAGATTTTCGGCGGCCCGCGTGATCAGAACCATCGGGCGAGTTCGGCGACGGTGCCGCCGTCGGCGAGGGTTCCGGTGACGTGGTCAGCTTCGGCCTGGACGTCGTCGGAAGCATCGCCCAAGGCCACGCCGCGACCCGCCCAGCGCAGCATCTCGATGTCGTTGCGGCCGTCCCCGATGGCCAGGACATCGGCGGCGTCGATGCCAAGGTCGGCACACACCTCGGCCAGCCCGTGCGCCTTGTCGACCCCCTCGGGCGCGATATCCAGCCAGGAACTCCAGCCGATGAAGTAGCCGACCCCGTGCAGGCCCAGCCCGTGCACCATGCGCTCGAACTCCGCCTCGGTGGCGTCCAGGTCACGGACGATCACCCTGGTCACCGGTGCCTTGGCGAGCTCGGCCGGGGTCACGACCTCGATGGTGCCGTGTAGTTCGCCGACCGGAAAGGGCCGGGTCACCCGGTAGCCGACCCCGATCACCTCGACGCCCAACGCCGCCCGCGGCTGCAGCCGGTGTACCCGCTCGATCACCAGGGAGGCGTCGAAGGTCACCATGCTGCGGATCTCCAGCGGCGGAAACGACACCCGGACCGCGCCGTTGGAGGCCACGTGCTGCCCGGGCGGAAGACCGAGCGCTTCCACGATGTGCCGAGTGGCGTGCCAACCGCGCCCGGTGGCCATCAACACCGGAACGCCGTTGGCGACCGCGCGTCCCACCACGTCGACCAACCCGGGCGCGAGGTTGTCGTCCGGGTCGACACAGGTGCCGTCGATGTCGAGGGCAACCAGCCGGGGCGTCCAGGTCATGAGGTCACCTTGGCAGACGGCGCCCAGGGCCGCCGAATGCCTGGCCCGGGAGTGGTTGACCCGGCGGTTAGCGCACGGGGGTGAGGAACTCCCGGCCGCCCAGGTAGGGACGAAGGGCGGCCGGTACCCGCACCGACCCATCGGCCTGCTGGTGATTCTCCAGCAGCAGGATGATCATCCGGGTCATCGCGCACAGGGTGCCGTTCAGGGTGGCGACCGACGTCGTCCCCTGCGGCCCGCGCTGCCGGACGTTGAGCCGCCGAGCCTGGAACTCGGTGCAGTTCGAGGTGGACGTGATCTCGCGGTACTTGCCCTGGGTGGGAATCCAGCCGTAGCAGTCGTACTTGCGGGCGGCGCTCATCCCGAGGTCACCGGAGGCCACCTCCAGCACCTGGAACGGCAGTTCCAGGGCGGTGATGAACTCCTTCTCGAAGTCCAGCAGCCGCTGATGCTGAGCCTGCGCATCGGCCGGGTCGCAGTAGACGAACATCTCGACCTTGTCGAACCAGTGCACCCTGAAGATGCCCCGGGTGTCCTTGCCGTAGCTGCCTGCCTCCCGGCGGAAGCAGGGCGAGTAGCCGACGTAGTTGAGCGGCAGGGTGGCGGCGTCCAGGATCTCGTCGGAGTGGTAGGCGGCCAGCGCCACCTCCGACGTACCGACCAGGTAGAGGTCGTCCGCCGGCAGGTGGTAGACGTCCTGGGCTGCCTGACCGAGGAAGCCGGTGCCTTCCATCGCCGAAGGCTTGACCAGCGCCGGCGGCAGGATCGGCGTGAACCCCCACTCCAGCGCCTTGCTGATGGCCAGGTTGATCAGCGCCAGTTCCAACTGCGCGCCCTGTCCGGTAAGGAAGTAGAACCGCGAACCCGACACCTTGGCGCCGCGCGGCATGTCGATCGCGCCGAGGAGCTCGCCGAGTTCGAGGTGGTCGCGCGGGGTGAACCCCTCCGCCTCGAAGTCGCGCGGCGTGCCGTGGGTGGACACGACGGTGAAGTCGTCCTCGCCGCCGCGCGGCACGTCCTCGAAAACCAGGTTCGGGAGCGTCAGCATCAGCTCGTCGAACCGCTTACCCGCCTCGGCGGCGCTCGCCTCGGCCTGTTTGACGTCGGCCGCCAGTTGCTTGGTGCGGGCCAGCAGGGCCTGCTTCTCTTCCCCCTGGGCGCGGGCCACGTCCTTGCCGATGCTCTTCTGTTCGGCCCGCAGCGCCTCGAACGAGGCGATCGCCGCACGCCGCTGCTCATCCGCCGCCACCAAGTGGTCGACCAGTTCCACAGACTCGCCCCGGGCCTCCTGCGAGGCGCGGACGCGGTCGGGATCGGAGCGCAGGATCTTCGGGTCAATCACCGGTTCAGCCTATCGGCCGCACGGTGGGACGCGATTCTGGTGACGCCTCCGCGGGAATGGGCCGCGTACCTAGGCGTCACTGGTCGTGAGGTCACCATTCTCGCGCACTTGCCCGCGATGCCCCGCGACGACAACTCTGAGGGGCAGCTCAGTCGAGCTCAATCGTCGGGATTCACCAGCGAGCCAAACCAGGCCTTGGCTTCGGCGAAGTCCTCGTCGGTGAACCCCGCCGCCACGTTGGGACGAACGCCGTCGGCCCGGGGGTAGGAGCCCAGGAACACGACCGCCCGGCAGATCCGGTGGAGGCCCAGCATCGCCTCGGTGAGCCGAGGGTCGCGGAGATGGCCTTCGGCGTCGATCGAGAAGCAATAGTCGCCGAGGGCGGTCTTGGTCGGCCGCGACTCGATCCGGCAGAGGTTCACTCCCCGGCCGGCGAACTGCTCCAGGATCTCCATCAGGCCGCCGGGGTGGTCGGCCTTCATATAAGCGACCAGGGTGGTCTTGTCGGCACCCGTGGGCTGCGGTGGGGCGCTGGGCCGCGACACCAGGACGAAGCGGGTGACCGCGTCGGGGTTGTCAGCGATGTCGCCGACCAACGGGACGAGCCCGTAGAGCTGTGCGGCGACCGCAGCGCAGATGGCGGCGTCGTAGCTCGACTGGGGGTCGGCGACCTCCTGGGCGGCGGCTGCGGTCGAGCCGCCCTCGGTGACGATCATCTCGGGCAGGTTCGTCGCCAGCCACTCCCGGACCTGCGCCGCCGCATGCGGATGGGTCAGCACCCGGCGCACGTCGGCCAAGGTGGCTCCGGGCCGGGCGTAGAGGCCGAACTGAACCGGCAGCAGCACCTCGCGCACGATCATCAGTCGGTGCCCGTTGGAGAGGCTGTCGAGGGTGGCGCTGACCCCGCCCTCGACCGAGTTCTCGATCGGTACCAGGGCCGCTTCGACCTCGCCGGTGCGGACTGCGTCCAGCGCTCGGGCTACAGTCGGGAACGGCGCCGCCGGCTCGCTGCTGAAGGTCAACAACGCCTGGTGGGTGAACGTCCCGGGGGGTCCGAAGTAGCCGAGCACCGCGTCAGTCTAGGGTTCGGTGCCCTCAACGGAGCCGCCTGATCGAGGCGCGGGAGGCCTCCATTGCCGCGCTCTCGGCAGCGGTGATGCCGTCGGGCCGGACTTCGACGAAGCCGAAGTGGTGGCTGGGATCCAGCTCCAGCACCAGCAGGCTCAGCTGTGCGCTGTGCTGGCGGCCGTCCGGCATTGAGCCCTTCACCGTCAGGGTCGCCCGATCTCCGCGGTAGCCGTCCTGGGTGACTGCCTCGGTGGTGGAGGTCTCGACGATCAGGCCAGTCAGCCCGCGGTAGAAGCGCGGGGCCAACTCCCGCAGCAGTCCGTCGGCGGTGGCTCGGGTGTCTCCCGCGATGACGGTGGCAGGGACCAGCGGGCCGGCCATCACCGCCGGCGGCCAGGTCACGTTCGGCACGAAGGCGGGGTGGCTGGCGACGATGAACAGGGCGGCTTCCGAGGAGAAGCCGCTGATGTCGGTGAGCTCGGCACCCTCCTGGGTGAAGGGCGCCGCGGGTAGATCGAGGGTCAGCCACGGCGGATAGGTGGCTCGGCGATCCGGGGCAAGCGTGTAATAGCCCTCCGACGGCAGGGTGCGGGCCGGTCCCAGGGCGGGCGAGGTGGCGGTGACGCCGGGAGTCGGGGGACCGACCGTTGCCCCGACAGCGGTCAGGGCGACGATGGCTGCGGTCGTCACGGCGACCAGGATGATCGAGGTCCGGACGACCCAGCGTGGGACGGCGAGGGGGGCGGGGGTCACCCGGTCAGGATAGGGCGGGGCTGAGGTCGCATCGCCCGCCAGAGGCGATTGAACTCCTCACGCAGGCCCGTCCAGGTCGGCAGTTGACGACCCTCGCGGTACCACCACCGCACCACCCAGGCGATCGCGATCAACTGGGCCGCGGTCGACCCGATGTCGCGGATCGCGAAGCCGGCCGACACCACCGCTGGGCTGAACTCGATCACCCGTCCGGTGACGTAGCCGATGCTCAGCCAGGTGCCGCGCCACATGGTGATCACGTCCAGCTTGTTGGCAGCCATCAGTCCTAGTGGAACCCAGGTGATGAGGTCGTACCAGGACAACGTGTACGGAGAAGTAATCAGCCAGCCAGCGGTTAACAACGCCGCGGTTCGGACGGTGATGGTGAGCGGGTCGGTGCGGGGATCGGTGCCGGGCGGGGCTCCGGGGGCGTTCTCCCAGGGCAGGACGCGCGACAGCATCCAGCCGATGATGAACAGGCCCGCCAGTCCCGCCAGGGAGAGTATCCGGCGGCTGGTCATGTCGCCGATGGTCAGCTTGCCGAGCTCGTGGAACCACTCCGCCCACGACCCGGCCGAGACATAGGAGGTGTTGCGTCCGGCGGCGAACAGCGCCTGCGGCGCAAACACGCCGTAGCCGATGCCGATGGTTGCGGCGGCCGCCACGCAGAGCTTGAGGGCGTTCTTCCACTGGTAGCGGTAACCCCAGATCATCGCCAGCCCGTAGAACACCAGCGACACCTTCGTGCAGCCGGCGAGGCCGATCCCGATGCCGGCCAGCCAGGCATTGCGGCGGATGAACCACAGCCCGATGATCGCGAACACCAGCATCAGCGGCTCGTTATGGGCCTGGGCGCAGATCGACCAGATCATGATCGGGTTCATGATCGTGAACAGCACCGCGCGCGTCTGGAACGCCAGATCGCCGTGGGCCATCTTGACCGCAATGAACGCGATCAAGATGAACGGGATCAGCGCGAACATCTGCAGCCAGAACACGACGTCGTGCATGTTGTCGCCGCCGAGCGCGGCTGCCAGCCATTGGCTGCCGGTGGCGATCGGGCCGTAGACGCTGGGGGTGTCCTGCCAGGGTGCCTCGACCCACCGCATCACCGGGTCGTACTGCTGGCGGAAGATCTCAGCCGGGGGGATGTCGTAGGGATTGTGGCCTAGGTACATCAGTCGGCCGTAGGCGGCGTACATCAGCGCGTCGGCCGAGGTCAGCGGCGGGACCAGCGAGGTGACCGTGCTGAGCACCACCCCCAGGCCGAACATCTTGTGGATGTTGGGGCGCCAGCCCGAGTCAACGGCGCGGTAACAGATCCACAATCCGATCGCGCCCACCGAAAGGCCGATCCAGAGCGAGCCAACGGCAACCCATTCGTTCAGCGTCACCCAGCCGGCCGGTAGGTACCACGGAGGCAACAGGCTGGTACGTGGGCCGAGCCGCAGGGCGACCGCGGACGGCCCCATGAAACCGATCACGATCGTGACCAGGGTGGCGAAGATGATCAGCCGGAAGCCCAACCGCGCGTTCCGGGTCCAGGGCGAGGCGAGGACGAGTTGGGCACGCTCCCGCACCAGGCTCGTCATCTGACCTCCGACCACGGCCCCCACCGGCTGGGGGGCAGGTTCAGGCTACCCACGTCGGACGAGGGCCCTCCACCGATGCCCCGACCCGAGATCAGGTCGTTACCTGGGGCGCCCACGGGTCAGGGGCTCGGGAGTGGCGGCACTGGTCGCCAAAATCTCGGTCGTGGTGACCGGCCATGCCCCCAGGAACGTCCACGGACCGCCAGCGCCGAGATCTTCGGGGCCGCGCGTCGGGCTCCGGAGACCTGGCCGACTCAGCCCAGTTCCCGCAGGGGTCACTGATCGGGACGCCAGGTGGCGGCCCCTCTGGATCAGGTGGTGACCCCTCTGAGTCAGGTGGCGACAGGACGTGGCGGCGGGTTCGTCGTCCAGACCACCAACACGCCGCCACGTGATGTCGCCAGTTGATCGGGCCGGGGGGATCGAGACGAGGGTAGGCGGCCGGGCTCGCCCGGCCGACGCCGAACAGGGATCGCCCGACGCTACTTGAGGAGTTTGGACAGCCGGCGGTCGGCCAGCGGCTTGCCTCCGGTCTGGCAGCCCGGGCAGTACTGCAGGGACGAGTCCGCGAAGGACACCTCGGCGATCGTCGTCCCGCAGACCGCGCAGGGTTGCCCCGCCCTGCCGTGGACCCGCAGCCCGATCTTCTTCTCGCCCTTGAGGTCCTTGGCCGCCAGCCCCACCGAGCGCTCGATGGCCCCTTGCAACTCCCCCTTCATCGCGGTGAAGAGTCGCTCGCGCTCCTCCTCGCTGAGTCCGGACGACGGCTTGAACGGGCTGAGTTTCGCCGCGTGCAGGATCTCGTCGGAGTAGGCGTTACCGATTCCGGCGAGCACCCGTTGATCGCGGAGCACTCCCTTCAACTGAGCCCGCCCGGCGCGGTCCAGGATCGCGTCCAGGGCTGCCCGGTCGAAGTCGTCGGCGAGCGGGTCCGGGCCCAGGGTCGCCACCATCGCGATTTCGTCCAGCGAGGCCGTCACGTGGAGGGCCAGTTTGCGTTGCGTTCCCGCCTCGGTCAGGTCGAAGCCACTGTCGTCGTCCAGCACCAGCCGAAAGGCCAGCGGCCCTCGTCCCGGACGCGCCGGGGTGGCCGGCATGGCGTCCTTCCAGACCAGCCAACCCGCTCTGGCAAGGTGAAACGCCAGCCAGGTGCCGCCCGCCTCGATGCCGATGAACTTGCCGCGTCGGACGACCCGCTCCACCTCGGCGCCGTGCAGCGCCGACAGGGGTAGGGCGTAGGTCTTGAGCGCGCTGAAGGCGACCAACTCGGTGCGGGCGATCACCCGTCCGATCAGGTGCTGCTCTAGGAAGGCGCGCAGCGCCTCGACCTCAGGCATCTCGGGCATGGGGAGATTATGCGCCGGGTGACTGCCTCATCGTGGTCGGGCGGTGGTTCCAATGTTGGATCTTTCGTCGACTACCACGAAAGATCCAACATCGTAGGTCGGTCTTCCCGCGGGCACCGCCCACACCGGCGGCGGCAGGGTCAGCGCCTCGTCCAGCAGGGCGAGGTACTCGTCGCGGTCGATCTCGATCACGCCGAGGGACGCCAGGTGCGGCGTGCTCCACTGCACGTCGATGAACCGGTCCACCCCGTCGGCGCCGAGCAGGTCCACCAACGCCATCAGGGCAACCTTGGACGCATCCCGGCCGATCCGCGGATCGTGGAACATCGACTCACCGGCGAACAGGCCGCCGAGGTTCACCCCGTAGAGGCCGCCGGCCAACTCGCCGGCCGGCGTCCACACCTCGATCGAATGGGCGAAACCCCGACGGTGCAGGACGGTGTAGGCCTCCATGATCGGGGCGTCGATCCACCCGTGCTCGCGGGCCGGGTTGGCGCAACCGGCGAGCACCCGCGAGAACGCCGCGTCAACGCTGACCCGGTAGTGACGGGCCGACTTGCGGAGCGACCGGGTCACTCGCAAACCGTCCAACAACAGGACGCCGCGGCGCACCGGCGACCACCAACTCATCCCCGACAGGAACGTGGCCTGGGTCAGTGGCATCGGAAACACCCCGGCCCGATATCCCTCCAACACCAGCTCGGCGTCGAACTCCGACGAGACCGCCACCAGATCCTGCGCCGGCCAGGACGTGGCCGGGCCGAAGGCCAGCGAGCGGGGCATGCTCGATTGTCCACCCTCGGCCGCCGGGACCAGTCAGGGCCACCCCCGATGTCCAGCTTCGAGGCGCTGGGTAGCCTGAGACGCGCACGTCCCCGCAGGAGGTCCCATGTCCAACAACGGCGAGCCCAGCAAGAGCCTCGTCCAACGTGCCCCCGAAGTCGCGGGCGGCGTGCTGCGGCAACTCTTCGAGTACGCGATCGACGGCCGGGGCGTCCTGCCGAGCGTCAAGTCGGTCGCCGCCGGGACCCTCCAGGCCAAAGGCAACCGGGACGCCGCGGTGGACGCGATCGTCGTCCAACACGTCGGGCTGGCTTCGGCGCAGGGGTTCGTGACGAACCTCGGCGGGCTGGCCACGGTGGTGGTCGCGCTACCGGCGAACCTGGCCGGAGCGGCGATCGTCCAGATCCGGATGCTGGCCGCGATCGCTCATCTGCGCGGTTACGACATCGACGACCGGCGGGTCCGGACGGCGCTGGCGCTGGCCATGCTGGGCGAGGACGAGGTGCGCCGCCAGGTCGCTTCGGGACGGCTGCCGAGCACCCCGATGGTGATCGCGACGGCGCCGGTGTTCGACGCGCTCCTCGATCGTCAGGTGTCCGAGCGGGTGATGGGTGATCTGGCCACCAAGATCGGTGGCAAGCACGTTTCGGTGCTGATCGCGAAGCGGATCCCGCTGATCGGCGGCGGCGTCGGCGCGGTCGCCGACGGCTACCTCACCTACGCCCTGGGCAGCTACGCCCGCAAGGAGTTCGTCCGCCGTCAGCGGTGATCAGGCCTGGCGCGGCTTGAGCAGAAACGCCAGCAGGTACAGCGCGCCGACCACCAGCAGCAGGTTGCGGTAGCCGGTGACCAGCGCCCCGTACTCCAGGCAGCCGCCGACGATCGCGCCCAGCAGGTTGAGCCCGAAGGCCGCCTGAGAGTTGTCGGAGTCGGCGAAGCGCTTGGCGAAGGCGACGTTCGCCAAGAAGATCGGCAGGAACGCCAGCAGGACCGCCGCGATCAACCGGGGCACAACCGGCAGGGGCAACAACACCTCCGGCGGCACCAGGTAGGCGATCAGCAGAGCCACCGCGATCCCCGCGAAGACCACCGGCAGCGGCGGCGTCCGCCAGCGCCGGGTGACCTCGACCGCCGCCAGGACGACCAGCAGCACGCCAGCGAACACCAAGGCGTTGACCACCCAGGTGGTGCCGAAGAGCAGGGCGAAGGTGGCGATGTTCTTGGTCTCCAGCAGCAGGAACGCCGCGCCCATGCAGAACAGGTCGGCGTAGGGGCGCATCGGTCCGAACCGGCCGCCGAGGATCCGGACGGTGATCAGCGAGATCAGCAGGATGCCGCCCAGCACCCACAAGTACTCGGCCGGGACGAACCCGCCGCGGAAGTAGAGGAAGGGCGCGTTGTCGTCCGCCGGCGCCACCACGTCCGAGCCGAGGACGTGGTTGTTCTGCCCGCAGCGCTGATTGGCCGGATCGAGGGCGACCGTGACCACCGCCTGGTGTGCGGCGAACAGGTCCATGCAGGGCTGATGACCGAAGGCCTCGGCGGCGGTATTGCCCAGCCGATCGATCAGCCAGTTCTCGCGGTAGTAGTTGTACATCGCGAAGACGCCCTGATCGGTCAGGTGCGCCCGGGCCGAGGCCAGCGCCTCCTCGGTGAACAGGAACGATTCCAGCCGGATCTGCGAGGCGCCGTTGACCAGGGCCAGCGAATCGGGGAGCGCGAACAGGATCAGGTCGTACTTGGTGTCGGTCGACTGTAGGAAGGCGCGTCCGTCGTTGACGTGGCGGGTCACCCGCGGGTCGGAGTAGGGGCGGTCGGGGTGCAACTCGGCGCCGATCGCCATGATCCGGGGGTCGATGTCGACCGCGTCCACGTGCTGGGCGCCCTTGGACAAGGCGATGGCGACGTCCGACCCCGAGCCGGCGCCGATGATCAGGACGTTGCGCAACGGGGCGTCGACCCGCCGCTCGTAGGGCGTCCGGTATTGCTCCTCGGCCGCGGTGAGCTTGAACTCGGCCGACCCCATCAACTGGTGGGGGACGCCGTTGACGGTGATCAGGTAGAGGGGTTGGCCTTTGAAGTCGCCCTCCTTGGAGAGCTTCACCTTGTAGTAGGGCGACCACGAGATGCCCGGGGACAGGGTTTCGGCGGTCAGGCAGCCGATCATCACCGCCGCTGCGACCGCCGCCACGATCCGCCGCCACCCCCACAGCAACAGCAGGTAGGCGACGCTGACCAGCACTCCCCAGACCACCGACGGCGCCTGCAACCACGACAGCAGGGTGAAGGCGACGATGCCCGTCAGCGATCCGATCAGGTCCCAGCGGTAGGCGATCAGGTTCTCCAGTTGGCCGAAGCTGCGGCCGACCACCTCGGCCGGCCCGGCCAACACCGCCGCCACCAGGACGAACACCAGCGGCAGCACCAGCCACGACGGGGGGCCGGAGGTGACCAGCGAGGTGAAGTAGATGATGTCGCCGCCCTCGCGGTTGATCGTCACCGGGAAGAGCCACACCGTGGCGACGATCAGCGCCAGCAGGATCGGCGAAACCGCCAGCACCGACCACGGCTTCCGCGAGATCAGGAACCCGGCGCCGATACCCAGGAACGAGCCCAGCAGCACGAAGTTGGAGAAGTAGGAGAGGTGGACGATGTTCGATCCGAGCCACCGGATCAGCGCCAACTCGGCGAACAGCATCAGTGAACTGCCGAGCCAGAGGCGGAACACCGCCCCCTGGCGCTCAGCGGACCACGGGGGTGGGGAGAACAGCTTCGGAATCGCCACGGGTTGCATCGTAGGGGCATTGGTGCGGGCGTCCCGCGGGGCGGTGGGCGCCCAGTCGCGCGGTCCCCAACGGCCAGCGGCCGACCTCGGCCCCAGGATCTCGGCGAATCAGCGCTGCCAGCGTCCTGAGCGCGATGCCGGCCCCCAAACGCCGAGATTGTGGCGGCCTCGGCTCAGGCGTTCTGCGGGAAGCCCAGGTTCAGTCCGCCGTGGGACGGGTCCAACCAGCGCTGGGTGATCGCCTTCGTCCGGGTGAAGAAGTGGACGCCCTCGACGCCGTGGGCGTGGGAGTCGCCGAACAGCGACGCCTTCCAACCGCCGAAGGAGTAGAAGGCCATCGGCACCGGGATCGGCACGTTGATCCCGACCATGCCCACCTGCACCTCGTTCTGGAAGCGCCGCGCCGCGCCGCCGTCGTTGGTGAAGATCGCGGTCCCATTGCCGTACTTGGAGGCGTTGATCAGGTTGAGGCCCTCGTCGTAGCTGTGCACCCGGACGACCGAGAGCACCGGCCCGAAGATCTCGTCGGTGTAAATGGTCATGTCCGTGGTGACGTTGTCGAACAGGGTCGGGCCGACGAAGAAGCCGTTCTCGCCGCCGTGGAACTCCTGGGTGCGGCCGTCCACCACCAGGGAAGCGCCGGCGGCGACCCCAGCCTCGATGTAGCCGACGATCCGGTCACGGGCGGCACCGGTGACGATCGGCCCCATGTCGCAGCCCTTCGACCCGTCCCCGGTCTTCAGGGTGGCCATTCGCTCGGCGATCTTGGCGATCAGTTCGTCGGCGATGGTGTCCACCGCGACGAGCACTGAGATCGCCATGCAGCGCTCCCCCGCAGAGCCGAAGCCGGCGTTGACCGCGGCGTCGGCGGCCAGGTCGAGGTCGGCGTCCGGCAGCACCAGCATGTGGTTCTTGGCTCCGCCGAGGGCTTGGACGCGCTTGCCGCTGGCGACGCCGCGGCCGTACACGTACTGCGCGATCGGGGTCGACCCGACGAAGGAGATCGACTTCACCGTGGGGTTGTCGAGCAGGGCGTCGACCGCCTCCTTGTCGCCGTGGACGACGTTCATCACGCCGTCGGGCAGGCCGGCCTCCCGCCAGAGTTCGGCGACGGCGTTGACCGCTGACGGGTCCTTCTCGGAGGGCTTGATCACCACCGCGTTGCCGCAGGCGATGGCGATCGGGACGAACCACATCGGCACCATCGCCGGGAAGTTGAACGGCGAGATGACGCCGACCACGCCCAGCGGCTGCAGGATCGAGTAGGCGTCCACGCCCGTGGAGACGTTCTCGGAGTAGCCGCCCTTGAGCAGGTGCGGGATGCCGCAGGCGAAGTCGACCACCTCGAGGCCGCGCCCGACCTCGCCGAGGGCGTCGGAGGTGACCTTGCCGTGCTCGGCGGTGATCAGCGCCGCGATCCGCTCCTTGTTGGTGTTGAGCAGCTCGCGGAAGGCGAAGAGCACCTGGACCCGCCTGGTCAGCGACGTGCTCCCCCACTCCTTGGCGGCCACGTCGGCGCGTGCGACGACCTCGTCCACCAGCGCCCGGGAGGCGAAGTCGACTTTGCCGCTGACCTCACCGGTGGCCGGGTTGAACACGTCACCGGTCCGCTCGGCCTGGCCGTCCCAGAAGGAGTGGCCGATCAGGTGGGTGATCCGGGTTGGGTTGGTCACTTTTCGTCCGTTCGTTTCGGTGGTGCATAAGAAGGGCAGCCGCGGATCGCCCTCGTGGTCGTTCCGATGGTGCACACCCCGGCGTGCGCGGGTGGTCGCAGCTCAATATGGCACCACGTCGATCGTGCGGGCCTGCCCAAGTCTGCCCAGACGAGCTCTGTCACGTCAAACATTTGTTAGGACAAACATACGATCGATACTAGATTGTATGTTAAACAGCACAAACATGGTTACAGTGCCGAAATGGCACTCCAGATCCCGATCACGATCGACCGGAACAGCCCCGTGCCGCTGTACCACCAACTCGCCCAGCAACTGACCGGAGCGATCGACGACGGGGTCTTGGCGCCGGGCGATCAGTTCGAGAACGAGCTTGCTCTGGCCGACCGGCTGAACCTATCTCGTCCCACCGTGCGGCGGGCGATCGCCGAACTCGTCCAGCGCGGGTTGCTGGTGCGGCGTCGAGGGATCGGCACCGTGGTGGCGTCCAAGGTGATCCACCGCCGCCAGGAGTTGACCAGCCTGCTGGAGGACCTGCAGGTCAGCGGGCGGCGTCCCACCACCCAGGTGCTCACCCTGGTCCCCGACCTGCAGGACGCCCGAGCCGCCGAAACCCTGGGCCTGCCGGCCGAGACCAGACTGGTGTTCCTCGAGCGGTTGCGGTCGGCCGACGGCCAGCCGCTGGCGCTGCTGCGCAACTGGCTACCGCCGATGTTCTCCGACCTGACCGTCGAAGGGCTGACTGACCAGGGCCTCTACGAGCTGATGCGTGAGCGCGGCGTCAGCATGGCGGTGGCCCACCAGACGATCGGCGCCCGGCGTCCCCAGGCCAATGAGCGGCGCCTGCTGAACCTGGGCACGGGCGACCCCGTCCTCACCATGAGCCGGGTGGCCTACGACGCCAACGGAACGGCGATGGAGTTCGGCGATCACGCCTACCGCTACGACCGGCACGCGTTCGACGTCACGGTCTACGCCCGCTAAGAAGTGGACGCCGCACTCCGGCCCGACGATCAGGTCGGACGCCACAGCGGCACCGAGCCGCTAGTCTCACCTCGATGAAGCGGGTGGCGGTGGTCGGGGCCGGGCCCTCAGGACTCTTTGCGGCCCAGGCGTTGCTGGCCAATCCCGACGTCCGGGTCGACGTCTACGACCGGCTGCCGACACCGTTCGGGCTGCTGCGCTATGGAGTCGCCCCCGATCACACGTCGATCAAGTCGGTTGCCACGGCCCTGGCGAAGGTCTTCGACTCCGACCGGGTGGCCTTTCGCGGCATGGTGCAGTTCGGCCGTGACGTCACCCGGGACGAACTGCTGAGCGCCTACGACGCGGTGATCTACGCCGCCGGGGCCAGTGAGGATGTGCAGCTCGGGGTGCCGGGCGAGTCCCTGAGCGGCAGCGGTTCGGCCCGCGAGTTCGTCGCCTGGTACTCAGGCCACCCCGACGCCATCCCCCAGCGGCTGGACGGGGTGCACCAGGTGGCGGCGATCGGCGTCGGCAACGTCGCCGTGGACGTGGCCCGGATCCTGCTCAAGCCCGCAGCGAGGCTCGCCGAAACCGACATGCCGGAAGGGGTGTTGACCGAACTCGAGCGTTCCGGTGTGACCGACGTCTGGGTGATCGGGCGTCGCGGACCCCATCACGCCAGCTTCACGACCCCGGAGCTGCGCGAACTGGTCAGTGCTCCCGACGTCGAGGTCCTGGTCGGAGCGGAGGCGTTCGAGGGGGTGGACGAGGCCGACCTCGACCGACGGACGCGAGCCAACCTGGCCGTGTTGCGGGAGGCTGCCGCCCGCGAGGTGGCGAACCCCCGGGCCCGGCTGCACTTCCTGTTCTGGCGGCGCCCGGTGTCCATTGAGGGCGCCGACCGGGTGACCGGACTGATCCTGGAACGCACCGCGCTGAACGAGGACGGGCGGCTGGTCGGCGCCGGGGACGTGATCGAACTTGAGGTTCAAGCGGTGCTCCGGGCGATCGGCTACCGCGCCGTCCCGCTGCCGGGGGTCTCGTTCGACCAACGCGCCGGCGTCATCCCCAACGATCAGGGTCGCGTGCTCGGGCCCGACGGGACGCCCCAGCCGGGCGAGTATGTGGTCGGCTGGATCAAACGCGGGCCGATCGGGGTGATCGGGACGAACAAGTCCGACGCGGCCCAAACGGTCAAGCATCTGCTCGCCGATCTCGCTGATTCCCCGCCGCGGGCCGCCTCGGTCGATCTGGACGCCACCCTGGCCGCCCGCGGCCGGCACCCGTCCAGCTTCGCCGACTGGCAGCGGATCGACGCGGCCGAAGTCGACCTCGGAGTGACCCGCAGCCGGGCTCGGACCAAGATCGAGGCCTGGAGCGAGCTGCTGGACCTGATCAACCTGGGCCGACCCGGCGGCCCGGCCACCCCGGCCGACGGCCGCGCGGCCGAAACTCAGCCCTGAGGGATCCGCGGCAGCAGGGTCGTCGGCGGGTCGATCTCCCCGGCCTCGGCGTCCTCTGGTGAGATCGGACTGCCGGGCAGGCGGACGGTGATCTCGGCGCCACCCTCGGCCGAACGTCCCGCCTTGACCCAGCCGCCATGCGACTTGATGGTCTGGGCGACGATCGAGAGCCCGAGGCCGGAGCCCGGCTTGTTCCGCGACGACTCCGCCCTCCAGAACCGGTCGAAGACATTGGTGAAGTCGGCATCGTCGATGCCTGGGCCCTGATCGGAGACAGTCAGCCGGTCGCCGACGAGGCGCACCCTGATCGTCCCGGCCGGCGGGGAGAACTTCACCGCGTTGTCGAGCAGGTTGGTGATCGCGCGCTCCAGCGAGTCGGGCTCGCCGACCAGGAACAGCGGGTCGAGGGCGACGTCGAAGTGCAGCCCCGGGCCGCGGCGCTGGGCGCGGGCGACCGCATTGTTGATCACGTCGCGCAGGTCGATCGGCTCGGGGTGGGGCTGGACGGCGTCCTCCCGGGTCAGGTGGACGAGGTCGCCGATCAGGGTGGTGAACTCACCGAGTTGAGCGGCGATATCGCGCAGAATGTCGCCCCGGGCGCCGCTGGGCAGCATCCCCTGGCGCTCGTCGGCGACCAGCAGCTCGACATTGGTGCGCATCGAGGTGAGCGGCGTCCGCAGCTCGTGGCCGGCGTCGGCGATCAGTCGTTTCTGCCGCTCCCGGCTATTGGCCAGGTTGCGCAGCATGGCGTTGAAGGAGCGGGTCACGTCGCTGAGTTCGTCCGACCCCTCGATCTCGATCGGGGTCAGGTCGTCGGTCTCGGTGACGTGGGTGACCGCCTCGGCCAGCCGCTGGACGGGCAGGATCGCCGATCGAGCGATCACGTAACCGATCGCGCTGGCGACCACGGCGGCCAGCAGGCCGAAGACCAGCAGCGACAGGGCCAAGGTGCGCAGGATCGCATCGGTCGACTCCAGCGGACGGCCCAGCACCAGCGCGAAGTTCGCCCGTCCGTCCGACAACGGCACCGCGACGATCCGGTAGGACGCTCCGGCGCTGCTCACCCCCGAACGGGCCGAATACCCCATCTGGATCCGGGCGATGGTCAGCTCGTCCACCCCGGGGACCAGGACGTTGGCCGCGCCGGGGGTGCTGGTCGTCCGGTTGTCGGCGCGGACCAGGAGCACGGTCACGTTGGCCGCCTGCAGGGCGTTGGTGTCCAGCCCGCCCATGCTGTCCAGGTCGTCGGCCAGCCATTCCGAGGTGAGCGCGGCGACCTCGACCAACTCGGCGTCGAGCTGGTTGTAGACGGTCACCGTGGTGATCAGGTACGCGGCGAATCCGGTCAGCGCAACAGCGGCCGCGACCGCGACCGCGACCAACACCGCCAGACGGTCCTGGAGAGGTCGGTCGCGAACCGACAGTACCTGGGTCAGCCAGCGGATCACGGCGGGGATTCGCGCAGCACGTAACCGATGCCGCGCACGGTGTGGATCAACCGGGTCTCGCCCTCGCCCTCGGTCTTGCGGCGCAGGTAGCCGATGTAGACCTCAAGCGAGTTGGCCGTGGTCGGGAAGTCGAAGCCCCACACTTCGTTGAGCAGCCAGCCGCGCTCCAGCACCCGGCGCGGGTTCTCCATGAAGGTCTGCAGCAGCGCGAACTCGGTCCGGGTGAGCGAGATCCGGCGGTCCCCGCGGGTGACCTCGCGGGTCTGCAGATCGAGGTTGAGGTCGGCGAAGTGCAAGGTTTCGGCTCCGCCGTGCTCCTCGGCCACCGGCTTGGAGCGGCGGGTGAGTGCCCGCAGTCTGGCCAGCAACTCGTCCAGCGCGAACGGCTTGGCCATGTAGTCGTCGGCGCCGGCGTCCAGGCCGTCCACCCGATCGCCGACCGCGTCCCGGGCGGTCAGCACCAGGATCGGCACGTCGTTGCCGTTGGCCCGGAGCATCCGGGTGGTCTCCAGCCCGTCCAGCCGCGGCATCATCACGTCCATGATCACCGCGTCGGGGCGATGGGACGACAGCCGGCCGAGCGCCTCGACCCCGTCCGAGGCCGTGGTGACCTCGTAGCCGCTGTACTGCAGCGAGCGGGCCAGCGAATCGCGGACGGCCTGGTCGTCGTCGACAACGAGGATGTTCATGGGATCAGCCTGCCATGAAGCCGAAGGGAACCGGCGGTGACGGGCGCGGCGGCGGCACGGTCCAGGCTGGGGTGGGCGGCTTCCCGGCCGTCCACCCCAAGGTCGCGGGACGTGGGGTGGGCACGAAAATCACGGTCGCTCGGGGTGCCGGGGGCTCTGAGAGGGGTGGTGGCGCCGAGGCGCCGAGATTTTGGGACCCACCCGCGGGCTAGGAGCGGCGTTGCCGGATCGCGTCCAGGATTCCCGGCATGGCCGCCTCGATCGACGCCAGGGTGTCCTGGAATCCTACGGCCGAGCCGTACCACGGGTCCGGGACGCCCGACCCCGGCTCGGCGCCCGGGTCGAAGTCAGTGAGCAGGTGCAGGTTGTCGGCGTCGGGGACGAGGCGGCGCAACTTCGCCCGGTGCAACTCCTCCATCGCGATCACCAGGTCGGCCTCACGCACCTCGGCGGCCGTGATCTGGTGCGCGCGATGTCGCGAGCCGTCATACCCGGCGCTGCTCAGCGTCCGCTGGGCGCGCGGGTCGATCGGGTTGCCGAGCTCCTCGGTTGAGGTTCCGGCGCTGGTGATCACCGCGTCCAGCCCGGCGCGCTGGGTCCACTTCTGAGCAACCCGCTCGGCCATCGGCGAGCGGCAAATATTTCCCCAGCAGACGAAGATCACCCGCGCGGGCGTCCGCGCCACCGAGGCAGCCGCCACGTCAGCGGTTGACTTCGCTCTTGGAGGAGAGGAAGGCGTTGAAAATGAAGCTGACTACCGAGACCAGCAGCGCGCCCCAGAAGGCCGACCAGAAGCCGTCGATCTGCCAGCCGAGCCCCAGTTGCCCGCAGACCCAGGAGGTCAGCCACATCAGCAGCCCGTTGATCACCATCAGGAACAGTCCCAAGGTGATCAGGACGAGCGGCGCGGCGGCGAACTTGAACAGCGGCTTCACGGTGCTGTTGACCAGGCCAAAGATGATTGCGACGCCCAGGATCGTCAGCAGCTGGTTCTGAACCTGCTGGTCCGTCAGCGCGATCCCGGGCAGCAGCCAGGTGGCGATGGCGAGCGCGGCCGCGTTGGCGAGAAAACGAACGAGCATGGGTGAAGTGTTCCACGGCTGGCAGAGTTCTCCTATGATCAGCCAGCTCCGCGGCCGGCACTTCCTGAAGGAAGTGGACTTCACCACGGCCGAGTGGCAGGGCCTGTTGACCCTTGCCGCAGACCTCAAGCGGGCCCGCGCCGAGGGTGTCGAGGTGCAGCGGCTGCGGGGCAAGGTGCTGGCGCTGATCTTCGAGAAGCCGTCCACCCGGACGCGTTCGTCGTTCGAGGTGGCGGCCTACCATCAGGGCGCCAACGTCAGCTACTTCGACGAAACCGGCGCCCACATGGGGCACAAGGAATCGCTCGCCGACACCGCTCGGGTGCTGTCTCGGTTCTACGACGGCATCCAGTACCGCGGGTCGAAACAGTCGACCGTCGAGGAGCTGGCCCGGTTCGCGTCCGTCCCGGTCTGGAACGGCCTGACCGACGCCTGGCACCCCACGCAGAGCCTCTGCGACGTGTTCACGATGCGTGAGGCCTCCGGGCTGGACGACCGGGACATCAGCTTCGCCTACATCGGCGACGCCCGATTCAACCAGGGCAACTCGTTGCTGATCGCCGGGGCGATGATGGGGATGGACGTCCGGATGGTCGCGCCGCCGTCCCTGCAGCCGGCCGTCGATCTGGTCGAACGGGCCCGCGCGATCGGGGCGTCGTCCGGGGCGCGGATCACGGTGACCGACGACATCTCCGCGGGCGTTTCCGGGGTCGACTTCGTCCACACCGACATCTGGGTGTCGATGGGTGAGCCGAAGGACGTCTGGGCGGATCGGGTGGCGATGCTTTCGGACTACCAGGTGACCACCGAGCTCTTGGAGCGCACCGGCAACCCCGACGTGAAGTTCATGCACTGCTTGCCGTCGTACCACGACTTGACCACGTCGGTGGCTCAGGAGGTGGCCGACCTGATCGGCCACGAGGCGCTGGAGGTGAGCGAGGAGGTGTTCGAGTCGCCCGCGTCCATCGTCTTCGATCAGGCCGAGAACCGGATGCACACGATCAAGGCGATTCTGGTGGCGACCCTGGCCTGACGCGGCCCGCCTGGGTCAGGCCCCGCCGGCCGCGGCTGCGGCCGACGCCGCCTGGATCGTGTCGTAGGTGACCTTGGCCGTCCAGTACTGATTCATCAGCTCCTTGGCCTTGGCCCGGATCTCCTTGCGGTTCACCCGCCGGCCGCGGTCCACGACACCGAAGAGCAGGTTGCCGGCTTGGAGCAGGGCGATGATCGAGGCGATCCGCACGTCCGGCTCGGCGTCGAAGAGCAGCACCTCGTCGAGTCGGGTCAGCAGAACCTGCTCGGGGCGGACGTCGAGCGCCGGGTAGTGGGTGACCGGGATCAGGCCCAGCCACCGCGACTCGTCCCGCTGCACGATCTCGGCGCGGACCAACCGGTCGTACAGCTTCTGGCGCAGCTTCGGCCGCAGCCGGGTGATCACCGATTGGGTGAACCACTTCTCCTTGCTGCCGAGCAGGGTCAGTGCCCCCACCAGCAGCTCGTCGGTCGGCCACGCGGCGTCCAGGACCACCACGACGCGGTTCTTCCGGACGCCGGTCTCACCCTTCTCGGTGATCCGGACGTTGCCGGCGAGGGTGAGGTCGGTCAGTAACGCACCGGCGAGGACGTAATCGAGCATGGAGTTCATCACCGGCCGACCGGAGTCGTCGGCGGTGAGCAGGAGCAGCACTTCTTCAGCGATCAGCATGGGGGTCTCTCCGTTGGGGGCGACTCCAACACTAGGCTCCCTGCAACGAATCCGGTCCGGCCCGCGTGGTGATGGACGTGACCCTGCTTCAGGAGGCGCCGATGGCCCTCGCCAGCTCCTTCGAGGAGTACGTGGCCACCCGCTCGGTGGCCCTGCAGCGGTTCGCCTACCTGGTCGTCCGGAACGCCGAGGACGCCCGCGACCTCGTCCAGGATGCGCTGATCGGGTTGTACCCGCGCTGGGATCGGGTGAGCGCGTCCGGCTCGGTGGACGCTTACGTCCGGCGCAGCATCGTCAACGCCAGCATCACCCGCTGGCGGCGGTCCGGCCCGGTCACCCCGGTGGCCGAACCGGAGTTGCTGGGCCACGCCGAGGACCCCACCGATCGGATCGCCGACGCCGACCTGGCCTGGCGGTTGTGCGAATCCTTGCCGCCGACGCAGCGCGCCGCGGTGGTGATGCGCTTCTACGAGGACCGCAGTTTCGCCGAGATCGCCGACGTGCTCGGGTGCCCCGAGGCGACCGCCCGCTCCCACGTCCATCGCGCGCTGACCGTGCTACGCACCCGCCTGATCGAGGAAAACAGCCATGACTGACCAGCAGCCCGACCGCGCCGAGCAGGCATTCCGGGACGCCTTGGCGCAGCGTGCCGACGAGCCCGACTTTCACCCGCTCACCGTCCCCACCCGTCAAAGGCGACCCGGTTGGCTGCGTCCCCTCGCGGCGGCTGCGGCCGTTGTGGTGGTGGCCGGGGTCGGGTTTACCGCGGCGCGGTTCCTGACCGGGGTATCCGGTAGCGGCGTCGGGACGGCTGCCGGGGTGCCAGCGGCCACCGTGGCAGCCGAAGGTGAGGTCGACCGCCGCCAACCTGAGGCTGCTCCGCCCCCGCAGTCGTGGCGCCAGGTGTCCTTCGGGAACGTGATCGTCGGAGTGCCGGACACCTGGGGTGACGATTTCTCCCCTGGTGGCGACTGGTGCTCCTCGCGGGCTTCGCACCCGAGCCGGCCGTTCGTCAACAAGGCCCGCACTCATCGGGCCGAGAACGCGATCCTCTGCGAGGGGCCCATCCCCGCCGGGCAGCTCCAGACGCACCTGTTGCTGCAGTGGACCGTCGCCGCCGGCCCCCGGCTCCCGTATCAGCTGCCGACCGGCTGGAAGGTGAGTTGGGCGTCCTTCTCGGAGGTAACCGTGGGGGTCGTTCACCCCGACGATCAGCAGCCGTTGGCCGACCAGATCCTCGGCAGCGTCACCGAGGTCACCGTGGACCACAACGGATGCCCGGTGCACAGCGACATCCAGAGTTCGGCGTTCGGCCAGCCCGACCAGGCCGAGGGCATCGGCGGCTTGGCGTCTGCCGACAAGGTGGTGGTCTGTCAGTACGACGTGACCCGCGGCAGCCGTCCGGGGTTGTCGGCGTCGAGGATCGTCCACGGCAATCAGGCGAACCAGATCCTCAGCGCGATCAAGGCGGCGCCGCTGGGCGGTGGGCCCGATGATCGAAGCCAGTGCATCGGCGACGGACCGGACTCCACCGCCGTCGTCGTGCGAATCACGTCCGGGGACACCACCCGGGAGGTGTACGTCTACTACACGTCGTGCACGCACAACGGGTTCTTCGACGGCACCGAGGCGCGGGCCCTGACCGCGGCCGCCTGCCAGCCGCTGATCGCACCACCGCTGTTCATCTCCGGCGGGTGGGGTCCGGCAGTGCAGCTCTGCGTCCCCGACCCGGCGCCCGAACCGACGCCGTCGAAGTAGCCGTCCGGCCGGCTAACTCGCCCGGTCGCTACCAAGATCTCGGCGTTTGACGGCTCCCATCGAGCCAGCGTCGATGCCGGCCCTCCACGACCGAGATTTTGGCGGCACCGCGCAGGTCGCGGGTGGGCGATCCCCGCCTGCGGCCCGCGGCCGGACAACGCGAAGGCCCGCGCCCCAAGGGGCACGGGCCTTCGTGGTTGAGGACTACTTCTTGGTCGGGCTGGCCGACTTCAGGGTGACCTTGCCCAGGTAGACGGTCGTCCCGGACGGGGCCGCCACCAGTTTGAGGTACGCCGTGCCAGCCGGAACCCCGCCCG
>CAYVOW010000041.1:0-21687 GCA_964453585.1 uncultured Micropruina sp.
CCGCGCCACCGAGCACCACGATGATGTACGGGGCCTTGACCTTCAGCAGTAGGGCTCCGGCGGCCAGCCCGAGCAGTCGGGAGTCGAACTGGAGCCGCTGCCCCGACGCCACCGTGTTCGCCACGGTCAGCGACGAGAGCAGGCCGACGGTCAGCGCCGCGGCCAACGACGGGACGAACGGCCGGTCCAGGACGCTGTCCGGGAGCAGGTAGCCGGCGAGCTTGATTACGAAGGCCACGGCACAGGCGGCCAACACCCACAGCCACAACTCGGTCACGGCACGTCCCCGTCCGCGAGCAGGCCCATGGCGTCGGGGTCCGCACTGTTCGGGTGGCCGCGATGCTGCCACCACCACACCCCAGCCGCCACGAGTGCCGCGAGGATGATCGGCACGCCCGGGGGCACCAGCGGGATGAACGCGATCGTCACCACCGCACAGGCGATGGCGATCGTGATCGGGTCACGCCCGTGTAGGCGCGGCCACAGCAGGCCGAGGAACGCCGCCACCGCTGCGCCGTCCAGCCCCCAGCGTCCGGGATCGCCGAGCGCGTCGCCGACCAGGGCGCCGACCAGGGTGAAGGTGTTCCACAAGATGTAGACGCCGATGCCGGCCGTCCAGAACCCGCGGCGCTCCTCGTCGGGGTCCTGCTGGGCTGCGGCGGTGGCCATCGACTCGTCGATCGTGAGCTGGGCCATCAGCGGCACCACCAGGGGTCTTGGCCGCAACAACGCCTCGAGCTGCATGCCGTAGACGCCGTTGCGGACCCCGAGCAGGGTCGCCGCCCCCCAGGCGGCGAATCCGGAGCCGCCGCCGGCGATCACGCCGATGAACGCGAACTGGGAGCCGCCGGTGAACATCAGCAGGCTCAGCGCACACGTCTGGAGCACCGACAGGCCGGACGCCACCCCCAGCGCGCCGAACGAAACGCCGTACAACCCCACCGCCGCGGCGATGGAGAGCCCCATTCGCACGGCTGGGGTGAGGCGAAGCATGGGCGACACCCTAGAACCGGTGCTGCCACAATCTCGGCGTTTGAGCCCCGACATCGGCCTGAGGGCGATGGAGGCCCTGAGGCGCCGAGAAGTTGGCAGGGCCACCCGACCCAAGGCCGGGAACAGAGGGGTTCAGCCGGACTTCGGCGTGGTGCGCTGGACGACCTCGGCGATCCGGCGGGCGCGGGTCTCGGGACGAACGGCCTGCCCGATCCACTGCACGTACTGCCGCCGGTGACTGGGTGGCAGCCGCCCGAAGAACGCCGCCGCCTCGGGTTCGGCGGCCAGGGCCGTCATCAGGTCGTCGGGCAGGTCGTCGTTGCGGGTCAGGACCGGGTGCGCGGTCAGCCCCAGGCTCCGGGTCAGCCGGACGACGGTGGTCAGCTGCCGGGTGGTGTTCCGCAGCCCGGTCAGCCGCTCGATCACCGGGTTCGGGTCAACCGGCTCGCCGGCGCCGCGCAGCCGGCTCAACACCCAGCCCGGCCCCGCGCCGACGCAGTCCAGCCCGGGGGTCAGCTCGGAGCCGGGGGTCAGGCCGGGGGCCGACGCCGTCCGGTCGTAGGTGTTGAGCAGCAGGTCCCAGGCGTCGGCGTGATGCTCGTCGACGATCGCCGCCAGCACCTCCACCGGCTGGCAAGGGCCGATGTCGTCGTAGCCGCAGGCTTCCCGCAACGACACCCGGGCGCTGGCCACCACCCCCTCGGGCGCGCAGGATCCCGGGTCGAAGATCACCGTCCCGTTGGTCTGGAACGACCGCACCGCCACCGCCCCGGCCGCGATGAAAGCGTCCTCCAACTGCGCCCGGACCGGGGAGCCGCGATGTCCGAGGTTGAGGTTGCGGAAGAAGGCGACGAAGCGCCCCGACTCAGTCAACCGTCTCCTGGTGGGTGTCGAACTCCGAGGCCAGCGATACCTGCTCGGGCTCGAGGTCGGTGCCCCGGGCCCGGCCGACCGCCTTCATCAGGTGGTAGAGGACGAGGGCGGTCACGGTCCCGACGGTGACCCCGCCGAAGGTCATGTCACCGAGGGTGAAGGTGAAGTTGGCGATGCCCATGATCAGGCCGACGGCGGCCGGGATCAGGTTCACCGGGTTGGTGAACGAGACGTTGTTCTCGATCCAGATCCGGGCGCCGAGCAGGCCGATCATGCCGTAGAGCACGGTGCCGGCGGCCCCGATCACGCCCGGAGGGATGGTGGCGATCGCCTGGCCGAACTTGGGGATGAAGGAGAGCAGGATCGCAATCCCGCCGGCCACCCAATACAGAGCCGTCGAGTACACCTTGGTGGCCGCCATCACGCCGATGTTCTCGGCGTAGGTGGTGGTGCCGGAGCCGCCGCCGAAACCGGCCAGGGTGGTGGCCACGCCGTCGGCCATCAGCGCGCGTCCCATGGTCTTGTCGTAGTTCTTGCCGGTCATCAGGGCCACCGACTTCACGTGGCCGACGTTCTCGGCGATCAGCACCAGCACCACCGGCAGGAACAGCGCCGCGACGTTGAAGTCGGGCGTCGGCAGGGTGAACTGGGGCAGCCCGATCAGCGCTGCCTCGTTCACCTCCTTGAACGACACCTGCCCCTGGGCCAGGGCGGCTAGATAGCCGACCACCACGCCGAGCAGGATCGACAGTCGTCCGATCAGCCCGCGGAAGAGCACCGTGATCAGGACGATCGCCAGCACCGTGATCCAGCCGGTCAGCGGCGCCGCGCGGAACCCCGTCGTCTCACTGACCCCCCAGGCGGCGCCAGCCAGGTTGAACCCGATCAGCATCACGATCGTGCCGGTCATCACCGGCGGCATCAGGGCATCGATCCAGTGCGACCCGGCCACGTGGACGACCCCGCCGACGATGGCGAGCAGGACGCCGGTCAGCAGGATCCCGAACAGTGCTCTGCCGATGTTGCCGTCGGCCTTGGAGGCCAGCACCGGCGAGATGAACGCGAAGGACGACCCCAGGTAGCTGGGCAGCCGGTTGCCGGTGATCAGCAGGAAGATCAGGGTGCCGACGCCGGAGAAGAACAGCGTGGCCGGGATCGGGAAGCCGGTGATCAGCGGCACCAGGAAGGTGGCACCGAACATGGCCACCACGTGCTGGGCGCCCAGGCCGAGGGTCTTGCCCCAGGAGAGACGTTCGTCGGGGTTCACCACCGTCCCTGGTTGAACTGTGCCGTCTCCGTGCAGTTTCCACAGGGCCATCGTGGGCCACCCCTCGCCTTGGTCGAACAGATCGCCAGCACCCTAGACCGCCCCGTTGCACGCTCCCGCGGGATCGTTCCACCGCTGAGACCAGACCATCGTGGCGCGGTCGCGGTGCCAAAGTAGGGGGGTCTGTTCTCCCGCTCAGAGGGGCGCCACTACCGACGGGAAGCGCTCGCCCAACATCCGGAACATCGAGCAGGCCGGCCCCACCGAGAAGTCGATCATGGCGCCCAACTGGGCGTCCGTCACCCCCTGCTCAAGGTCGACCGATACCTCCGAACACACCTCTACCTCGTCGCCGCGCTCCACGGTGTACCCCTTGGGCCAGGTCCGGTCGCGGTGCCATTCGTCCAGCACCGTCAACAGCTGGCCCCGGTAGGCCATCGGCAGGCGTTGCGACCAGGTGCCGCGGACGTGCAGCACCTCGTTGCGATCCCCGACCAGAAAGAAGTAGAAGGTGTTGTTCTCCCAGCGACCGCCCACGTCCCCGTCGGAGTCGATGAAGTAGTGGTAGCCCTTGGCTTTCAGGCAGGCGGCAATCCGTTCCTTGGTGGGCAGGGGTAGCTGGGGTGAACCGGCTTGGGGAAAATCGGACGTCATCGCTCGGCCTCTCGTTGACCGACACCCTAAGGCAGGGTCCAGACCCCTAGATCCAGGTCCGCAGCCACATCCTGGCCAGCCACTGCGAATAGGGCATCAGCTGGTCGGTGAGCACCGGGTAGATCCAGGCGAAGTTGGCCACCACCAGGGCGATGGCGACCCCGACGATCATCGCCCCCCGTCGCCGTCGGGGGCTGTCAGCGTCGCCGAGCACCAGCCCCATCACCATCGCCAGCCCGGTCACGGTGAAGGGGACGATGGTGATCGCGTAGAAGAAGAACACCGGCCGGTCGGCGGAGAACCACCAGGGGACGTAGGTCGACATCGCCGCGATCACCGGGACGCCGAACCGCCAGTCCCGCCCGCCCAACCACCACACGATGCTCACCACCAGGGCGATCGCGGCCAGCCACCACAGGATCGGGGTGCCCATGCCGCTGATCACCCGGATGCAGTTCTCGGGTCCGAGGCAGCCGTCGGTGCCGGGCTTGATGTCGTTGACGGCGTCCATGCCGATCGGCCGGGCCATCAGCAGCCAGCCGGCCGGATGCGCGTCGTAGGGGTGGGTGGCGTTGCGGATGTAGTCGCCGATGTGGAACTCGTAGATCTCCTTGTGCAGCCACAACAGGGACGCGAACGCGTCACCGAGCGCCTTCACCCAGGGGTGGTCGGGGTTCTTCGACGCCCAGTCGCGGTCGTAGCCGCCGGTGGTGGTCAGCCAGCTGGTCCAGGACGCGACGTAGACCACCGCTGCCACCAGCACCAGCCGGATGAACGCCGGGATGCCGTCGACCAGGACGGCCAGCCAGGCCCGGAAGTCGGCGCCGGCCAACCGCCGCGCCCCCACGTCCCAGAGCACCGACAGCAGGCCGAACGCGGCCAGCACGAACATCGAGTTCCACTTGGTGGCCAGCGCCAACCCGAACAGGACGCCGGCGGCCAACCGCCATGGCCGCAGCCACACGATCGGGCCGAACGAGCCGGCGAGATCGACGGCCCCGCGACGCTCCAGCCAGGCCGCCAGCCGACCACGGAAGTAGTCCCGGTCGGCGAGGCAGCAGGTCACGGCCGCGACCAGGAAGACCGCCTGAAAGATGTCCAGCAGGGCCATCCGGCTCATCACGAACGACAGTCCGTCGAAGGTCAACAGCACGCCGGCGATCCCGCCGATCAGCGTGGAGCGGGACAGTCGCCGGGCCAGCCGGATCGTCGCGGCGACCAGCAACGCCCCGAAAACGCAGGACGCAAACCGCCACCCGAACGAGTTCATCCCGAACCACTGCTCGCCCACACCGATTAGCCACTTGCCCAACGGTGGGTGGACGACGAACTCGGCGGCATCGGTGAAGACGTTGACGTCGCCGGTCAGGATCTTCTGGTCCGCACCCTTGGGCCAGCTCTTCTCGTACCCGAACTTCCACAGCGTCCAGGCGTCCTTGGCGTAGTAGGTCTCGTCGAAGACCAGCTTGTTGGTCGGAAAGCCCAGGTCAACGAAGCGGATCGCGAAGGCGATCGCGGTGATCACGACGGTGGTGATCCAGCCCGCGACCGGGTTGTTCAGCCGGCCGTCGCGCAGGCGCTCGATCGTGGTCGGCTCCGCGATGGTCGCGGTCGCGGTAACCGCCTCACTGAGCCAGGGCTGCTGGGTTTCGGGGGCCGGTGGCCCCCAGCCCTCGGGACCGCTGAGGTCAGGGTCCGCGCCCTGATCGCCGACGTCAGCGAGGTCGGTGGACGACGCCGGCGGCGGCCCGGGATCGGTTGACGCGCCGGGATCGGGCCGGGCCGCGCTTCGATCCACAAGCTCGGTCGGCGGTTCGGCGGCGGAGGCTTGGGCATCGGTGTTGGACGCCGGTGACTCCGGCAGCTCCTCGGGGGACCATCGGGCAGCCATGGTCTCCTCACGCACCCGGCCATCCTAACTGTGGGACAGTAGGCCCAATGAGCGAGGGAGTCCTGGTGCTGGCCGGCACCCCGATCGGGGACGTGGCGGACGCGCCCCCGTCGCTGATCCGTGAACTGGAGCGCGCCGACGTGATCGCCGCCGAGGACACCCGCCGGTTCACCGACCTGCTGCGGCGGCTGGGCGCCACCCATCAGGCTCGGGTGCTGTCCTTCTTCGACGGCAACGAGTCCGCCCGCACCCCGGGCCTGATCGCCGAGTTGGCCGCCGGGCGCCGGGTGGTGGTGGTCAGCGATGCCGGGATGCCGTCGGTCTCCGATCCGGGCTTCCGGCTGGTGAGGGCTGCGATCGAGGCCGGCGTCCGAGTGACCGCGGTGCCCGGCCCGTCGGCCGTGCTGACCGCGCTGGCGCTGTCCGGCTTGCCCACCGACCGGTTCAGTTTCGAGGGATTCCTGCCCCGCAAGGGCGGTGAGCGCCGCGGCCGGTTGGCGGAGTTGGCCGCCGAACCCCGGACGATGGTCTTCTTCGAGGCGCCCCATCGGCTTGCCGAGTTCCTGTCCGACGCCGCCCGGGCCCTCGGCGCCGATCGCCCCGGGGCGGTCTGCCGGGAGCTCTCCAAGACCTACGAAGAGGTCCGCCGGGGGGCTTTGGCCGAGCTGGCCGAGTGGGCGACGGGCGAGGTGCGCGGCGAGATCACCGTGGTGGTGGGCGGCGCGACCCGGACGGAGGTCACGCTCGACGAGGCAGTCACAGCGGTGCAGCAGCGGGTCGCCGACGGAGTCGCGTTCTCGTCGGCTGTCGCCGAGGTCTCGCAGTCTTTGGGGCTGCCCCGCAAGCAGCTCTACCAGGCGGCCCTGGAAGCGCGGGCCCGATGACCACCGCTGCGACCGGCCTGCCGCCCGCCCCCGAACCGCTGACCGCCGCCACCACCGACGCCCACACCCACCTGAGCAGCACCGAGCGGTTCTCCGGCCTGTCAGTCGCCGACGCGATCGCCGCCGCCCGGGCGGTCGGCGTCGTCCGGCTGGTCGAGGTCGGCACCGACGTGGAGTCGTCGGTGCTGGCGGTGGAGATTGCTGACAAGCATCCAGAGGTGATCGCCAGCGTGGCGCTGCACCCCAACGATGCCGCCCGGCTCGGGGACCGCCTGGCCGCCGAGCTGATCAAGCTGACCGAGCTGGTCGGGGCGTCGCCCCGGGTTCGGGCGATCGGCGAGACCGGCCTTGACTTCTTCCGCACCACCGATGCCGAGGGACGAGCCCGGCAGCGGCACTCCTTCGCCGAGCACATCGCCTTGGCCAACACCCAGGGTCTGCCGCTGGTGATCCACGACCGGGACGCCCACGACGAGGTGCTGGACGTTCTGGACGCCGAGGGCGTCCCGGAACGGTTCATGATGCACTGCTTCTCCGGCGATGCCGACTTCGCCCGCCGCTGCCTCGATCGCGGCGCCTGGTTGTCCTTCCCGGGCACCGTCACGTTCAAGGCCAACGAGTCGTTGCGGGAGGCGTTCGACCTCACCCCGGACGACCGGATCCTGATCGAGACCGACGCCCCGTACCTCACCCCGATGCCGTTGCGCGGCAAGCCGAACGCGTCCTACCTGATGCCGCACACGGTGCGTTTCCTGGCCGAGCGGCGGGGGATCGGGGAGGGTGCGTTTGCCAGGTTGGCCCACGACAATGCCACCGCCCTGTTCGGCGATTGGGGTGCCGATGCCTGACGTGGGACTGCTCGACCCCCGGTCGATCCGGGCGCTGGCGGCCGAGCTTCACCTGCGCCCCACCAAGCAGCGCGGCCAGAACTTCGTCCACGACCCCAACACGGTCCGCCGGATCGTCCAGGCGGCCGGAGTCGGCGCCGAGGACGTGGTGCTGGAGATTGGCCCCGGGCTGGGCTCGTTGACCCTAGCCCTGCTCGAGGTTGTCCAGGCGGTGGTGGCGGTCGAACTCGAGCACAGCCTGGCCGAGCGACTACCCCGGACGGTCGCCGAGCGGCTGCCGGCCGCAGCCGCCCGCCTGACCGTGATCGAGGGCGACGCCCTGCAGGTGTCCAAAATGCCCCTGCCACCGACCGCGATGGTGGCCAACCTCCCCTACAACGTCAGCGTGCCGGTGCTGCTGCACGTGCTCGCGGTGTTCCCGACCATCACGTCGGGGCTGGTGATGGTCCAGGCCGAGGTGGCCGACCGGCTGGTGGCGCCGCCAGGGTCGAAGACCTACGGGGTGCCGTCGGCGAAGCTCGCCTGGTACTGCTCCTCCCGCCGGGTCGGGACGGTTCCGCCGAACGTGTTCTGGCCGGTGCCCAACGTCGACTCCGGCCTGGTCGCCCTGGAGCGCCGAGAGCCACCGGCCACCAGCGCGTCCCGGGAACGCGTTTTTGCGGTGGTGGACGCCGCCTTCGCGCAGCGCCGCAAGATGCTCCGCTCGGCGCTGGCCGGCCTGTTTGGTTCCTCGGCCGCGGCATCGGATGCACTGGAGCGCGCCGGGGTCGACCCGCAGGCCCGCGGCGAGGTCCTCGGTATCGCCGACTTCGCCCGGGTCGCCGAACAGCTCCGCTGATGCGCGCGCTCGTCTGGCTCTGTGCACTGGCGCTGGTCGGGTGCGCGGTCACGCCGCCACTGCCGTCCAGCCCGCCGTCCCCGTCGCGGTCCGCGCCGGCTTCGGCGACCCCCTCCGGCAGCGCGACGCCCCAGCCGACCACCTCCAGCGGCAAGCCCTCCCCGTCACCGGACTGGAAGAAGGGACGCGGCATCGCCGGGGTTGACGTCTCGGCCTACCAGCCACGGGTGGACTGGCAGCGGCTGGCCGCCACTGGGCACCGCTTCGTCTGGATCAAGGCCAGCGAGGGCAGCGGCTGGACCAACCAGTACTTTCCCCGCCAGCGCAGCGGGGCCCGGAGCGCCGGGCTGCTCCAGGGCGCCTACCACTACGCCCGGCCGGCGTCGTCGTCAGGGGCCACCCAAGCCCGGCACTTCCTCAGCGCCGGCGGCCGCTGGAGGCCCGACGGCCGGACGCTGCCCGGCGCCCTCGACCTGGAGTTCGCCCAGACCGGCGACCGCTGTCACGGGCTGACCGTCCAGCAACTGAGGGATTGGATCAGGGAGTTCAGCGACACCTATGCCCACGAGGTGGGACCGGCGGTGCTGATCTACACCAGCGCCGAGTTCTGGGCCGCCTGCACCGGCGGGGACGACTCGTTCGGCCAGACGAACCGCCTGTGGCTGTTCGACCACGCCGCTCGTCCGGGCAAGCTGCCCAAGGGCTGGACCAGCCCCACGGTGTGGCAGCGCGGAGTCACCGACGGCATCGATCGGAACGTCTTCTTCGGAACCGAGGACGAACTGCAGGCGCTGGCTCGGATGGGCTAGCCTCGCCAGAGTGGCAACGCCGCTGGCTGGAGAACCGGACTGGGTGAGGGTCCGGGCGTCGGGCAAGGTGAACCTGGCGCTTCGGGTCGGTCGGGTGCGCCCCGACGGCTACCACCCGCTGGCCTCGGTGTTCCAGGCCGTCTCCCTCTACGACGAGATCGGCGCCCGCTGGGCCGACCCCGGCGAGTTCTCGGTGACCGTCACCGGCGATCAGGCCGACCTCGTCCCAACCGATCAGCGCAATCTGGCGATCAAGGCCGCCAAGCTGCTGGCCCGGGTGCACGGCGGACCCGACCTCGGGGTGGAGCTGACCATCCGCAAGACCATCCCGGTCACCGGCGGCATGGCCGGCGGTTCGGCCGATGCGGCCGGCGCGCTGCTGGCCTGCTCGGTGCTGTGGGACCTCGACACTCCGCCGGAGGAGTTGCGCGCGCTGGGTGCCCGGTTGGGGGCCGACGTCCCGTTCGCGCTGCTCGGCGGCAACGCCCTGGGCACCGGCCGCGGCGACCAGGTGACGCCGGCGCTGGGTCGCGGCACCTTCCACTGGGTGCTGGCGTTCAGCGACGGCGAGCTGTCCACCCCGGCGGTGTTCCAGCGCTTCGATGAACTGAACCCCCAGGCTCCGATCGACCTGGACGTGCCGACGAAGGTGCTCAACGCGCTGATGGCTGGGGACGCCGAGGCGCTTGGCAAGGCGTTGGTTAACGACCTGGAGCCGGCCTCGCTGGCTTTACGTCCGCAGTTGCACCAGGTGTTGACCGCCGGTCGCGATCTCGGTGCCCTGGGCGCGCTGATCTCTGGCTCCGGCCCCACCTGCGCCTTCTTGGCCGCGAACGAGGATGCCGCGGTCAACCTGTCGGTGAAATTGTCGGGCGAAGGGGTCTGCCGCGCGGTCCGCCGGGTCACCGGCCCCGTCCCCGGAGCGCGGCTGCTGAGCTGACCGGCGTCCCGACCCTGCCGCTCACGTGGCCCCGGCCGGGTTGCTCAAACGCGACGTTGCCCACCTTGAGCGCACGACACGCCGCCCTGCGCGGCGCGTTGTGCACGTAAGGTGGGCAACGTGAGGCGCAGGCGTCCGACTAGGAAACCGCCTCTGACCTACGCCGGGTGTCCGAATCGGGACCGACGTCAGAAATCCGAGCCACCGCGCGGCCGGATCAGTCCTGGACGGGCCGCAGGTGCGGGTGCAGGGTGTGCAGCTTCGGCGCCGCCTGCAGGTTGCGCATCCCGTTCCAGGCCAGGTTGACCACATGCGCGGCCACCACCCGCTTCTCCAGCGCGTGGGTTTCCCGGGCGTCGAGCCACCACTGACCGGTCAAAGCCACCACCCCGACCAGCATCTGCGCGTACATCGGCGCCAACGCCGGGTCCAGGGCGGTCTTGGCGAACTCGTTGCCGAGCAGGTCCTCCACCCGGCCGGCGATGTCGGACAAGATGGTGGCGAACGAGCCCTCGGGTGAGGTGGCTGAGGAGTCGCGGGCCAGGATCGCGAAACCGTCGGGGTTGTCCTCGATGTAGTCCAGCAAGGCCAAGGTGCCGAGTTCGATCAGTTGCCGCGCCCGCGCCCGCGGGGTGGTCAGCGCGGTTCGGATGGCGTCATGCAGAGCCCGCACCTCGCGGTCGACGACGACCGCGTAGAGGCCCTCCTTGCCGCCGAAGTGCTCATAGACAACCGGCTTGCTGACTTCGGCGTGGGCCGCGATCTCCTCCACCGAGGTGCCGTCCAGGCCGCGTTCGGCGAACAGCGCCCGGGCGACGTCGATCAACTGCTCGCGCCGCTCTGCCCTGGTCAGCCGCACCCGGCCGCGACGGGCGCGGGGGGTATGGGCGGACGAGGCTGGCACGTGCCAAGTGTGTCCCGCAGGTGTCAGGAAAGCGAACCGGCCAGTCGAGGGCTGACGGCCAGCGCTGGTTGGCCCGGGATGCGGCGTCGAGAGGCGACCCGTAGAGTTGAGCCGACATTCCCCGGTTGGTCTTCCGGCAGGGCCCGCCTGACTTTGAATCAGGATTAGCGAAGTAGGTTCGACTCCTACCCGGGGAGCGGGATCGGTCTACCCCTGGGGAGCGAACGTGTCAGACACCACCGCAGCGGACGGCAACGTCGCGGCGGTCGTCATTATGGCGGCCGGTGCCGGGACCAGAATGAAATCTTCGACCGCCAAGGTGCTGCATCCCCTCTGCGGCCGATCGATGCTCAGCTACGCGGTGGACGCCGCGGCGGCCCTGACCCCTGAGCAACTCGTCGTGGTCGTCGGCCACCAGCGCGATCAGGTGGAGGCCCACCTCGCCGAGATCGCGCCGAACGTGGTGATCGCGGTCCAGGAACAGCAACTCGGCACCGGCGACGCGGTCCGTAGCGGCCTGGCCGGCCTGCCGCCGCTGACCGGCCCGGTCGTGGTGACCAGCGGGGACGTCCCCCTGCTGACCGGCGAAACCCTGCTCGCCCTGGTTGCCGAGCATTCATCGTCCGGCAACGGGGTGACCCTGCTGACCGCCGTCGTCCCGTCGCCCGCTGGCTATGGCCGGGTCGTCCGCGAGGGTGGCGAGGTCACCCGGATCGTCGAGCAGAAGGACGCCAGCGCCGACGAGCTCGCGATCGACGAGATCAACGCCGGCATCTACGTTTTCGACGCCGAGGTGCTGGCCCAAGGGATCGCCTCCCTGCAGACCAACAACGCCCAGGGTGAGCTGTACCTCACCGACGTGATCTCCTTCGCGCGGGGCATCGGCCGCCGGGTGGGGGCGTCCGTCACCGACGACTACCTGCAGACCGAAGGGGTGAACGATCGGATCCAACTGGCCGAGCGGGGCGCGGAGTTGAACCGCCGGCTGGTCCGCAAGTGGATGGCCGCCGGAGTCACCGTCCTCGACCCGGCGACCACCTGGATCCACGATTCGGTCGATCTCGGCATCGACGTCACGCTGCTGCCGAACACGTCGTTGGAAGGCGCCACCTCGGTGGCCGCCGGGGCAACGATCGGCCCCGACACCACCCTGGTCGACGTCGAGGTCGGCGAGGGTGCCACCGTCGTCCGGACGCAGGCGTCGCTGTCGGTGATCGGACCGGGAGCGACCGTCGGCCCGTTCTCGTACCTCCGGCCCGGGACCGAGGTCGGGGTCAAGGGGAAGATCGGCGCCTTCGTGGAGACCAAGAACGCCAAGTTGGGCGACGGCGCCAAGGTGCCGCACCTGACCTACTGCGGAGACGCGGTGGTGGGCGAGGGAGCCAACATCGGCGCCGGGACGATCTTCGCCAACTACGACGGGGTCACCAAGAGCACCTCCACGGTGGGCAAGCACTCCTTCGTCGGCAGCGACTCGGTGCTGGTGGCGCCTGTCCAGATCGCCGACGGTGCGTACGTGGCGGCCGGATCGACCATCACCGCCGACGTCGGGCCGGGTGAACTCGCGGTGTCGCGCGGGCAACAGCGCAACGTGGCCGGCTGGGTCGCCAGGAAACGAGCCGGGACGAAGACAGCGGCGGCGGCCGAGGCGGCCAAGGAAGGCGGCGACGCGTGAGCGGGATCAAGCGGCCCACCGAGAAGCACCTGATGCTGTGCAGCGGCCGGGCCTATCCCGAACTCGCCGACGAGGTCGCCGAACTCCTAGGCGTCGACCTGGTGCCGACCCGGCAGGTGACCTACGCCAACTCCGAGATCTACGTCCGCTTCGAGGAGTCGGTGCGCGGCGCGGACGCGTTCGTGATCCAGTCCCACCCGGCCCCGGTCAACGAGTGGCTGATGGAGCAGCTGATCATGATCGACGCGCTCAAGCGCGCGTCGGCCAAACGGATCACCGTGGTGTCGCCGTTCTACCCCTACGGCCGGCAGGACAAGAAGCACGCCGGCCGCGAACCGATCTCGGCTCGGCTGATCGCCGACCTCTACAAGACCGCTGGCGCCGACCGGCTGATGTCGGTCGACCTGCACGCGTCCCAGATCCAGGGGTTCTTCGACGGGCCGGTCGACCACCTGTTCGCGCTCCCGGTGCTGGCCGAGTACGTGGCTCAGAAGTACTCAACCGACGAGATGACCGTGGTCTCCCCCGACGCTGGACGCGTCCGGCTGGCCGACAACTGGTCGGACCGGTTGGGCACCCCGCTGGCGATCATCCACAAGCGCCGCGACCCGAACAAGGCCAATGAGGTCGCGGTCGGCGAGGTGGTCGGGGACGTCAACGGCCGGGTCTGCCTGCTGGTCGACGACATGATCGACACCGCCGGCACCATCTGCCAGGCGGCCCAGGCGCTCAAGGATCACGGCGCCAAGGGCGTGATCGCGGCGGCCACCCACCCGATCCTGTCCGGACCGGCGGCTCAGCGCCTCAACGAGTCGGAGTTCGAGGAAGTGATCGTGGCCAACACGCTGCCGATCCGCGACGACCTCCACATTCCCAAACTGACCGTGCTCTCGATCGCCCCGCTGCTGGCCAAGGCGATCCAGGAGGTCTTCGTCGACGGCTCGGTGGCCTCGCTGTTCGGCGGAATCGAGTAGCGCCGGATCGGTCGCCACCAGCCCGGCGTTCGAGTGCGTCGGGCCATCGCCGGTGACGTCCCGGACGGCCTGGCGACACCACGTGGCGGCGTGTTGGTGGTCTGGACGACAAACCCGCCGCCACCAACCGCAGCCACCTGACCGTTCGGCGGGTCAGTCGCCCAGGGGACGCACCGAATCGCGGATCCGCAGCGGCATCTCGACCAGCACGTCCTCGGTCTTCCCGCTGAGCACCATCGCCATCGCCCGCTGGCCCATCTCCTCGTACGGGATGGCCGCGGTGGTCAACCCCGGGCGCAGGTAGGAGGTGATCTGCTCGTCGTCGAAGGAGACCAGCGACAGCGAGTACGGCACGGTCAGCCCGGCCTCCTGCAGGGCCTGGTACGCGCCGAAGGCGAGCCGGTCGTTGAGGCAGATCAGGCCGGTGATCGGAGCCCGGACGTCGAGGAACTGGTTGACCGCCTCGAAGCCGTGGGTGGGCTCCCAATCAGCCGTCTCGTAGCGGACGACGATCTCGGCCCCGGCCGCTGCGACCGCGTCGTGGATGCCCGCGTAGCGCTGGCCGACGGTGGCCGACTTGCGGGGGTCGGACTCCAGGCCGCGGTCGTAGCCGATCATCCCGAGCCGCCGGTGGCCAGCCTCCAGCAGCACCGACGCGACCCGTCGCCCGGCCTCGTACTCTGCGGGCAGGACGCTGGCGTGGCCCTGGGTGCTGGTCCCGTTGAGGATCACCACGGGGATCGTCGTCGGCAGCGCGGGCAGGTCGATCTGGCGGGCCATCTGCATTCCGAAGATCAACCCGTCCGGTCGACGGTCCAGCATCGCGTCCAGCGCGGCCCGGGCCCGTTTGGACGACCGGCCGGTCTCGGCGATCAGGACGGTGTGAGTGTTGGCCTCGGCGACGTCCAGCAGCCCGCGGATCATGGCGGTGGCGTACCGGGTCACCGTGACGTCGTCGGAGATGAAGCCAACGGTCTGGGTCTTGCCGATCCGCAGGCTGCGGGCGGCGGGATTGGGTCGGTAGTTCAGTTCTGCGGCGGCGTCCTTGATCCGCTGCACGGCCTCGGGCGAGAGTCGTGATCCGGGACGTTCGTTCAGCACCAGGCTGACCGCGGTCGGTGACATCCCAGCCAGGGCGGCCACGTCTGCCAGGGTGGCTCTCTTGGTCATCTCGGCTCCTCAACGCGGCGGGGATGCACGCCACCGCCCATTCTGCGACGTTCAGGGTGGCTAGGGGAATCACTCCGGCTGAATGGTGGCTAGGCATCGTTCTGGAAGGCCACCGATCCGCGGACGATCAGCGGCATCGGCACCAGGTGCCGACCGGTCGGATCGTCCTGGCCGACGATCAGTCCCATCGCGGCCCGGCCCATCGCCTCGTACGGCAGGCGAGCCGTGGTCAGGGACGGCCGGACGTAACCGGCGATCACCTCGTCGTCGAAGGAGGCGACCGAGATGTCGTGCGGGATCCGCAACCCAAGCTCGGTGATCGCCTGGTAGGCACCGAAGGCGATCCGATCGTTGAGGCACAGCAACGCGGTGAACTCGAGGTTGGAGGCGAACAGTTCCATCGCGGCGTCGTACCCGAGATTCGGCTCCCACAGGCCGCCGGGCACCCGGACGACGGGGTCGAGCCCGGCCTCGGCGAAGGCGGCGTTGATGCCGGCGTAGCGGGTGCCGATCGTCGCCGAGACGCGTGGGTAGGTGGCCAGGATGTCGGAATGCCCGATCAGGGCGATCCGACGGTGGCCCCGCTCGATCAGGTGCTGGGCGACCGCGTGGCCGGCGGCGAACTCGTCCGGCAGGACGCAGGGCCGATCGCCCGAGGTGGCATTCAGCACCACCAGCCGCAGATCGTCGGGGATCGGCGGAAGATCGATCTCCTTGGCGCCCATCAGGGCCACGATCAGGCCGTCGGGCTGATGGTTGAGCATCGCCTCCAACGCTGTCGCCACGTTGGCCAGCCAGTCGCCGGTTTCGGCGATCAGCACCGTGTGGCGCTTGGCGTGGGCGACGTCCATCACCCCCTTGATCATCGCCGAGGCGAACCGGGTCACGGTGACGTCATCGGAGAGCAGCCCCACCGTGTGGGTCCGGCCGACCCGCAGGCCCCGGGCCGCGGTGTTGGGTCGGTAGCCCAGCTCCTTGGCTGCGCGCTTGATCCGGCTGACCGCGTCGGGGGAGAGCCGGGCCCCGGGCGTGTTGTTCAGGGCCACGCTGACCGAGGTGGTCGACACTCCGGCGCGCGCGGCCACGTCGGCCATCGTGACGCTCCGATCGGGCCCCATTCATCCTCCGCTGCAGTGGTGCCCACACCGTACCCCGTGAGCGACGCGGAAACGATGTATCACATGAAGAAAGGTTTTAGCGGGTGGGTTGACGGCTTCCCAGATCGTCGTTTACGGTCACAAGCGGGAAGGGTTTAGCCGCCGTGGGGATCGGACCTCACGTCGCCCCCCACTCATCCGGAGGAACAATGAAGTCAACCCTCAAGCGCCTGGCGAGTGCCGCTGTCGCCCTGGCGCTCCCCTTAACCGTGGTCGCCTGCTCGAAGCCGAGCAGCACCAGCAGCCAGCCGGCCTCGTCCGGCGCCTCGGGCGGCGCGGCCGTCGAGCTCAGCATGTGGACGCACAACGCTGGCAACAAGGGCGAACTCGGCGCGATCCAGTACGTCGTCGACGAGTTCAACGCCAGCCAGTCCAAGTACAAGGTGAAGCTGCAGGCCTTCCCGCAGGAGTCCTACAACCAGTCCGTGACGGCCGCCGCCGCGGCCAAGAAGCTGCCCTGCATCCTCGACATCGACCAACCGAACGTGGCCAACTGGGCCTGGGCCGGCTACCTCGCGCCGATCGAGGGCATGGACGACATCCTCGGCAAGTACCTGCCCTCGACGGTCGCCAAGTACAACGGCAAGACCTACGCCTACGGCTACTACGACGTGTCGCTGACCTGGGTGACCCGGGAGTCGATCCTCAAGAAGTACGACATCCGCAAGCCGACCATCGATCAGCCGTGGACCGCCGACGAGTTCGCCGCCGCCTTGAAGAAGGTCAAGGACTCCGGCGACTTCGACAAGGCCGCCGACGTGGCCACCGGCTGGACCGGCGAGTGGTGGCCCTACGGCTTCTCCCCGTTCCTGCAGAGCTTCGGCGGTGACCTGATCAACCGTACCGACTACAAGACCGCCGACGGCGCCCTCAACGGCGACAAGGCGCTGGCCTGGGCGACCTGGTTCTCCGGTCTGGCCAAGGACGGCTACATCGCCAAGAAGTCCGGCGCCGACCCGTCCCAGGACTTCATGAACGGCAAGTCCGCCTTCTTGTGGAACGGCTCGTGGACCGCGGTGCCGATTCGGGCGAAGTTCGACGACGTCGTGTTCGCGCCGCCGGTCGACTTCGGCAACGGCCCCAAGGTGGGCGGTGGCTCCTGGACCTGGGGCATGTCGACCAACTGTGGCGATGCTGCTGGCGCCGCCGAGTACCTGAAGTTCGCCGCCGGCGACAAGTACGTGGCGCGGGTGGCCAAGGACACCAACAACATCCCGACCACCGACGCGGCCGCGGCCGAGGTGCCGGGCTTCGAGCCGGGCGGCGAGAACGACATCTTCCGTCAGTACTCGAAGAAGTTCACGGTGATGCGTCCCGAGACCCCGGGCTACCCGTTCATCGCCACCGAGTTCGAGAAGGTCGCGAAGGACATCCTCAACGGTGCCGATCCGAAGACCGCACTCGATCAGGCGGTCAAGAACATCGACGCCAACCAGGAGCAGTACTCCTGACCCGAGCCGCTCGGGAGGGCGCACCACACTCGCCCTCCCGAGCGCTCGCTCGCACCCACCGAAAGGAGTAGTCGATGACGACTGCTGTCGCCACCGGGACGGTTACAGCCCGGCGCAGATCGAAGGGCCGGACTCCGTCCGGGCGCTCCGCCGGCACCGCCTGGGCGATGCTGACCCCGGCCGCCATCTTGATGGTGGTCTTCCTGATCATCCCGATCATCCTGACCCTGAGCCTGGCCTTCACCAACGCCCGGCTGATCTCCCCGGTGCCGGCGAAGTTCATCGGCCTGGACAACTTCTACCGGCTGTTCGGCTCGTCCACGTTCTGGCGGTCGCTGCTCAACACCGTGGTCTTCGCCGTCGTGATCGTCCCGGTTCAGTCGGCGATGGCGCTGGGCCTGGCCCTCCTGGTCAACGCCAAGGTTCGCGGCACCAACTTCTTCCGTACCGTCTACTTCCTGCCCGTCGTCACCTCGATGGTCGTGGTGTCGATGCTGTGGATGTTCATGTACCAACAAAACGGCCTGATCAACGCCCTGCTGGCCAAGATCGGAATCACCGGCCCGGACTGGCTGGGCGACCCCAACACCGCCCTGTTCGCGCTGATCGTGATGTCGGCCTGGCAGGCAATGGGCTTCCACATGGTGATCTGGTTGTCCGGTCTGCAGACCATCTCCGGCGACCTGTACGAGGCGGCCGCGCTGGACGGGGCGGGCACCTGGCAACAGTTCGTGCACGTCACCTGGCCGGGGCTGCGGCAGACCCGGACCTTCATCCTGATCACCATCACCATCGCCGCCTTCTCCCTGTTCACCCAGGTGCAGATCATGACCCAGGGCGGACCGCTGGACGCCACGTCCACGGTGGTGTTCCAGGCGGTCCGCACCGGGTTCCAGCAGCAACAGACCGGCTACGCATCGGCGATCTCGCTGGTCTTCTTCGTGATCGTGCTGGCGGTCTCGCTCGTCCAGCGATTCCTGACTCGTGACAAGGAGGCAAGGCGATGAGCGAAACCCTGGCCCACGTGGCCGACACCGACACCCAGGCCACGGTGGCCAAGGCGGGTGAGCATCGAAGCAGGGCCGTGTCCTGGGGGGTTATGGCCCTGCGGATCGTGCTCTGCCTGGTCTTCGGGCTGCCGCTGGTGTTCATGATCGTGTCGAGTTTCAAGCCCGACACCCAGATCTTCGGCGACCTCGACTCGATCGCGGCCTTCTTGCCGGTGGGTGACTTGTCCTGGGCCAACTACCAAGGCGTCTTCGAGCGAGTTCCCTTCGCCCAGTTCCTGATGAACTCGGTGATCATCTCGGTGGTCACCGTCGTCCTCGGCCTGATCGTGAACTCGATGGCGGCGTTCGCGCTGTCGCGGATGAAGTTCCCGGGGCAGAAGGTGATTCTTGGAATCATCCTGGCGACCCTGATCGTCCCGTTCGAGACCATGGCGCTGCCGCTGCTGTGGTGGGTCAACCAACTGCCCTACTTCAACGGAGAGCTGACCTGGGGCTGGCTGGACACCTACGAGGTGCAGATCATCCCGTTCGTCGCCAACGCGTTCTCGATCTACCTCTTCTACCAGTACTTCGACTCGATCCCGAAGGAGCTGGACGAGGCCGCGACCGTCGACGGCGCCGGCTGGTTCCGGATCTATCGCAGCGTGGTGATGCCCTTGTCCGGGCCGGCCATCGCGACGGTGGCCATCCTGACCTTCCTGCCGGCCTGGAACTCCTACCTGTGGCCGCTGATGGTGACCCAGTCGGAGAGCATTCGTCCCGCTATGGTCGGCATCGACTATTTCAAGCAACTGAACGTCTCCTGGGGGCAGATCATGGCCTACGCCAGCATCATCACGGTGCCGGTGTTGACCCTGTTCGTCGCGTTCCAGCGGGCATTCATCAACTCCATTGCCAGTTCCGGCGTGAAGGGCTAGTCGTGTTCGATCTTCCTGAGGCGTGGGTCTGGGACTTCTGGGTTGCCGACGACGGGACGGACTACCACCTGTTCTTCCTGTACGCGTCGCGCGCCCTGAAGGACCCGGACGCCCGCCACTACCGGGCCTCGGTCGGCCATGCGGTGTCGTCCGACCTGACCAACTGGACCCGGGTCACCGATGCTCTGGTGCGCTCCGACGCCCCGGCCTTCGATGAGCTGGCCACCTGGACGGGCTCGGTCACCAAGGGCGACGACGGCCTGTGGTACCTCCTCTACACCGGTGCCCGGCTGGATGCGTCCGGCAAGAACGTCCAGTCGATCGGGCTGGCCACCTCGTCCGACCTCTACGACTGGACGAAGCTGCCCGGCCCGATTGCCGAGGCCGATCCACGCTGGTACGAGACCCGGCCGGACGCACTCTGGCACGACCAGGCCTTCCGCGACCCCTGGGTGCTGCGCGACCCCCAGGGGGACGGGTGGCACCTGCTGGTCACCGCCCGGGCGAACCGTGGGCCCGGCGACGATCGGGGTGTGATCGGGCACTGCACCTCGCCCGACCTGCGCACCTGGACCGTCCAGCCGCCGCTGAGCGAGCCCGGCGCCGGGTTCGGTCAGTTGGAGGTGCTGGAGACCTCGGTGGTGGACGGGCAGCACGTCTTGATCTTCAACTGCCTGGGCGGCGACCTGGCCGGCTGGCGGGCGGCGACCGGGGCATCCGGCGGGGTCTGGTACGCCACCGCCGAGGGGCCGCTGGGCCCCTACGACCTGGCCGGCGCCCGGTGCCTCACCGGTCGGGAGGCCTACGTCGGCCGCCTGGTCGCCGAGCGCGGCACCGGCCGGACCCTTTTCCTGGCGTTCCGGCACGACGGGCCGGACGGCTCGTTCCTGGGCGGGATCACCGACCCGCGTCCGGTCGGCTGGCGCGATGACCGGTTGGCGTTCCTCGACTGAGCCGTGCCGAGTGGCCGGGGCCGGTTGATCCGACCGCGGCCGCCAAAGTCTCGGTGCCACGGTGGTGACATCGATCGTGGGTCGATGTCACCCCTCTCACACCGAGAAGTTGGCGGAACGACCAAACGAACGGCCCCCGCGGACAGTCCGCGGGGGCCGTTTCGGGTTGGTTCAGAGGCCGAGTTCGGCGGCGAAGTCGCCGCCCTCCAGCCGCGCCTTGACGAAGCTGAGGAACCGGGCCGCGTCGGCGCCGTCCACCAGCCGGTGGTCGTAGCTCATCGACAGGTACATCATGTCGCGGATCGCGATGATGTCCCCGAGCTTGGGATCGCTGATCACCATCGGACGCTTGACCAAGGCCCCCGTGCCGAGGATGGCCACCTGCGGCTGGTTGATGATCGGGGTGTCGAACAGCGTCCCGGCCGAGCCGTAGTTGGTGATCGTGAAGGTGCCGCCGGACAACTCATCCGGCCCGATCTTGTTCGACCGCGACCGAGCCGCCACGTCCCCGATCTTCTTGGCCAGGCCGCCGAGGCCGAGGTCACCGGCGTCCCGGATCACCGGGACGAGCAGGCCGCGGTCGGTGTCAACGGCGATGCCCAGGTGCTCGGCGTCGGCGTAGGTGATGGTGCCCGCGTCGAGATCGAGGGTGGCGTTGATCTTCTCGAACTGCTTCAGGCCCTCGCAGACCGCCTTGCAGATGAACGGCAGGTAGGACAGCGAGGCGCCCTCGCGCTTCTTGAAGTCGTCCTTGGCCTTGGCTCGCAGCTTCGAGATGTTGGTCATGTCGACCTCGACCGTGCCGGTCAACTGAGCCGACACCTGCAGCGACTCCACCATCCGCTTGGCGATCACCGCCCGCATCCGGCTGACCTTCTCGGTGCTCCCACGCTTGCCGGCACCAGGCGCTGCCGCCGCGGGGGCGGACGGCGCTGCCGCGGCAGCGGGCGCCTGGGCGGGAGCAGCTGCCGGGGCAGGCGGTGCCGCAGGCTCACTGGCGGCCTTGGCGGCGGCTTCGGCTTCGGCCTTGGCGGCGTCAGCAGCGGCGATCACATCCTGCTTGCGGATCCGGCCACCGACTCCGGTGCCGCTGAGGCTGCCGAGGTCCACCCCGTGCTGGCCGGCCAGCTTGCGAACCAGGGGGGTCACGTAGCCGACGTCGGCGCTCACCTCGTCGGCAGCCCGGCGCGGGGCCGCGGGTGCGGCGGCGGGCGCCGCTGCTGGGGCGGGGGCAGCGGGTGCCTGCTCAACCGGCACCTGCTGGGGAGCCTCGGGAGCAGCCGGGGCCGCAGCGGGTGCGGCGGCGTCGCCGATCACGGCCAGCACCGACCCAACGGCAGCCACCTCGTCCTCGCCAACCCGGATCTCCAGCAGCGTGCCGGCCGCCGGTGACGGGATCTCGGTGTCGACCTTGTCGGTGGACACCTCAACCAGCGGTTCGTCGGCCTCGACGGTGTCGCCGACCTGCTTCAGCCAGCG
>CAYVOW010000042.1:0-6896 GCA_964453585.1 uncultured Micropruina sp.
GCGTCGCTGTAGGTGAACGAGTAGGTCGCCTTGTCGCTGGAGTCGGCCCGGTCGGAGAGGCTGCTGGAACCCGCCGACATCAGCCAGAACACCGCTCCGATCAGCAGCGGGATGCCCAGGCTCAGCGCCCAGAAGTGCACTTTGGTGATCGTCCGGATGAACTCGAACGAGAAGACGGTGCGTAGGTTGTGGGCCCTCATGCGGCCACTCCCGCCTGGCCGTAGACCCTCAGGAAGATCTCTTCCAGCGAGATCCGGGACGGCTCGAAGCCACGAATCTGGACGCCGCCGGCGATCAGTTCGCTGAGGATCGCGTTGTGATCGGCGTCGGGGGGCACGTCCAGCTCGGCGTAGTTGTTCTCGCTGATCCGAACGGTGAACAGCGAGGACTCGGGGAGCACCCCGGTGAAGGTCAGCCGCACCCGGGAGCCGCCGAACTGCTCTTGGACCTCGGCGATCGTTCCGTAGGCCTCCGCGTGGCCGTCCTTGAGCAGCAACACCCGGTCGCAGAGCCGCTCGACCTCTTCCATCTGGTGGGTGACCATCACGATGGTGGCGCCCTGGCGACGCTGCTCCTCGACCAGGTCCATCAGGAGCCGTCGGTTGACCGGGTCGAACCCCTTCGTCGGCTCGTCGAGGATGAGGATCGACGGGTTGTTCATGATCGTGACCCCCAACTGGACCTTCTGCTGCTGGCCGCCAGAGAGCCGGTCGAGCCGGACGCTGGCCTTGTCGGCCAGCCCGACCCGGCCCAGGAAGTCCTTCGACCACGCTTGCGCCACCCCGCGCGCCATCCCCTTCAACTGCCCGAAGTAGGTCATCACGTCTATCACCTGCTCCTTGCGGTAGAGGCCGCGTTCCTCGGGCAGGTAGCCCAGCGTGGTGCCCGGGCGCGGTTCGAACCGTCGCCCCTCGACCAGCAGAGTTCCGGCGGTCGGGGTGTAGATGCCGAGCAGGGCGCGCAGGGTGGTGGTCTTGCCGGAACCGTTGGAGCCCAACAGGCCGAAGGTCTCGCCGCGCTGGACGTCGAAGCTCAGGTCGTCCACGGCGACGGTGTCGCCGAAGGTCATGGTGAAGTCGCGGACTTCGATCACGGGGGTGTTCATGGGTGTCAGTCGACCACAACGTTCCAACTGGTGCCGCTGCAACCAGTCGATGGGCAGGTCGACCTTGGTCGAGCGGCGGTAGGCTCGGTTCATGGACGAGAAGCCTCCGATCATCATTGGCAACGACGGTTCCGACTTCTCTGATGTGGCGCTCCGCAAGGGGCTATGGCTGGCCCAGGCGCTGGACTCCCCGGTCAAGATCCTGCGGGCCTGGACGATTAGCACCGCCCCTCGTCCGGCGACCTGGGAGCCGGGGTACGTGCCGCCGGCTGACGACTTCGAAGCGGCCGTCAGGGAGCGGCTCGAGAAGGACACCGCCGGGGCCCGGGCGGAGTTCCCGGGGCTGTCGGTGGAGTTGATCACGCCCCACGGAGCCGCCGGCCGCGAGCTGATCAAGGCCAGTGACGGCGCTCGGATCGTGATCGTCGGCACCCGGGGCCTGGGCGGCTTCCAGGGCCTGCTGCTGGGTTCGGTGTCGGATCAGGTCGTCGAGCACGCCCTGTGCGACGTCCTGGTGGTGCGAAACGCCGAGGGGACCGACCGCTCCCCGGGTCGGCGGCTGCCGCTCGATCAGGTTCTGGACAGCTGAGGTCCGTTCGGTCGGCAGACCCACGCACCGCGCCGAACCGGGTCGGCGCTAGCCGGTTCACTCGTCGGCGGCCAACCGGGCCACGTGCAGGGTCAGATAGGTCACCTCGTCGTCGGTGATCGGCTTGCCGAGCCGCAACTCCAGCAGCGCCCGGACCTTGAGCGCACAGGCGTAGGCCTCGGGGAACGAGGTCCGGATCGCATTGCCGAAGCCGGTCTGCTTGTCGTCGAGTTGCTTGGCACCCTCGACCCGGACGAAGAAGTAGCGCAGGTGGGTGACGAACCGGGCGGCGTTCATCGGGGACGCCTCGAAGCGTCGCTGGTAGGCCGACTCCAGCACCGAGAAGATCTGGTGGAAGACCTCGGTCATCTGAAAGGTCCGAGATAGGTCGTCGCTGGCGAACTGTGCGTTCACCAGGTGCAACGCAATCGGGACGGCTTCGTCATCGGGGATCGGAAGGCCGGTCCGGGCCCGCAGGTGCGCCACCGCCAGCGAGGCCGCGGTGAGTTCTTGGGGGTACAGATGGGCCACCTCGGCCCGCAGCGGGAAGTCCAGCGAGATCCCGCTGCGCACCCGTTTCACCGCGAAGCTGAGGTGGTCGGCCAGCGGAATCACCATGCTCTGGGCGAAGTTCAGCCCCAGTTCCACCCGCGCGAGTTCGAGGATCTCGGCGGCGATCAGCAGATGCTCGGGCGGGATGTCGGTCAGGAACGCGGCCAACTGCTCCTGGGAGTGGGTTGCGTCCGGCACGAACCGCTGCGCGACCCGCTGCTCGTCCACCGGAGCGCCTGGGTGGACGCCGAAGCCCACCCCTCGTCCGGTCAGGACGACCTGACGGCCGTCCGGGGTGGAGGCGAGAACGACGTTGTTGTTGAAGACGCGCTCAACTTTCATCGTTCTCACCTCCTCCCCGGATAGGACGATCGTCAGGACAGGTCGTCGCCGTTGGTGGCGATGACCTTCTGGTACCAGGCGAACGAGTCCTTGCGGTAGCGGGCCAACGTGCCCAGCTCGAACTCGTCGCGATCAACGTAGATGAACCCGTAACGCTTGCGGACGCCCTGGTGTGTGGACACCAGATCGATCGCCGACCACGGGCAGTAACCCAGAACGTCCACGCCGTCGGTGACCGACAGGTGCATCTGCTCGATGTGCTGACGCAGGTAGTCGATCCGGTAGTCGTCGTGGACCTGACCGTCGACGAGCTCGTCAAAGGCGCCCAGGCCGTTCTCGGTGACCAGGAGCGGCAGGTGGTAGCGATCCCAGAGCGCCCGGAAGGTGGCCCGGAAGCCGATCGGATCGATCTCCCAGCCGAACTGGGTCTTCGGCAGATACTCGTTCGGAACGCCCCGGTACACCCCGGCCTCGCCGTCGGCCATCTGCTGGTCGATCGACTTCTGGCCAGCGCGATCGGGCACCTTCTCGTGGCCGGCCGCAACGGTGGCCGTCCCGTAGTAGTTGAACGCCAGGAAGTCCGGCTTGGCCGAGGCCAGCAACTCCATGTCGCCAGGCTCGATCGTCGGGGTGGCGCCGATCTTCTCCAGGTAGGCCCAGGCCACCGAGTTGTAGCGGCCGGTGACCGCCATGTCGGTGTAGAGCCAGTTGCGGATCGCGTTGAAGTTGTCCGCGGCCAGCACGTCGTCGGGGTTGCAGGTCGCCGGGTAGCACACCGAGATGTTCGGCGCCGGGCCGATCTTGGCGCCGGGCACCAGCTCGTGGCCGATGTTGGTCGCCTTGGCCTGGGCCAGCATCATGTGGTGGTTGGCCTGGTAGATCGCCGACTTGGGCTGCCCCGGCTTGATCGTGCCGATCGCCTCACCGACCAGCACCATCATGTTCTGCTCGTTGATGGTCAGCCAGTACTCCACCTTGGAGCCGTAGGCGGTGAAGATCACCTCGGCGAAGCGGGCGAACGCATCAACGGTGGCCCGGTTCGTCCAACCCCCCCGGTCGTCCAGGGCCGCGGGCAGGTCGAAGTGGTACATGGTGACGATCGGGACGATCCCGGCGTCGTTCAGCGCGTCGATCAGCCGGTGGTAGAAGTCCACCCCCGCCTGGTTCACCTCGCCGTCGCCGTCGGGAATGATCCGGGTCCAGGCGATCGAGAAGCGGTAGGCCTTGAGGCCGAGCTCCTTGAACAGCGCCACGTCCTCGGCGAACCGGTGGTAGTGGTCGCTGGCCACCGTGTAGTCGGTGGTCCCCTCGGGGTAGGTGCCCCTCGCGTCGATCACCGAGGGGCCCTTTCCGTCCTCGTCCCACGCCCCCTCGACCTGGTAGGCCGAGGTGGACGCGCCCCACAGGAATCCCTGCGGGAAGGGCTTCAGAGTTTCGTACTTCATGTGCTGCGTTACTCCTTGTCAGCGTTCGATGATGATGGCCGCTTCGCCGTGGGTGACGGCGTGGCCCTCGGCCGGCAGGACGGCGGCGAACTCGGCGGTGTTGGTGACCACGACCATGGTCGTGGTGTCGTACCCGGCGGCCTTGACCGCGTCCAGGTCGACGGTGCCGAGCAGGTCGCCGGCGGCGACCTTGTCACCCTGCTTGACCGCGGTGGTGAACCCCTTGCCGTCCAACTGGACGGTATCGATGCCGACGTGGATCAGCACCTCGACACCCGAGTCGGACTTGATCCCGAAGGCGTGCCCGGTCGGGAAGGCGGTGACCACGGTGCCGGCGAAGGGGGAGTAGACCTTGCCGTCGGTGGGGACGATCGCGACGCCCTTGCCGAGCGCCTCGGAGGCGAACACCTTGTCGTTGACCGAGGTCAGCGCGACGCTCTGACCGCTCATCGGAGCGCCCACCTCGACCGCGCCGACGGCTGCCGACTCGGCGATCGGGTCCGGGGCTGCCTCGGCCTTCACCGGCATGTCGTCGAAGCCCAGGATCAGGGTGAGCCCGAAGCCGAGCGCGATCGCGACGCCGGTGCCGATCAGTTGCAGCGTGAAGTTGCCAACCGCCATGTAGGCGGGCAGGCCGAGCAGCGACGGGAACACGAACGCGTTGGCGGCCGAGCCACCCATGGAGGCGATGGCGCCACCGATCGCGCCACCGGCGATGCCGAAGTAGAACGGCTTCTTCAGCGGCAGGTTGACGCCGTAGATGGCGGGCTCGGTGATGCCGGCGACGAAGCCCGAGAGCGACGACGGGCCGGCGAGTTCCTTGAGATTGGCGTTCTTGGACCGGATCATCACCGCGAGAGTGGCGCCGGCCTGAGCGAGCACAGCGGCCGGCAGCGGCCCGGACAGCAGCGAGTAGCCCTGGGTGGTCAGGTCGTTGAGCATGAAGGGAACGAAGCCCCAGTGCAGACCGAACAGCACGAACACCTGCCACAGGCCACCCATCAGGGCACCGGCCAGCCAGGGGGCCGCGGTGAACAGGCCGGTGATGCCCTTGGAGATCAGGCCGGCGGCGAAGTTGGTCACTGGGCCGATGGTCAGCAGGGTCAGCGGGACCATGATGGCCAGCACGAGCAGCGGAGTGGTGAAGTTGCGCAGCCAGTGCGGAAGCACCTTGTTGAGGAATTTCTCCAGGTAGCTCTGCAGCCAGACCGCAACGATGATCGGGATCACCGAGCTGGTGTAGGCCATCATGCTGACCGGGATGCCGAAGAAGTCGACCGGGGTGCCGGCGGCGTTCAGGGCCGACAGGGTCGGGTAGCACAGGGCCGCGGCGATCGCCATCGAGGTGAACATGTTGGTCTTGAACCGCTTGGCGGCGTTCACGGCCAGGAAGATCGGCAGGAAGGTGAACAGGCCGTCGGCGGCTGCGTTCCAGATCGCGTAGGTGGTGCCCTTGGCGTCCAGCCAGCCGAACTGGGCGGCGGCGGCGAGGAACGCCTTGAACAGGCCGGCGCCGGCCAGGGGCCACAACGACGGCAGGAAGATGGACGAGATCATCGAGATGAAGCGGTTGAGCAGGTTGCCCTCCTCCTTGACGTCCTCACCGCCGTCTTCGTTGACCAGCTTGGAGATCTTGCCGAGTTCGGCGTAGACCAGCGGGACGTTGTTGCCGATCACGACCTGGAACTGGCCACCGGCCTCCATCACCGTGATCACACCGGGAACCCGTTCGACGGCCGCCTTGTCGGCCTTCGACTGGTCCTTCAACTTCAAACGCAGACGGGTCGCGCAGTGGGTCGCGGAAGCTACGTTCTCCTCCCCGCCGACGTGCTTGAGCACGTCGGTTGCGAGACTGCGGTAATCAACTGAGGGCATCCGATCCTCCTCGATCAGGGTGGGTCCGGGTTGCCCCTTAACGCGAAAAAGACCCGAGTTCGTTGCCGACGCCGAAGCGTTGGTGTCGAACTCAGGTCTTGCCCCGAAGGTAACAACCCTGGCGGAACGTGCGTTCCTGGTGAGGAAGCTAGCAGGCCGGACGACGGCTGTCTAATCGTGCCGAGGGTCGTTCATCTGGGTGTGCCACAGTGTGCGCCATGGCCGAGGAGTTGACCCACAACCGGAAGAAGAGCCGCTTCGAGGTACGGCTGGACGAGGGGTTGGCCGGCTTCGCGCATTACCGGTTGCGCAACGGGGTGGCCACCTTCGACCACACCGAGATCGCGCCCGAGTTCGGCGGTCGCGGGTTGGGCTCGATGGTCGTCCGGTTCGCCCTGGAGCAGGCGGTCGCCGAGGGCTGGAAGATCCGGCCGACCTGCCCCTTCGTGGTCGCGTACCTCACGCGGCACCGCGACTTCGACCAGGCCGTCGTCTCCTGACTCGGGTGGTCCTCTGACAGCGCTGAACGGCGCCACGGGGGCCGGAACGCCCAGTTTTGGCGCTTCAGCGCTGTCAGAGGACCACGCCGGACGTCGGCGCGCGGGCTACCGCGAATAGCGCGTGACGAAGTTGGACAGGATCAAGTGCTGCGATCCGTCGACGCCGGACGAGTGGGCCATCGCCAACACCTGGTCGAACTCGTCGGGGGCGAAGTAGCCGGCCGTGGCGTAGATCCGCATCCGCGCCTCGAGGTCGGTGACGTCCAACTCGGGGTGGAACTGGGTGACGTAGACGTGATCGCCGACCCGGTACATCTGCACCGGGCAGAACCGGCCCGTGGCGAGCAGCGTCACACCCTCGGGGAGGCCGTTGCAGGCCTCCTTGTGGCCGACGAAGGCGTGGAACACCGGCGGCACCCCGGCGCACAGGGGGTCGGTGGCGGCCGCCTCGGTGAGGGTGATCTCGGCCGCGCCGACGCTCTCGCCGT
>CAYVOW010000042.1:6996-13287 GCA_964453585.1 uncultured Micropruina sp.
GGCATGCCGTTGGTGGGCAGTTGCTGGAAGATCATCGTCCGCTGCGAGGCGTAGCCGGTGTCCTCGCCCTCCCAGAACGGGGACGAGGACGACAGCGCGATGAAGTAGGGGCTGAATCGGGCCAGGCCGTAGGTGATCGGCAGCGCCTTGGCCTGGTGGTCGACGCCGACGTGGATGTGGGTGCCGAACACCGCCATTTGGCGCCCCCACCACGCGTTTCGCTCGGCCACCACGTTGTAGCGCCAGAAGTCGAAGTGCTGCTGCTCGGCCGCTTTGCTGAACGGGTGGACGCCGGCGCCGAGCAGCCGGACGTCGTCGCCGAGGATCCTTCGGACCACCGCCAGGCTGGTGGCCAGGTCGTCCACCGCCTCGTCCACCCTGGTGTGGACGCCGGTGACCAGTTCGATCATGTCGGTCAGGAACTCGCGGCGGATCGGCCCGGTCTTGGGGTCGTCGACCTGGTCAAGGATGCGCTGGGCCGCCGGCGTCAGTTCCAGCGTCGAGGCGTCCACCAGGCCGAGTTCCCACTCGACCCCGATGGTGGACGCCTCGGAGGGGGTGAAACTGATCTTCACGCCGCTGAGACTACGGTGCCGACGCCCCCGGTGACCCGAGATGCGACCCGAACATCGCTTCGTCCGGCAGATCCATCCCGGACGGCGAGGTCTCGAACACCAACTGGTTCCACGGGCCGTTGGAGTCTGGCGAGATGAACACCGAGCCCACGTCCTGCTGGCTGCCCATGTTCTCCCCCGGGGCGCCGATCGCCACGGCGTCGATCAGACCCTCGCCGTCGTCCAGATCGCCGGGGCGGATGGTCACGCTGGCCCCGAACCGATCGCCGACCTGAGCCACGTCCGGCACTCCGGTGGAGTTCTCGGTGACGGAGGTGGCGGTCCGCGACGTCTCCGAGGCGTTCAGCCGGACGAAGGTCACCGCGCCAGCACTGCCGACACTGCCGACCGCCTCGCCGGGAGCGCCGATGATGGCGGTCACCTGATCGTGGGTGCGGAGACCGATCGCCAGGGCGGAGCCGAACCGGTCGTTGTCCTCGTTGGTGCCGGGGATGTTCGGGCTGTCTTGATGAATCGCGGGCCGGACGGTGATGGCGGCGGTGTCCTCGAAGTAGAGCAGCGGCTGCACCTGCCCGGTCCGGGTATCGGTGCCGATCGATTCGCCGGGGCAACCGAAGGCGATCCAGGTGTCCTGGGCGGCCACGGCGGCGCCGCAACGGTCGCTGGACTCGGCCGTGCCGGGGACGCCGGTGGTGTCCTGGGTGACCGCTTTGGCGCGCAGCAGGGTCGTCCCTGGCCCCCCGATGGTCAAGAAGGTGACCGAACCGGCCGCCGTCCGCGACCCGACCGCCTCCTCGGGGGCGCCGACGATCACCGTGCGGCCGGTGGCGGCGAGCACCCGCCCGAAGCGGTCGCCGACCTCGTTCGCCCCGGGGACGCCGGACGAGTTCTGGTGCAGCGCAACCATCGAGCCCAGTGAGGTGCCGGCGGAGTTGAAGACGCCGACATAGACGGCCCCGGCCGCCGCGACCCCGCTGGGCGACGCGTCCGGGGCGCCGATGGCCAGCCGGTTGCCGTTGTCGAACGAGGCCAGGCTCGAGCCGAAGGAGGCGCCGGACGTCGGGGAGTTGATCGTGAAGGAGTGGGCGAGGCTGGACCCGTTGGAGGTGAACACGTACACCTTCCCTCCGCTGCCGGCGCCCGGGGCGCCGACCAGAAGGTCGTCGCAGCCGTCGGAGTTGATGTCGTCCAGCACCACCGAATGGCCGAAGAAGTGCTCCGGGGTTGAGGCCGGCTGGCCGTACAACTGCGGCTGGACGAACAGCCGCACCCCGTTGCTCAGCGCCAAGTCGACCGCGCCGATGCCGCCGTCGTAGAAGGGGACGCCAACAGCCAAGTCGGCGACGCCGTCGGAGTTCACGTCACCGCGGACGTGGTTGCTGGTGTTGCAGACCGCCGCCTGGGCGGTCGTGGGTGCCTGAACCAGGACGGTCAGCGGGGCGGCGAGCAGGGCGAGCAGGGTGGCGCGAGCGCACCAGCGAGGACGGAGTTCCATGACTGACAGGTGGCTCCGACCGTCCGCGAAATACGTCAGGCGTCGATCCAGGCGTAGATGCCGGTCTTCGGGACGTCCCGCTCGGTCACCTTGTCCTTGACGTTGCCGCCGATCACCCGCAGGTGGTCATCGAAGACTTCGATCACGATGTCGACGTGGACCGAGGTCTTGGTGTTCTTGGGACCGGTGCCGTAGAGGACGAGGTCGCCCGGCCCGACGCCGTCCAGGCCGTCGTGGGCGCGGTTCTCCCGCTTCCCCCAGTTGTAGAGGTCGCCGGTGAACGGGAACTTGGGGATCTGATCGCCGGCCTTCCGCCACACCCAGGTGGCGTAGAGCGAGCACCAAGCCATGCAGCCGCCGTAGGGGTTGCAGTTGTTCTTGGTCTCCTTGACCCCAAGCTGACTACGGGCGATGTCGACGATGGCGGCGTTCATGGCGTCGCCCCGGACCGGCTTGGTTGGGGTCGCCGAGGGTGTGGACGCACCGGCGCAGGCGGGCACGGCGCCGTTGTCGCCGCCCTTGAGGTAGGCCGCGGAGAAGTAGCCGGTCTGCTTCTTGATGGTCACCTTCTGCCACACGTGGCTGCGTCCCTGAGGCCCGGTGATGGTGTCGCCGGTCGTCCGGCAGGTGAGGGTGACCACCGTGCCATTCCTGACCGTCAACAGCATCTTGGACGCAGTGGTGGGCTTGGCCCGCAGCCGCAGCGGGGTGTTGGCCGAGGTGGTCACCTTGGCGGTGTAGCGGGTGGTGGTGGACGCGGTGGTCGTCGCCGCCGTTGAGACGGTCGGGGTCGGGGAGTTCTGCGCGACCGCGGAACACCCCGCGGCGGTCAGGGCCAGCGCCAGCACGGCCGCGGCCCACGTCGTCCCTGGGGGGGTGGACTTCATGCGCTCGACGGTAACACGGTGCTCCCAAGAGACCGGGGCAGTCCGGGGGTGGTCAGCTGCTGAAGAACAGCGACCCGAACCCCTTACGGCGGTAGTGCTGGTTGCCCCGGTGACCCCACTCGGGGCCGTAGCCGTACTGGGCCGGCGGCGGCGCCTGCATGATCCGGCTCTCGAGTTGGGTCAGGTGCTCGAGTTCACCGAAGTCCAGGAAGACGCCGCGGCAGTTCTGGCACTGCTCAAGCTGCACCCCGTTGCGGTCGTAGGTGCGCATCGCACCGCGGCATTTGGGGCACTGCAGGCCGGCGGGGCCCTGGTAGGGCTCGTAGGTGGGGAGTTCGCTCATGTCCTCAGAGTGCCATCCGACGGCAGGCCGCCAGCAGTGAGTCGGCTGTGTGCCGGCTGTGAAGTTGTGGCCGGGCCGCAGCCACGAACACCGCGCATCGGGCCGGCAGGTCCAGCTCTGGCCAGGGGGGCGTGCTGCCGTAGCCGGTCAGGAAGGTGTTCCAGTCCTCGTCGCTGAGGAGTCCGGCGGCCCAGAAGCCGGCCGGCCGGGCGAGGTCCCAGGCCGGCCAGGCCAGGCCGACGTCGTCCACGTCCACGAGCAGCCACTCGCCGTCCTGCTGGCCGAGTTGGCCGAGGTGCCAGTCGCCGTGGATCAGCCTCGGCCCGGGCGGCTGGGCGGCTACCTCGGCCAACAGCCGGCGACCCAGCGGCACCAACTCGTCCGGCGCCCGGGTGAGCGCCCGGGACAGTCGCTCGGGCCAGCCGTGGGGCGGGGCGTCGGCGGGAGCGGCCAGTGCGTGCAGCCGGGCCAGCAACGCTCCGGCCTCGAACCAGGGCGGGTTCTCGGGATCGGCGGTGCCGACCAGCGGCCAGCGCGTCACCACGTCCCCGTCGGTGACCTCAACCGGCCCCAGCGGTTGGACGAAGGGGGCGGACCTGATCGCGTCCAGTCTCCGCTGAAGGAGGGCGGGGTCGGTGCGCGGGTGATGGGTCTTGACGAAGATGCCGGGGGCCTGGGTCGGGTCGGGCACCGGCCCATTGTGCCTGTCCTCGGGCGGGAGCCTCATGCCACGATGGACTATGACACTCGACCCCATCGTCCATGAGTTCACCGTCCCTTGTTCGCCCGAGCGGGCCTTCGAGGTGTTCACCGCCGAGATGGGCCGTTGGTGGCTCCCGGAGTACACCGGCGACGCGGCCACGTTCACCGACATCACCATCGATCCGCACCTGGGTGGCCAGGTGACCGAGCGGCACGCCGACGGCGGAGAGCACGACTGGGGTGCGGTGATCGGCTGGGAGCCGGGCGAGAAGGTGGCGTACACCTTCACCCTGGCCCAGGATCGCGCCTTCCCGAGCGTGGTCCGAGCCACCTTCACCCCCGACGGGGACGGCACGGCGGTCCACTTCGAACACGGTGGCTGGGACGATCACAACGCCGCCGACCGCGGCAAGTTCTCCGACTGGCCGCAGCTTCTTGACCGCTATCGGGCGTTGTGCGCGGGGGAATCTCTGTGATGAAGGCCGTTCACGTGTTCGTGCACGTGGTGGCCGACGGCGTGGAGGCGTTCCGGGAGGCGTCGATCGAGAACGCGCGAAACTCGGTGCAGGAGCCCGGGATCGCGCGCTTCGACGTCCTGCAGCAGGCCGACGACCCGACGCGCTTCGTCCTGGTCGAGGTGTACCGGGACGAGGACGCGCCGGCCGCCCACAAGGCCACCGCGCACTATGCGGCCTGGCGGGATGCGGTGGCGCCGCTGATGGCGGAGCCGCGCTATGCCCTCACCTTCGACCCGGCCTTCCCGGACGAGGCGCTCTGGTAGTCAGACCCGAACCGCCGGGGCGGAGTGGCCGGCGCAGAAGGTGCGGAGTTGGAGGGCCTGGAGGGCCTGGCGGGAGCGTTCGGCTTCTGCGGGGTCGGCGTCGATGAAAGCGGGGTAGGCGCCGAGGGTGGCCTCCGGGGACACGGTTGCAGCGTCGCCGATGAAACCGATCGAGCGGTGGATGAAGGCGAGGTGCCCGGGGGTGTGACCGGGGGTTGGTAGGGCGCGGATCCCGTCCACAATCTCGGTGTCGCCGTCCAGATACTCGACGCGACGCGGAATTCGGGGAAGCGTGACCTTGGCCATCGCCTGGCGGAACGGCGTGTTCGGCGGTGGCGTCACCAGATTCAGGATGTCGGCGTCGGTACGGCTCATCCACACCCGGGCTCCGGTGCGGTGCTGCCAGGCGTCGGCCGAGGTGGCGTGGTCAAAGTCGTAGTGGGTGATCAGGATGTCCGTCACGTGGTACGGCGAGAGGTCGTGGGCGACGAGGTCGCGGGCGATCCGGTTGAGGTTCGCGTTGAGGCCCGGGTCGATCAGGATCAGACCGCGTCGGCCCCTGATGAGGTAGGCGTTGGCGGCCAGGGCGTTGGGCTGAAAGGCGTTGTCACCCAGCGCTTTCATGGACCTCCGATCGGCGGGCATCTCGACGGTTGATGGTCAGGCCGACGATCCGGGCGACCACGATGGCGAGGTAGAGCATCCCGGCGATCTGCTGCAGCATCACCAGCGAGCGAGCGTGCGGCTTGACCGGGACGATGTCGGACAGGCCGGTGCTGGTCATGGTCGTGGTGCTCAGGAAGAGCAGTTCGACCCAGGTGCGGGGGGCGTCGGAGTTTGCCGCCGCAACGAACGACCCCGGCACCAGCGTCTGGCAGATGCCGTACAGGTAGGCCCACATCCAGACCGCGACGGTGAAGGTGGCGCCGATGGCGAGGAGTTCGTCGGTGGTCACCCGCTCGTCGTGGAACATGTACCGCAGCAGTCCGACGAACGTGTAGGCGTAGAAGGCGGCGTGGAAGACGTCCGACCACAGGTGCCACGGCTGCGCCTGGTGGGTGAACACGTCGACGATGGTGAGGATCACGGTCGGGATGCCGATCAGAATCGCCACCCAGGTCAGCGAGGGCGTGGAGCGGACCACGGCCAGCGCCAGGCCGAGCACGATCAGGCCGAACAGCGACAACAGCAAGGTGCCGATCTCGTCGCCGGACCTCACCTCCAGGAACGGGTAGAGGAGGATCCCGAGCAGCTGGGTGAACAACAGCACCCCGGACGGGTGACTCCTGACGGTGTCCCAGGCGCTCTTCACGCTGAACACAGTAGTGCCGACGCGTTGTCGGGCACGTGCTCAAAGTCCGCACCAAAATCTCGGTGGTGGGGGCTCGGGAGGCCTCTGAGGGGTGTGGCAGTGCGCAGGGACCGAGATGTGCGCGGGCCGCGCGGACACCGAGGGCTCAGGCGAGGACGCGCGGGCGGACACCGAGGGTTCAGGGGAGGGGCGCGGG
>CAYVOW010000042.1:13387-21341 GCA_964453585.1 uncultured Micropruina sp.
GGGGCGCGGGTTGAAAATCGAGGAGTGGAGGTCCACGACCGCGTGGCTACGCCGACGGCAGGGCTGGCTGGCAGGTCGGGCAGTGGAAGAGCACCCGCTGCCGCAGGGGCGGTCCGATCGGGTCGACCTGGACCGGATCGCCACACCGTCGGCAGGGACGTCCGGCGCGGCCATGCAGGTACACCTCGTGGCCGGCCTGTCGGCTGCCGGTGCTGGATTGGATCGCGTGCTGCCGGTTGGCGTCCAACAGTCGACGCGCCCGGACCACGACCCGCCGGACGACCGTCTCGCCCAGAGTCGACGGGGAGGCCCACGGGTCGACCCGCTCCAGGAACAGGGACTCGGCCGCCCACAGGGTGCCGATGCCGGCCAGGTTGGTCTGGTCGAGCAGCGCGGCGCCGAGGGAGTCGGGGGAGGCCAGGAGGTTGCTGACGGCCACGTCCAGCGCGTCGTCGCCCCAGTCCGGCCCCAGCAGGTCGGGGCCGAGGTGGCCGACCAGAGTCGCCTCCTGGTCGGTCCGAACCACGTCCAGCATGCCGAGGCGGACGCCGTGGGCGGTCCACTCGGTGGTCGCCAGCACGGCCCGCACCGCGTGGCCCGCCGGACGGGCGTCCCTGGTTCGTACGATCCGCCACGACCCCTCCATCCGCAGGTGGGAGTGGATCGTCCAGCCCGATGCCAGGCGGTGCAGCAGATGCTTGCCGCGGCTGACCACCTCGGTGGTCATCACGCCGCGGAAGTCGAGGGTGGACAACTCCGGCCAGCGCAGGTCCGACACGGTCAGCGGCGATCCGGCGAACGCCTGGTTGAGGCGCTGCGCGGTCCGCCAGACGGTGTCCCCCTCGGGCATCAGCGGCGCAGCCTCAGCCCGCGCGGGGTGAGCAGGAAACCCGCCTCGGCCATCGCGTCCGCCAGCGGGTGGTCGGAACCCAGCACGCCCGCCCCGTCGATCTTCTCCACGGTCAGCTTGCCCAACGCCCCGGCGTGGACGGCGTCGGCGAGCGCCCGCGCGGCACGGGCCAGCACCGCGGAATCCTCGGTCCACGAGAGCAGGGTCCGTCCGCCGCGCTCGACGTAGAGCGCCAGCGCCCCCTCGTCCAGGACGACCAGCGCGCCGGCCTTGCGTCCCGGCTGATGTCCCCTGCCCTCGTCCGGCTCGGATCGACTCGGCCAGGGCAGCGCGGCGCCGTAGGGGTTGGCCGGATCGGTCGCGGCCAACACCAGCGTCCCGCCAACGGGAGCGTCCGGGCGGCTCACCGAGCGCAGCCGGTCGATCGCGCCGCGCTCGCCGAACTGGGACGCGCCCAGCCCTTCGACGAAGTAACCCCGGCGGAGCTGACCGGCCTCCTCGAAGGCGCTCAACACCCGGTAGGCGGCCGCGAAACCACCCGGCAGGTCCTCTGCCACCACCGAGCCGCGGGTCACGATGCCGTAGCGGTCGACCAGCAGTTCGGCCTGGGCTCCGGCCAGCACGGTCGGATTGGTCTCCCGCTCGGGCAGGGCCGCCCAACGTCCGGCCATCGAGGGTGGCCCGGCGGCGCGGGGCAGGGACGAGCGGGCCAGCCCCAACCCGGGACGCCGTCCGTAGCGTCCCCGAGCGGGGGCAGTCCGAGGCTTGTGGGTGGTCCGACCACCGCCGAGCAGCGCCCGCAGCGGGGTCAGGGTGTCGGTGGTCACCCACCCGGACCAGACCAGCTGCCACAGCGCCTCGGTCAGGGCCGCGTCGTCGGTGCTGCCGATCAGGTCGGCCAGCCGCCGGAACAGGAACGCGCCCCCGGACGCGAGTTGCTCCCGCACGGCTTCGGCCACCGACCCCGGGGCCACGGCGACGGGCGGACGCAGGGTCAGCGCGGCGACCTCGGCCGGATGCAGCGAAACCCAGCCGTCGTTGCCAGACGTCGCCGCATGCCCTTGCCAGAGCACCTCGCCGGCCGAAATCAACTCCTCCAGCATCCCCGGCCGGTAGTCGCGAACCCGGGCGGGCAGGACGATCGACTCCAGCGCGCTCGCCGGGACCGGGTAGCCCGCCAGTTGTCGGGCCACCGCCAGCACGCCCTCACTGCCGGTCAAGGAGCCGACGTCCTGCCACTGCGGCAGGAAGCGGGCGTAGTCCAGGGCCGGAACCGGTTCGACCTCGGCCCGCAACGCGGCCAGGGACCGGCGCCTGATCGTCCGCAGCACCCGGGCGTCGCAGAAGTCCAGTTCCTCGCCGCCGGGACGAAGCCGTCCCTCGACCACCCGGCCGTCGGCGACCAGCCGGCGCAGCACGTCGCGGACGACGGCGGTCCCGAGGCCAAGCCAGGAGGCCACCTCGCCCGGGGTGAAGGGCGCGTGGCAGCGGGCGTACCGAGCCACCAAGTCGCCCAGCGGGTCGGCCACCGGCTGGGTGAAGGCATCCGGCAACCCCACCGGCAGCGACACCCCTAGCGCGTCCCGCAGCCGTCCGGCGTCCTCGGCGGCCGCCCACCGCTCGGCGGCCCCGATCCGGACCCTGACCAGGCGCTTTGCGCCCTCGAGGGCGGCCAGCCACCCGGTGACGAGCTCCGGTGACTCGCTGCGATCGGCCACTTCGGCCGCCGTCAGCGGCCCGATCGTCCGGACGAGATCGGCCACCTCGTCGGCGTCCCGGGCCCGACGGCCCTCGGCGAGATGCTGCAACTCAGCCTCGGTGCGGGCCACCGCCTCCGGGTCGAGCAGGTCGCGCAACTCCAACCCCTCGCCGCCGCCCAGCAACTCCGACAGCAGTGCCGGGTCGAGGGTCAGCGCCGCCGCCCGCTTCTCCGCCAGGGGCGAGTCGCCTTCGTACAGGAACTGGGCGACGTAGCCGAACATCAGCGACCGGGCGAAGGGCGACGGGGTTTGGCTGGTCACCTCAACCACTCGGATCTTGCGGGCGGCCACGTCGCGCATCAACGCGGTCAGGGACGGCACGTCGAAGACGTCCTGGACGCACTCGCGGACCGCCTCCAACACGATCGGGAAGCTTGGGAACTGGGCGGCCACCTCCAAGAGCGCCGAGGCCCGCTGACGTTGCTGCCACAAGGCCTGACGCCGGTCCGGGCGGCGCTTGGGGAGCAGTAGCGCGCGCCCCGCGCATTCGCGGAACCGGGAGGCGAACAACGCCGAGCCGCCGATCTGTTCGGTGACCAGGTCGGCCACCTCGTCCGGATCGAGCAGGATCGCGGTCAGCAGGTCGGGGCCACTGGAGCGGACTGCGTCATCGTCCGGCATCGCCCCCCAGTCGGTGTCGGGCAATCGGAACACCAGCCCGTCATCGGCGTGCATCGCCTGGACATCGACGCCGTGCTGCTCGCGCAGTCGGGCCGCCACCGCCAACGCCCAAGGCGCGTGCACCGGCGCCCCGAACGGGGAGTGGACGATGATCCGCCAGTCGCCCAGCTCGTCGCGGAAACGCTCCACCACCAAGGTGGTATCGCTGGGCAGGTGGCCGGTGGCCTCGCGCTGCTCGGCCAGGTAGGCGAGCAGGTTGTCGGTGGCCCACTCGTCCAGCCCGGCGCCGCGGACGCGCTGCCGCGCCGCCTCGTCCGGCAGCCCGGAGACCTCGCGGACGAAGCCGCCGACGGCCCGGCCCAACTCGGCCGGACGACCCAGGGTGTCGCCCTTCCAGAACGGCAGACGGGCCGCCTCGCCGGGGGCCGGGGTGACCCGGACCTGGTCGTGGGTGATGTCCTCGATCCGCCAGGCGGAGGTGCCGAGGGTGATCACGTCGCCGACCCGCGACTCATAGACCATCTCTTCGTCCAGTTCACCGACCCGACGGCCGGGACCCTCGGCGCCGGCGATGAACACCCCGAACAGTCCCCGATCGGGGATGGTGCCGCCGGAGGTGACCGCCAGTCTTTGCGCGCCTCGGCGTCCGGTGAGCGTCCCGGCCAGCCGGTCCCAGGTGAGCCGCGGTCGGAGTTCTGCGAACTCGTCGGAGGGGTAGCGGCCGCTGAGCATGTCCAGCACCGATTCCAGGACGGCCCGGGTGAGGCCGGCAAACGGGGCCGCCTGCCGGACCAGCCGCTGCAGCTCGTCGACGGCCCAGTCGTCCAGGGCCACCATCGCGACGATCTGCTGAGCCAGCACGTCCAGCGGGTTCGAGGGGACCCGCAGCTCCTCGATCTGCCCGGCCCGCATCCGTTCCACGGTGACCGCCGTCTGGACCAGGTCGCCACGGAACTTGGGGAAGAAGACCCCCTGGCTGACCGCACCCACCTGATGCCCGGCGCGGCCTACCCGTTGCAGCCCCGACCCGACCGAGGGCGGTGATTCGACCTGGACGACCAGGTCCACCGCGCCCATGTCGATGCCGAGTTCAAGCGACGACGTGGCCACCACCGCCGGCAAGCGTCCGGCCTTCAGGTCGTCCTCGGTTTGGGCGCGCTGCTCCTTGCTGACCGAGCCGTGATGGGCCCGGGCCAACAGCGGCGGGGCGCCGTGGGACTGACCGGACTGGGCCATGATCTGCGCCGGGGCGGAGGAAGCTCGGTCGCCGCCGGCGCCGTCGGGCTCCACCTCGCGGCGTTCGGCGTGGATCTCGTTCAGCCGGGCGGTCAGCCGCTCGGCCAACCGTCGGGAGTTCGCGAAGACCAGCGTCGAGCGGTGCTGCTCGATCAGGTCGACGATCCGCTCCTCCACATGCGGCCAGATCGAGGTGCGCTGCGGCTCACCTGCCGCGGCCCCGGACAGGTCGCCGGTCACCTGGCCGAGGGCTCCCAGATCAGGCACCGGGACCACCACGTCGAGCTGCCAGCGCTTCTCGCTCGGCGGGGTCACCGTCGCCACCGGCCGCCCTCCGGCGAGGAATCGGGACACTTCCTCGATCGGCCGAACAGTCGCTGATAAGCCGATGCGCTGCGCCGGGCCGGGCAGCAGGGCGTCCAGCCGTTCCAGGGAGAGGGCCAGGTGAGCGCCGCGCTTCGTCCCGGCGACGGCGTGGATCTCGTCGATGATCACGGTCTCCACCCCGCGACGCGCGTCCCGGGGGGCCGAGGTGAGCAGCAGGAAAAGCGACTCGGGAGTGGTGATCAGAATGTCGGCCGGGTCCTTGGCGAAGGCCCGCCGATCGGCCGCCGGGGTGTCGCCCGAGCGCACGGCGACCCGCACCTCAGGACGCGGCAGGCCGAGCCGGACAGCCGCGTGGCCGATCCCGATCAGCGGGGCGCGCAGGTTTCGTTCCACGTCGACGGCGAGGGCCTTCAGCGGGGAGATGTACAGCACCCGGCAGCCCGGCCGGGCGTCGGGATCCGCGCCGACGGGATCGCCCGCCTCCCGGGCCAGCCCGTCCAGCGCCCACAGGAACGCTGACAAGGTCTTGCCGGAGCCGGTCGGTGCCACCACCAGGGTGTGCTGGCCTGAGCTGATCGCCTCCCAGGCGCCGGCCTGGGCAGCGGTCGGCGCGGCGAAGTTGCTCCGGAACCAGGCCGCGGTGGCCGGAGAGAAGCGATCGAGAATGTCGGGCGCCATGACGGGCCAACTCTGCCATCCCCCGCCGACAGTTCCCGCCGCCTTACCCAGAGCCCCCCGCACCTGAAGCCGCACCCCGACCCGCCGAGGCCTCGGACCCCGTCCCCTCCGCCAAAATCTCGGTCCCTGCGCACCCCCACGCCCCACAGACGCTTCCCGAGCCCTCAGCACCGAGATTTTGGTGCGCCCGATCGGCCGGACACCAGCACCGGTCGGCTACCAACGACGGGCTGGGCGAACGTTTACGGGGCGTTTACAGCCCCGGAGCAAGGTCGTGTCGACTCCACGGGGGAGTCAATCGGGAGAAAGGCCCCCGCCATGATCAGCAAGATCCTCGAGTCCAGCGCAGTCCTCGTGCTCGGGCTGTCGCTCAGCGCCTGTGCCGGCTCGGCTCCGTCCAGCACCGTCCCGGCGAGCCCGGCTTCGGCGGCGGCGACGACCTCGGGTGCGTCCACCAGCACCGGCGCCAGCCCCAGCGCTAGCACCAGCCCCCCTTCGGCGGGCGCAACCGTCCTCGATCCGGCCACGACCATGTGCGCCGACCCGGAGATCCAAGCCCTTGCCGCCAAGCACAAACTGCAGGGCTTCAACCCGGGCAAGATCTCGGCCTACATCACCTTCGGTCTCGACAACGCCTACCTGGCCTGCACTCTCGGCTACTACTCGGTGTACCAGTCCGTGCTGCCGGTGACCAAGGCCGCGTTCAAAGCGGAGTCGGCGTTCCACAAGACCATCAAGCTGGCCGACGGCGCCTACCTCGGAGGCGGCGGCAGAAACTCCGGGGTGCGCGTCAAAGATCGGTCGGCCAGCTTCGGCCTAGGGTTCCCCGGAGACAAGCTCTCCAGCGCTGCGCATCTCGCCATCCTGACCCGGCTGGCCAAGCTGTTGCCGGCCGCGCCGCAACCGCCCACGCAGATCACTGACCCGCACTGTGAGGCAATCCGGTCCCAGGTGGCGGACATCCTCGGTGGGGCACCAGTCGTCGTCAACGAGGCCCAGCGGACCACCCAGCCCATGTTCACCGCGTGCTCCTACCTCCGGGGTGAAAGCCACGTGGAGGTGAGCGTTGTGCCAGAAGAGAAGCCCAGCAGCCGGCTGCCTACCGAGGGGGCTACTGCGGTGCAGGGGATCGGCTCCAAGGCCACCTGGGAACCGGCCAAGAACAGCCAGGGCTACTACCGCAGGGCGTCGACCTTGACGGTGGCGTATGAGGCGAACCTGACCACGGTGAACCTGGTCAAGCCCAAGGTCACCGACGTCAAGGCGGCCGCGATTGCGCTGGCCCGTACCGCGGAGCCCCTGGCCAAGTAGGCGTTCGCCCACGACGGCCCTCCAAAAGACCGCCACAATCGACGGGCACTGCCAGATCTGGCAGTGCCCGTCGATTTCGCGGGTTTTCGCGTGAGGGGTTCCCGGGAGGGGTCCCCCTCCCCGCCGTTTACCGGGGCCGGACGTGCGGCAACCGCCGCCGGACGTCGGGTTTGGTGGACGCCCCCGCCTCCCAGGTGGTCACCCACGGTCCCTCGTCACTGACGTGTTTGACCCCGTCCTCGACCGAGGCGTACCGGCCGGCCAGCACTTTCTTGGCCACCGCGTTGTCCTGGGTGTCGGTGTTGTCCCACAGGGCGGTGAACAGGGCCTCGATCCGCACCTTCGCCTGGGCGCAGAACAACTCGGCCAGTTCGACGTTCTCAGGGTGCTCCGACCGCTCAGCCTTGGCCCGGACGCAGGACGCGGCCATCGCGAACAGCTCGGCGCCGATGTCCACCGCCCGGCCCAGGAATGCCTGTTTGCGCTCCATCTTCCCTTGCCAGCGGCCCATTCCGTAGAAAACCGAGCGGGCCAGCTTGCGCGACGCGCGTTCGATGTAGCGGATGTGCCCAGCCAGCGGGCCGAAATCGCCGAAGGTGACCGGGACCACCCCGGGCCCCACAGCCAGGGTCGGGAGCCACTTGGCGTAGAAGGCGCCGGCCTTGGCCACCGCCCGGGCCTTGTCCTCCCGGGTGGCGTCCGGATCGATGATGTCCCCGGCCACAGCGAGGTGGGCGTCCACCGCCTCGCGGGCGATCAGCAGGTGCATGATCTCCGACGATCCCTCGAAGATCCGCATGATCCGCAGGTCGCGCAGCACCTGCTCGGCCTCGACCACCCGCTCACCGCGGGCGGCCTGGGAGTCGGCGGTCTCGTAGCCACGGCCGCCGCGGATCTGCACCAGTTCGTCGGCGACCTTCCAGGCCATCTCGGAGGCGTACAGCTTGAGCAGCGCCGCTTCGATCCGGATGTCGTTGGTCTCGTCGTCGGCCAGCATGCAGCACAGGTCGACCATCGACTCCATCGCGTAGGTGGTGGCCGCCATGAACGCGATCTTGGTCGAAAGGGCCTCGTGCTCCCCGACCGGACGACCCCACTGCACCCGAGCCGAGGCCCAGCCGCGGGCCACGTGCAGGCACCACTTGGAGGCGCCGACGCACATCGCCGGCAG
>CAYVOW010000043.1:0-15324 GCA_964453585.1 uncultured Micropruina sp.
TCGGTCGTGAGTCATCGGCTGCTGCGCGAGCTCGAGCGCCGCACCGAGCTTCAGCAGCGAATCGCGCACGTGGACGAGGCAGACCAGCCGCATGTGCTGGGGAATCACGTTTCCGATGCGATGCTGCGCGCCTTTGCGGGGCGCCGGCCCGAGGAACGCCTCGCGCTTGCGAACGAGTTGCTCGGGCTTCTCGAAGCACCGGAGGAGGCGCCCGTCGATGGCGTACGGCAGTTACTCAGCCTCACCTCGCCGCCGGCGCCCGGCAAACACCTCATCGACGTCACCCGCCGGCCATCAACGCCGCTCGCAGAAGCGGCCCTCCTGACCAACGCGCCAGGCGAGCCGACCGTCGGGTCCGAGCTCCGGCACGAGCTCGCAACCTGCGACGAGGTTGATCTGCTCTGTGCCTTCGTGATGTGGCCCGGGCTGCGCGTGCTGGAGTCAGAGCTCCGCGATGCCCGAGATCGGGGTGTTCCTTTCCGCGTCGTCACCACGACCTACCTGGGCGGAACCGAGCGCGCCGCGCTGGACCGACTCGTGCGCGGCTACGGCGCAGAGGTCAAGGTCCAGTACGACGCGAGGCGCACGAGGCTCCACGCGAAGGCCTGGCTCTTCCGACGCCACAGTGGGTTCGACACCGCCTACATCGGCTCGTCCAACCTTTCCCGAGCCGCTCTGCTTGACGGCATCGAGTGGAACGTCCGACTCTCGCGCGTCGGAACGCCGACTCTGCTCGACAAGTTCTTGGCGACCTTCGAGACCTACTGGAACTCAGACTCTTTTGGCTCCTACGACCCCGAGACCGATCGCGACAAGCTAGACGATGCCCTCGCGGATGCGCGTGGGGAGCGTGCGAGCGGTGCGGCTATCAGCCTGTCAGGTCTTGAGCTCCGTCCCTACCCCTACCAGCAAGCCATTCTCGAATCGCTGGAGTCGGAGCGCACGAATCACGACCGGCACCGGAACCTCGTGATCGCAGCCACGGGCACCGGCAAGACGGTGATGGCGGCGCTCGACTACCGCAATCTCGCTCGCGCAACCGGGACACAGCCCAACCTGCTGTTCGTCGCGCACCGGCGAGAGATCCTCCAGCAGTCGCTTCGCACGTACCGCGAAGCTTTGGTGGACGCCAACTTCGGCGAGCTCTACGTCGACGGCAGCCGACCCGAGCGATGGCATCACGTGTTCGCGAGCGTCCAGGCGCTAAGCCAGTACGGCGTCGAGAACATTCCGGCTGACCATTTCGATGTCGTTGTGGTCGACGAGTTTCACCACGCTGAGGCGCCCACGTACCAACGCATCCTCGCCCACCTTCAGCCGCGCGAGCTGCTTGGCCTGACTGCCACCCCAGAGCGCGGCGACGGTACGGACGTCCGCGCACTGTTCGATGGTCGGACCGCCGCGGAACTCCGGATCTGGGACGCGATCAACCAGGGTCTGCTGAGCCCTTTCCACTACTTCGGGATCAGTGACAACACCGACCTCAGCCAGGTCCCCTGGAGCAGAGGCAGGTATGACGAGGGTGCGCTCTCCCGCCTTTACACCGGCAATGACGCCCGAGCTGCGATCGTCGTCAAGGAAGTGCGCGACAAGATCAGCGCGCCACATCGGATGCGTGCTCTGGGGTTCTGCGTCAGCGTGGATCATGCGCATTTCATGGCCGACCGATTCAACGGTGCCGGCATTTCGGCGGTCGCCATCAGTGGCCAGACCCCCAGCGCCGAGCGTGCGCAGGCTTTGGCAGATCTGCGAGCCGGAACCCTCAATATCGTCTTCGCGGCCGACCTGCTCAACGAGGGCGTCGATATCCCCGTCGTCGACACGGTCCTGTTCCTGCGCCCAACAGAAAGCCCGACCCTGTTCCTGCAGCAGTTGGGCCGAGGGCTGAGGCTCGCTCCCGACAAAGACGTCCTGACTGTGCTGGACTTCGTCGGCAACAACCGCGCCGAGTTCAGGCTCGACCTCCGCTACCGCGCCCTGACCGGAGCAACTCGCAAAGGCCTCGAACGTGACGTCGACCGCGGGTTCCCGTTTCTGCCGTCCGGGTGCCAGGTCGTCCTCGACGAAGTCACCCAAGCGAATGTCCTCGCCAGCGTGCGCCAACACCTCGCGCTGCGGTGGAACATGCTCGTTCGCGAACTTCTGGCACACCCGACGAACAGCCTGCCGCAGTTCCTGGACGACAGCGGGGCCGAGTTGTGGCAGGTCGTCCGAAGCGATCGGTCCTGGACGAGCCTGCGGCGTCAGGCAGGGACGCTCGGAGACGCTCCGGCGGGGGAGGAGCCCCTCCTGAAGCGGGTACGCGCGCTTGCCCACGTGGACGATCCCCGCCGGGTCGACGCCTATCGTGAACTGCTCTCGGGGACTCGGCCGTTCGACCCAGAAGACCCCTTCGCTCGAATGCTCTACTTCACTCTCTGGCCTAGCGGCGGGGGATACGTCGACTTCAACCAGGGCTGGACTGCGCTCGTTGACCACGGCGTGGCTCGGGAGGAGATGCAACTCGTCATCGAGATGGCCTTCGGGAGCAGCCGCCGGCTCACTCGAACCGAGGACGGGGCGGCGCAGGCACCGCTGGCTCTGCACGGAAGCTATCAGCGCGAGGAGATTCTGGCTGCGCTTGGACATGCGAACTTGACCCGGCCGCCCAGCCAGTTCCGTGAGGGTGTGCTCAAGGTCGACGTGAACGGACGGACAGTCGACGCGTTCTTCGTCACGCTCAACAAGTCCGAGGCCGAGTACTCACCAAGCACGATGTACCGCGACTACCCGATCAGCCCCACGTTGTTTCATTGGGAATCCCAGTCCACCACCTCTGTCGCATCAGAGACCGGACAGCGATACCTCAACGGCGGCAGCACGGTGTTGCTCTTCGTCCGGCGGGAGCGCAAGAACGAGTTCGGCACGGCCCCGTACACCTACCTCGAAGCAGCGACCCACGTCGCGCACACCGGCGACCGTCCCATCGCAATCACCTGGAAGCTAGCCAGCCCGATGCCTCCGGACCTGTACTCAGAAACCGCCCTGGCGATTGGATGAGTACGCATCGCTTCGGCTTGGGGCAAGCCTGGGCGAGGGCGATCGAGAGCACCAATCCGCGGATTTCAAAAGTTGAATCTTGTACATTTGGCGTGCACGAAAATGGTTACGCAACCGTAAGTTACCTAGGGAAAACGATTTCCGAGACGGTCTTTTAATCCGCGGATTCGGGCCCGATTTGACCAGCGCCAGGAGCGCTTTCGCGTACGCACCAGGCTTCGAATCGTCGAGCAGCACTAGGTCATCCCGGTCGGCGGCGTGCCCGCAGGATCGGCTACCGCGGGTTGTGGACGATCCGCACGTCAAGGGTCTCGGTCATTTTCCCGCCTGACGGGTCGTCGATGTCGGGCAGGGTCTGGCTGGTGTGGATCTCGCCGAGGATCGGGTCGCCGGGGCCGGCCTCGATCGGGATCGAGATGCTGGTGGGGGTGTTTGACTCGCCTTCGCGGAACTTCACGAACCGGGACGCCCAGAGGGCCCGGCGCATCGTTGGGCCGGTCGAGGTGTCTCGGCAGTCGTCCTGACTGACCTCGGCAGTCTCCTTTGTGGAACTCTCGATCGGGGTCAGCTCCAGCGTCCCGTGTACCGCGGAGCCGGCGTCGTGGGTCGGATCGTTGTTCGGGTTGAAGTCGAACCGAAGGTTCACATGCCACTTGGGTTCGGGGCTGTCGGTCAGGTTGAGCTGATCGTCGGTGCGTCCGCTCCCCTGGGGGCACTTGATGCTCTGCTTGCGCTGGAACACCGGCGTCGTCACCCACGGAGTGGGTAGATCGGGCTCCTCGGTGAGCCAGTCCTCGATCACGAACTGCTCGGCCTTCATGTGCCACGTGCCGTGGGCCTCCTTGCGGATGAAGTCGTCCATGTAGTCGGTGTTGACCTGGATGGTCTCCTCGAGGTCGAACTCGAGACGCAGGCACGCGTTCACCGCGTTCACCGCATCGGGGACGTTCTGGTCGCCGAGGAGGGCCAGTTGCCGGGCGAAGCCGATGATCAGGCCGACCTGGCGGATGTCATGACTGGTCCGACATCGTTCGGATGCCCGCTCGAAAGCCCGCATCGCGAGACTCACGATGCGCTGCATCGTTGACTCGATCAGGTCCGGGTCGATCGTCGCTCCCATCAGGGCCACCTGGCGCATCCAGCTGAACGCGGTCAGAGTCGCGTCCTCGGCCAGGTCAAGGTTGGCCTCCGCGGCGTTCAGGGCAGGGTTCACCACGTCGTTGTAGTAGGCCAGAAAGACCTCGTTCGGGTCCTGGCCGTTGAACAGGTCCTGAACCGTCTGTCCGCCGGTGGCCGAGGGCACGCTCAGCAGGATCGCCTGCAGGTCGCCGGGGGAGAACGTGCCAACGTAGTACAGCGAGAAGTGATTCAGCCACAGGGTGACGGTCGCCTCGCTGACCTTGGCCAGTCCGTAGCCGTGCGGTTCCGCGCCAGCCGAGTCCGCGGCGAGGGCCGCGACCTTGCTGGCTGACGTGGACGCCGGGACGCCACCCTTCGGCGTCACGGTGAGCGTCACCGGTTGTTGAAACACCAGTCCGTGCGGTTTGAGGTCGACCCCTCCAACGCCGCCACTCATCGGGACTCCCGATAGGTGGGCGATAGGCGTCATCGTGATCTCGACGTCGCTCAGTAGCGCACCCGTGGGCACCGACAAGGTGTAGCTGGTTCCGTCCGCTCCCTTGGTTGTGATCGTGGTGTCGGTCCGCCAGCCGGCCCGTTTAGTGACCCTGTGGGCGGCGTCGAGCTTCACCTGCGCTGCAGGCAACGGGTCAGCCTTCTTGGGGTACACCCCGGACGGGCCTGAGGCGGCGGGAACGGGGACAGCGGCGGACGCCGACGAACCTTGCGTTGTGCCCGAGGTGGGACCATTCGTCGCCTGTCCACACGCGACCAGCGTGAGCAGGACAACCACCCCGCCCACTAGCGAGCGAACTCGAGCAGTGCGTGGCACGTTTCCCCCTTGCAAGTGCGCGACTCGGTGGATCCGCACCCGGTGCCGCGATCGTAGCTACGCCCGCCAGCGGGGACCAGGTAGTCAACTGCTGCCGGATCACTCGTCCTGACGCGGAGCCGCCGTCCTTGGTCTCCTGGACCAAGAACTTTCATTTTGAAAGCATCTGGTCATGGCCCTCTTCATCACCTGCCCCGTTGACGACCTCGAGCGCGCGACCGGGTTCTACAAGGCTCTCGGCTGGGAGCTCAACCCCGACATGTCCGATCACAACGTCTCCTGCTTCGCGATCGCTCCCGAGCAGTACCTGATGCTCGGCAGCCGCGCGATGTACGCCAGCGTCGGCGGCACCGAGGAACTGGTCGGCGGTCCCGACACCCCGTCCAAGGTGACGGTCTCCTTCGACCTCCCCAGCCGCGAAGCGGTGGACGACCTGGTCGAGCGGGCCGCCGGGGCGGGTGGACGAGTCGGCGACACCGACGACTACCCCTTCATGTACCAACGCCAGTTCGACGACCTCGACGGGTATCACTACTCGCCGTTCTGGATGAAGCCGGACGCCGACCCGTCGGCGTGAGCGACCTCGCTGCCGCCCTCGACGTCGTCGGAGCGCGCTGGGCCCTACGTATCGTCGAGCGGCTGCTCGACGGGCCCCAACGCTACGGCGATCTGCAGCGCGACCTGGGACTGGGCACGAACCAGCTGGCCACTCGCCTGCGCGAGTTGGAGGAGGCCGGCGTCCTCTACCGCCTGCCGTTGCGTCACAACACCCGCGCCTACGCCCTGACGCCGCGCGGGCTCGCTCTCCGCGAGGCGATCGACGCCCTGGGACGATGGGCGGCTGAGCCTCGGTAGACGGGGCGAACCCCGTCCGCTGGTCGTCGGCCCGGAGGCAAGGAGTCGGCAGGGGCAACGCGGTCCAGGATCCTCAGATGCTCCCCGCGAACTGCCCCCGCCCAGCCCGAGCCGACCGACCCGGGCCAGTGCGCCAGCAGCCCAACGGGTTGCCAGGTTGAGCGCTTCGGGTGACCTCTGCTCGTCCCAACGCCGACGATCCTCCCGCGGTCGCTGGGGCTGGCGACAACGGGAGGATCTGAGGGGTGGGTCAGGAGTCGGCGCCGCTGACCGGCTTGACGTGATCGAGGACGGTTCCGTCGACCAGCCTGAGGCTGTAGGTCGCGGGCGGGAAGTCGGAGGTGGTGACCGTTCCCGTCGTCGGAGCCTTCTCGCCGGTCTCCCACTCCCCGGCGAACGATCCGTCCTTCACCTTCATCGCCACGTCGCGGCCCTCGACGTGGATGACCACCTCGGCGACAGCGGCGCCGGCGATCCCGGAGACCGTGTTGACCACAGCACCGCCGGTGACCCCGGCTCCGCGGGCGACTCGTCCGATCTCGCGGGGGCCGGGGAGCTTGCCCAGCTGGCCGCCGTCGAGTCCCGTGATTACCCGTCCGTCGGCCAGGGTGACGTCGAAGGTGACGCCGAGTGGGGCGCTCGCGTCAGGCGTCGCGGTCGGCCACCAGGCGGCGAACAGTCCATTGTCGAGGGTGGCCTTCACCGACTTTCCTGCGCTGTGGGCGGTCACCCCGACCACCTGCTTGCCCACCGTCCCCTGGACGACCGCCAGCCCCGTTCCGTCGAAGCCGAACAGCGACGCGCCGTTGGAGACCAGTCCGTCGACGGCAGGAGTCACGGGCTTGACGCCCACGCTCGGCAGACCGCCGCCGCTGGCCATCAGCTGGTCGGGGGTCGCGGCCTTCGACAGGCAGTTGAACTCGCCGCCCTGGTCCCCGGCGAGCGCCACCAGGATGTAATCGCCCCGCTGCTCGGCCACCTGGAACACCGGATCGCCCTGCGGCGCGGGTTGCTCGGAGGCGGGTACGCCAGGAATCGGGGCGCTGGCCTTCTTCATGGCATCGGTGCAGGCCTTGGTCGCCTGGGCCTTCGTCGCGGGATCGACCTGGCTGGGTTGAGCGGTCCAGGACGCGAAGGCGTCCTGGGGTTTGGCGCCGGGCATCACCGTCACGATCAGGCCGAGCCCCGCGGCGGCGCCGGCGAGGGCGAACCACCGGGCGTAGGTCCTTCGACGAATCGGACGCACGGGGGCTGGCGGCGCGTCCGTCCCGTCAACGAGCGCGGTCAGCATCGCCTCGGCCCGGGCACGGTGGGCACTGTCGACGCCAGTGGACGCGTCCAACGCGCGCAGCGTTTCGTCCAGGGCGACGTCGGAAAGGTTGGTGTTCATGGGCGGGCCTCCTCCAAGGCGGGGGTGATGGCGGCACCGTTGAGGTGCCGGCGGAGAGCAGCGCGGGCCCGGGTGAGCCGCAGGCGATAGGCGCCGGCACTGATCCCGAGGACCTCACCCGCCTGAGGCGAACTGAGGCCATCGAAGATGGTCAGCGCGAGGCATTCCTGCTCGTCAGGGCCGAGTTGATCCCACGCAGCCCCGAGCGCCAGCCGATCGACCAGCGCTGGCGAGTGGTCGGGCGACTGGGCGGACTCGGCGACTCCGGCCAGCCGGACGGCCAGCGCAGTCCGTCGCCGGACTCCGCGGGTCTCGTTCAGCAGGCAGTTGCGGGCAATCCCGAACAGCCACGCCCGGGCATCCCCGGGGTCGGTCGGCAACTCGCGGACTCGTCGCCACGCGACCAGGAAGGTCTCTGCGGCGATGTCCTCGGCCCTGGCCGGGTCGGTTCGTCGTTGGGCGAATCGGACGACCGGCTCGTAGGCGTCCTCGAAGACCGCCTTGAACCGCTGCCCTGGATCTCTCACTGTCTCCACACCTCAACCTGTCCGGGAGTCCCGCCACTGTTCCATGGCCCCACCAGATCGCCCGATTCCGTCTCGGCCTGCTGAAGGTCGGGCGTCGCGGATGGTGTGCCAGGCGGACGGAGCGACCCGGACGCAGTAGCGTCGCGCGATGACCACGACCGTGACCCCCGGGGCATCCTGAGCGGGGACCTCGCCCCGACGACCATCGGGATGTTCTCGATGATCGCGTTCGTGGCCTTCGAGGCGATGGCGGTCACCACGGTGATGCCCACCCTTGCCGCCGACCTGCACGGCCTTGACCTCTATGCGCTGTCGTTCGCGGCGCCGATGGCCAGCGGTGTGGTCGGGATGGTCGCCGCCGGTCGGTGGAGCGACCGCAGCGGCCCCACCGTGCCGTTGCTGGCGTCGTTGGCGCTGTTCGCCATCGGCCTGGTGGTGTGTGGACTGGCCCCGACGATGCCGTTCTTCGTCGGCGGACGCGTCCTTCAGGGCCTCGGCGGAGGTGCGCTGACGGTTGGCCTGTACGTGGTGGTCGGCCTGGTCTACCCGGCGCGGCTGCAGCCGGCGATCTTCGCGTCCTTCGCCGCGGCGTGGGTGCTGCCCTCGCTGTTTGGGCCCTGGCTGGCGGCGGTGGTGGCTGCGGCCTGGGGGTGGCGGTGGGTGTTCCTGGGCATCGTGGCGCTGGTCGGGGTGGCGCTGCTGTTGATCCTGGGGGCGTTACGTCGGCTGGAGCCGCATGCCGAACCCAGCCACACGCCGGTCTCCCGGCTGTGGTGGTCGGTGGTCGGCGCGGGGGCGGTGCTCGCCCTGGAACTGCTCGGGTCGGCGGACGGCCTGGTGGCGTTGGTAGCGGTGCCGGTGTTGGCCCTGGTGATCTGGTCGCTGATCCAACTGCTGCCGCGCGGCACCCTGACCGGCGGACGCGGACTGCCGGCGGTGATCGCGACCCGTGGACTGCTCAGTGCCGCCTTCTATTGCGCCAACGCTTACATCGTCTACGTCGGACAACAGCGTTGGGGGCTCTCGCCAGAGCAGGCGGGGCTGGCGCTCAGCGTGGTCGGGGTGCTGTGGGCGTTGGCTAGCCAGGCCCAGTCCCGGGTGGGGGACCGGCTGGCTCACCATCGGGTGATGTGGATCGGGACGGCCGTGGTGCTGCTCGGGCTCGCGTTGCTCGCGGCCGGGGTGATCGGGCAGGCCATCACCGCCAGCGTTCCGCTGGGGCTGCCGCTGGCAGGCTTCATGCTGACCGGGCTGGGGATGGGGTTCGCCTACCCGCATACCAGCGTCGCCATGCTGGCCGAATCGACCGACGCCGATCGCGGCTTCAACTCCTCGGCGCTGACCGTCACCGATTCGCTGGGTGGCGCTTTGGCGCTGTCGTTCGCGGGGGTGTGTTTCGCCGCTGGTGAGCGGTTCGGGGTGGATCCGTTCTCGACCGTCTTCGTCCTCGGCGCCCTGATTGCCATGGTCGGCGTCGCGGCTGCGGGGCGGACCGGGCATCCGGAGGGGAGCGCGCCTCAGGAGTGACTGGTCGAGCCGCCCGGCGGCATCTAGCGACGTTGGTTGGCTCTGGCCAGGGCCTTGCTCAGGTCCTCGATCATCGACTCAGCCCAGGGCTGATCCGGTGCGTACTCCTGGTGCGAGCGGATGTACTCGTTGAGGAGAGCTCCCGCAATGACGGACGGCTTGAGTTCGAACGCCACCAGGAGCGCGGCGGTCAGATCCCAGGACGTCACGTAGATCTCGACATCGGTCGCGTCGTCCATCCGGATGTTCCAGTTGGGCCAGTCATCGTCGGGGACGGCGAAGCGGAAGCCCTGGAGTGCCTTCTGGGCTCGTCCGTCGAGGGCGGCACCGTCCGGCAGAAGGCGATTCGAGACCACCTCGACGACCAGTTGGTTGTCTTCGTAGGAGGCCATCTGGAAGTAGGCGTCGCCCACCTCGATGGTGAGTGCCCGTCCGGTGCCACGCAGTCTTCGCTGCAGGACGAACAAGCGCCGCTGGATGAAGTCTTTGGTGTCCATCGGCTGAGTGCTCCTGTCTTAGAGGGTGAGGGCGGTCTGCCACAGCAGGCCGTCGATGTCTGCCACACCGAGCGACCTGGTGAGGTCACGAACGGCGCGGTCGGCCGGGACTCCCAGGAGTCGGCTGTACGCCAGGGCGACCGACGGAGTCCGGTGATGGGCTGCAACGCAGTGGAGCAGCATCGTGTCACCCTCGTCTCGCATCTGTCGGACCGTGCGCGCGGCGTCGGCGAGGGTCCAGGCCAGGTGGCTATTGGCGGCCGGGTCGTTCGAGTCGATCAGCCAGATTTGGGCGTGCTTGCCCTGCGCGAGGCGGGCGCGCTCGGCGCCCGCGGACGAAAGGCGTGACAGAGACACAGCCGCGGTGACTCCCAAGTGCGAGCTGTGGGCAAGGTCGGCCTCAGTTCCCAAGATCACCTTGGGGTCATGCGGGTGGGGGACGGCCAGGCGGTGTGCCGAACCGTCGATCATCGTCGGCGCCTACGGCCAGCGTCGTTCCTGCCGGCCGAACGCCGTCGCCAGGGCCAGCGCGATCAGATCGGTCGCGCTCACGCCCGGCCATCCGTGGACTCGTCGGAGGAGGTCGCTGGGCAAGCCGGAGGCGCCGTAGCGGGCACCGAGCAGGGTTCCGGCGATCGCGGCCACGGTGTCGGTGTCGTGACCGATCGCAATGGCTGCGCTCAGGGCGGCCTGCACGTGGTCTGGACCGACGACCTGGCGGGTGGCGTGGATGGCCGCCCAAGCTGCCTGGAAGGCGGTCACGGTGTAGCCGTTCTTGCGGAATCGGGTCGGCGGCCCTGCTTCGGCTTCGTCGATCAGGCTCAGCCACGCCGAACGCCGGGAGGGCGGGAGCAGGTCCACGCCAGCCCGGACGTCCAGCTCGCCCTCGACCACGGCCAGCCGGACTGCCTCCGACCACAGAACACAGGAGTCGACGCACCGTTCGTCGGCATGGGTCAGGGCAGCCACCCGGGCGGCCACCAAGGCGGTTCGTTCTCGATCGTCCAGCGCGACCAGTCCGACGATGCCGGTCCGCATCAGACCTCCGTTGCCGGCCCGCCCGTCCGCGGCTGCCCGGTGCGCCGCGGCGGCCATCCGGAGGCTCAGCGGCCCGCTCCCCGTGCGGGAACGGCGGAGCACCGAGGACGTCTGCGCGCCGATGTCCGACGCCCCCGCTGCTGCCAGTCCAGGAACGCCTCCGCCACCCGATCAAGCCCTTCGGTCGTCGTGAGGTCGGCGCCACCGGCCGTTTCCCGGGCGATGCACAGCGCCATTTGGGTGTCGTCGGACCACTCACCGGGTTGGTAGGGACCGAGCCCGCCCCCGATCATGCGTGGTTCGCCTGCCGGGCCGGGGGCGAACTCGTAGGGCACGCCGAGGGCGTCGCCGATGGCTTGGCCGACAAGGACGCCAGCCGCCCGGCCGGTCTGGGCAGAAGAAGGTTTCACGGATATCCCCAGTGTTTGGAGCTCAGGTGCTCTATTCAAGGTTAGCGCCGATGTGCCACAATCTGCAAATGCGCCACCGCGACACGTCCGGAAGGACGCTCACCGACTATCCACGCCCCTCGGTCGCCGTGGACACCGCCGTCCTGACCGTTGTTCCCGGTGAGGGGCTCAATGTTCTGCTGGTGGCCCGAGCAGGGCGACATGGTCACGGGATGTGGCAACTGCCAGGCACCTTTTTGCACGAAGGGGAGACGTTGGCGCAGGCGGTCCACCGCTCGCTCACAGAGAAGGTGGGGGTGGCCGGTTTGGCGCCGGTTCAGCTGAGGGTCTTCGACTCACCCGATCGAGATGACCGAGGCTGGGTGCTGTCCGTGGCACACCTCGATGTGGTCGCCCTAGGGCACCTTGGCGACCTGCCGTCGACGGCTCGGATCGTCCCCGTCGGCCAAGCGTCCGGTCTTGCGTTCGACCACGACGCGATCGTCGAGCTTGCCGTCGAGCGGCTTCGTCAGGAGTACAGCGTCTCTCCCGATCCGAGGCGCCTGTTGGGCGAGGAGTTCACGCTGCTCGAACTCGAACGCCTGCACTCGGCCGTTGCCGGCCGCCGCGTCCAGAAGGACTCCTTCCGCCGGGGCATGGAAACCCGACTGGAGTCGACCGGACGCATGCACGAGGGGGTCGTCGGGAAGCCAGCCAGACTGTTCAGGCACCCAGATCAGAATGATGCCGGTCGCCACTGACAAGATTTCGCGAGCCGTTCGAGTCGCAATTCCTCACTGCAAGGGCAGGGGTGTTTGCCGGGAAGCGGGTTTTGTCAGCGTCGACGGCTAGCGTTGTGACGCAGATCAGGAGGCACATGACCCACAAACCACGAGAAGAAGAGGGCGGATTCGACGGCGACCGCACCTCTCCCGAGTTCCGCGACTGGCTGGCCGCTAACCCCAAGGGTTACGTTGTCGGCGGCGACGGCGTCGTCCACCAGGCGGTCTGCCGGCACGCGCAGCCGGACGAGGTCGTCCCCGACGAGGAGTCCGTGTGGGCCGGCCGCTATCCGGGCCTGCGCGACTATGCCTCGTCCATGATCTATGGCTGGCACGACAATTGCACCGAGTGCGACGGGGGTGTGACGGCCGAGGATCGGCAGATGCTGGGCGACTACATCCAGCGACACCAGGCCGCGATGCGCGAACGCCGGGCCCGCGGAGAGGCCTGACCACATGCCGGCCCGCTCGTTCCCTGCCCAACCCGCCTTCGTGACCCCGTCCGAGCGCGAGGTCTGGCAGCGGGTCGTCAAGCAGTGCGACGGCTGCACGGTCCTGGCCAACGTCCGCTTATCGGACGAGCACAAGGATCACGAGGCCGACCTGGTCGTCCTCATGCCCGACTCGGGCGTCGTCGTCGTTGAGGTCAAGGGCAGCCATGTCTGGGCCGAGCCGGATGGACGCTGGATGATCGAGCGGTTCGGGGCCGGGCATCCGATCGACCCAGTTGGCCAGGCCCGCGACGCGCAGTACGCGCTCCGCAAGTACGTCGAGGCCGATCCGCGGTGGGGCTCCCGGAGCAGGGTGCGGTGGGGGCACCACGTGGGACTGGCCCGCACCACGGTGGCTGACGACTTCGCGACCCCCGAGTGTCCCCGTTGGCGAGTGTCGGGTAAGAACGACCTAGCCGAGGTCGGCGCGCGGCTGTGGGATACGACGTCCCTGCACCAGCAGGACGCGCGTGTGCCGACCTCCGACGACGTTGACTTGATTCGCGAGATTCTCGTGGGACGCTCATTGCCGTCCCGCGACCCGGTCGAGGTAGCGGCTGATCGGGAGGCGTTCAGCGATCGGCTGACCATGGAGCAGGCCAACCTCCTGCGCGTGACCCGCCTGCTGAACCGGGTCGAGGTGCGCGGCGGTGCCGGAAGTGGCAAGACCGTGATGGCGACGCGGCAGGCGTCCGACCTGGCTAGCGGACGCCTCACCGGCCAGCGCCAACGGGTGGCGGTCGTCTGCTACTCCTATGGGCTCGCCCATCATCTGCGCCGCCAGCTCATCGCCGGTCCGACGGCGAAGCGGCCCGCGTTCGTCGGTACGTTCGAGGGCCTGGCCACCAGTTGGGGTGTCCCGATCACGGGATCCCGCGACGACTCCGACTTCTGGGAGGTGCAACTGCCGGCCGCGATGGCGGCCGCTGCCTCGAACCTGCCCCACGAGCAGCGGTTCGACGCCGTGATCGTGGACGAGGCGCAGGACTTCGCCGACACGTGGTGGCCGGCGCTCGTCCGAGCCCTGCGCGACGAGGAGAACGGGGGTGTTTTCGCCTACTCCGACGACAGACAGCGCGTGTTCGCGCGCTTCGGACGACCGCCGGTGGCGTTGGTGCCCTTGGTGCTTGACCACAACCTGCGCAACACCCGGCAGATCGCGCACAGCTTCCTGCCGCTCGCGCCAACGTCCATGGAGGCACGCGGCGGGGACGGACCCGACGTGACGTTCATCCCGGCCACGACCGCCGAGGCGATGGGGGCCGCGGACGATGCCGTCGACATGCTTCTCGATGAGGGGTGGCAGCCCGGGGACATCGCGTTGCTGACGATGGGGTCGCGGCATCCGGTCCAGATCGAACGCCAGGAGTCCGATGGTTTCGATGCCTACTGGGAGTCGTTCTGGCAAGGAGACGACATCTTCTTCGGTCACGTCCTCGGCTTCAAGGGCATGGAGCGGCGGGCGGTGGTGCTGTGTGTCAACGAAGACGGAAGTCGTGACCGCAGCCGGGAGCGGCTCTACGTGGGGCTTTCTCGAGCAACGGATCGGCTCGTTGTCGTCGGGGATCCGAGCGTGATCGAACGCGTGGGTGGCGCCGAAGTGATCCACCGGCTTCGCGGGGGTGTCTGAACGCTCTGGTGCCGATCCGGCTTCCGCGGACCTTGCTCGATCGCCAAGGTGCAGACGCCGGTCGATGACGCGGGCCTCGGCCGTCACGGGTGATCGGCTGCCATCGGCGACGGCACCGCGGAGTGCAACGACGGGGACTCTCGTTGTTGGGTCGGCCTAGCGACCCCTTGTCGATGGCCCGGCGCTGCCGCACAAAGGCGCTCTGCGATGACGACACCTCCCCAATCCGGAACCCTCATGCTCTTCGTCCCCGACTGGGAGTACCGGAAGTCCCGGACATCACCGGCCAACGCGTCCGGACCTGACCCTGGAATCGCCATCCCAGAGGCGCCATACGTGGCAATACGTCCATAAGGGGGCTCTGGGATGGCGATTCCAGGGAGACCGCCGCGCGATACTGGCCTGAATCCGAAGGAGGAGCCATGCAGCGAATCGTCCCCAACCTCTGGTTCGATGGCACCGCCGCCGAGGCGGCCGCGTTCTACACCTCGGTGTTCCCGCACAGCGAGGTCATCGAGACCATCCACTATCCGACCGAGGGCCTACCGGACTTTCAGGCGTCCATGGCCGGCCAGCCGCTGGTGGTCACGTTCGAACTGCTCGGCTATCGGTTCATGGGGATCAACGCTGGCCCGGAATTCGCGATCAATCCGTCCATCTCCTTCATGCTGAACTTCGACCCGTCGGCCGACCCGGACGCTCGGACGCACCTGGATGAGTTGTGGGCTGCGCTGAGCGACGGCGGCGCGGCGCTGATGCCGCTGGGGGAGTACCCGTTCAGCCCGCATTACGGCTGGGTCCAGGACAAGTACGGAGTCAACTGGCAGCTGATGTTGACCGATCCCGCTGGCGACCCGCGACCGTTCATCACCCCCAGCATCATGTTCGGCAGCACCGCGTTCGGCCGAGCCAAGGAGGCGATCGACTTCTACGTCGACACCTTCGACGGCGCTGCGAGCACGTTGGCGCTGCGTCCGGACGGAGGCGATGACGCGGGGAGCGTGCTGTTCGCCGACTTCCAGTTGCTCGATCAGTGGTTCGCCGCGATGGACGCCCCCGACCAGGGCTTCACGTTCAACTGCGGGGTGTCGCTGATGGTCGAGGCCGCCGACCAGGCCGAGATCGACCGCCTCTGGGCGGCGTTGAGTGCCGTCCCGGAGGCGGAGGCTTGCGGGTGGTGCGCCGACCGGTTCGGGGTGTCCTGGCAG
>CAYVOW010000043.1:15424-19831 GCA_964453585.1 uncultured Micropruina sp.
TGACGTCGATGCCGCGACCGGTCCGGACCGCGGTGACCATTCAGTCCGAAAGTTTCTCTTGTCTTCATCCACTTCCGCCGCAGGTTCCTTCGCGCGCCTGGGCGTTCCCACCGCTCTGGTCGACTCCCTGCACCGCAGCGGGATCGCCACACCGTTCCCCATTCAATCCGCCACCCTGCCCGACACCCTGGCCGGGCGTGACGTCCTCGGCCGCGGCCGCACCGGCTCCGGCAAGACCCTCGCCTTCTCCCTGCCGATGGTCGCTCGGCTGGCCGGCCTGACTGGCGATCGCGCCCGTCGGACCAAGGCTGGGGCGCCCCGCGGCCTCGTCCTGGCCCCGACCCGCGAGCTGGCCAACCAGATCCTGGCCACCATCGAACCGCTGGCCACCTCGTCCGGGCTGACCGTGATGACCATCTTCGGCGGCGTCCCCCAGGGGTCACAGGTGCGCCGCCTGCGTAGCGGCGTCGACATCGTCGTGGCCACCCCCGGACGCCTGGAGGACCTGCTCGGTCAGGGCCACCTCACCCTCGCCGAGGTAGCCATCACCGTGCTGGACGAGGCCGACCACATGGCCGACCTCGGCTTCCTGCCCGGCGTCACCCGAATCCTGAACGCCACGCCCCAGGGCCAGCGGATGCTCTTCTCGGCCACCCTCGACCGAGGGGTGGATGGTCTGGTCAAGCGCTTCCTGCGCTCCCCGCTGGTGCACTCGGTGGACGCCGAGGAGTCCCCGGTGGCGGCCATGACCCACCACGTCTTCCTGGTGCCCAACGCCGGCGAGAAGCGCGCGGTGGTCCGCGAACTCGCGGGCGGTGCCAGCCGTCGGCTGCTGTTCACCCGTACCAAGCACCAGGCTCGCAAGTTGGCCCGCGAGCTCACCGCCGAGGGCATCCCGGCGGTCGAACTCCACGGCAACCTCGCTCAGAACGCCCGCGAACGGGGTCTCAAGGCGTTCGCCGACGGCGAGGTCAAGGTGCTGGTCGCTACCGACATCGCCGCCCGTGGCATCCACGTCGACGGGGTGGACCTGGTCGTCCACGTCGACCCGCCGGCCGAACACAAGGCCTACCTGCACCGGTCGGGCCGCACCGCCCGGGCCGGCCAGGAGGGGGACGTGATCACGTTGGTCCTGCCCGAGCAGCGCAATGACTTCCGCTCGGTCGCCAGGGCGGCCAAGATCAGCGTCGCGCCCACGGCAGTCGTGGCGGCGGACGATCGGGTCCAGGCGCTGGCCGGCGCACCCGCGGTCCGGGTCGCCCCGGACCAAGCGCCGCGGGCAGCCGCCCGCAAGGGTGAGCCGCAGGCCCAGCCCGCCGCCCGCCGCGAGGGCTCTGGTCGCACCCAGACGGGTCGTCGGTCGGGAGGACGGTCCACCGGGCAACCGGGGAACAACCCTCGTCCTGCTGCCTCGTCCGGCACGCGGGGAGCCCGTTCGGCCGGTGCGCCTGACCCGGCCGGCGTCGTCCGGCTCTCGAAGCAGGGCTCCCGCCAGCGCCGGCACTCGGGTCCGCGACTCCGGCGTTCGGCCTAGCTGCACGACGCCGCCAGGTGAACTTGGCGGCGGGACGCGGGGGCGCGCTGGCTGACGGGTGCGGGCGGCGGTCACGTGGCCATCGCCGCCCATGACGTGCCGATGGACGTTGCTCCTGAAATCTCGGTCATGGTGGTGGTCCGCGGCCTCCCGGGGCCGTGGGCGATCAGTACGACCGAGATTTCAGCCGGGTCGGTCAACCTCGTGGTGGGATTCCTGCCGGTCGGGTCAGCGGAGTGAGGCCAGGAGCGCGGGGAGATCAGCAAGCGAGCGGACCCAGCTGACCCCGGCCGAGCCCGGCCCGACTCGATCGAGCAGGATCGGCCGGACCCCAGCGGCCAGAGCACCCTGGACGTCCGACTCCCAGGAGTCACCGATGTGGACGGCGCGGCTGGCGTCCACGCCGGTCCGGCGCAGTGCCTCGGCGAAGATCAGTGGGTTCGGTTTGTATGCCCGCGCGTCCTGGCTGGTGACCACGCCGGACACCAGTGGCATCCCGGCCAGCACCGCAGTGAGGTCGGCGCGGTCGATGTTGGAGCACACCACCACCGGGCAGGCGTCCCAGCTGGCCAGGAAGTCGATGGCATCGGGGAACGGTCGCGCCGTTCGCCAGTAGTCGACCAACGGCTGGATCAGGGCGGCGAGTTGGTCCCTGGCCAGTGGCCGGCCCTGTTCGGCCAGCACCCACCCGAGCGCATCGATCTCCAGTTCCCGCTGGCTGCTAAACGCGTCGCCAACGGACTCGGCGCAGAGTGCGCTGAAACGTTTCCACCAGGGCAGATCGATCGACCTGGGGGTCAAACCCGTTTCGGCGGCTACGGCGGCGACGATGCCCTGGATCACCGGCCGGTCACCCTCGACCAGGGTGTTGTAGCAGTCGACCAGGAGCAGCTCGGGGTGCACCCAGCCGAGGCTACGCGTCCGGTCCTGGCCACGCCGACGTTGCGCCGCGCCTGGTGCCGACGATTGCGCAACCACGCCCGGATGCCCTGGGGGCGGTCGCCCGCCTCTCGCCGAGGCGGTGCGGTGCCAGCTCGGCGCCACCAAAATCTCGGTCGTGGGGGCTTCGCACGTCCGTGAGCGGGGTGTCGATCCGCCACAGCCGAGAGTTGAGGAAGCAACCGGCCGACTACGGTGGTCCGATGGAAGCCACCGCGTTCTGGACGACCGGCCCGCGGGCGTCGGAACTGCGCCGTGAGGCGTTTCCCCCGCCGAAACCGGGGGAGGCGCTGGTCCGCGCCCTGGCGTCCGGGGTCAGCCGCGGCACCGAGCTGCTGGTGTATCGGCACTTGGTGCCCGAGCCGGTCCGGGATCTGATGCGCGGGCCCTTCCAGGCGGGCGACCTGCCCGGGCCGGTCAAGTACGGCTACCTCAGCGTCGGCCTGGTCGAGCAGGGGCCGGACGAACTGGTCGGACGCCGGGTGTTCTGCCTTCACCCCCACCAGGACCGTTACGTCGTTCCCGCCGACGCTCTGACCCCGCTCCCGGACGACGTTCCCACCGATCGCGCGGTCCTGGCCGGGACCGCGGAGACCGCGATCAACGCCCTCTGGGACGCCGGTCCGCGTTGGGGGGATCGGGTTGCCGTGGTCGGTGGAGGCATGGTGGGGCTCAGCCTGGCCGCGCTGCTCGCCCGCTTCCCCCTGGCCCGCCTGGAACTCGTGGACGTCGATCCGACTCGGGCTGAAGTGGCCCAACGCCTCGGGGTCCGACTGGTCAGCCCCGACGAGGCGTCACCCGGCTGCGATCTGGCCTTCCACGCCTCGGCCACCGAATCCGGCCTGGCCACCGCGCTCGGCCTTCTCGGCGTCGAGGCAGAAGTGATCGAGCTCTCCTGGTACGGCGAGGACTCACCCCGTGCGCCGCTGGGGGCGCACTTCCACGCCGATCGGCTGGCGATCAGGGCCAGTCAGGTTGGCCGGGTCAGCCCGTCCCGGTCGGCCCGGCGCAGCTTCGCCGACCGCCTCGCCCTCGCGTTGGACGCGCTCCGCGACCCAGCGTTTGACGCCCTGCTGGCGCCGGCGCGTCCGTTTGCTGAGTTGCCACAGATCCTTGCTGACCTGGACGCCGGACGAGGAACCGCACTCTGCCAGGTGATCACCTATCCCGAGGAGGGCTGATGTTCGAGTTGACCGTCCGCGACCACGTGATGATCGCGCACAGCCTGCCCGACCCGTTCTTCGGACCCGCGGCCGGCCTGCACGGCGCCACCCTGGTCGCCGAGGTGACCTGGGCTCGGCCCGACCTGGACCAGCACGGGGTGGTGATCGACATCGGGGAGGCGTCGTCCCGCCTGCGAGAGGTGCTGGCAGACCTTGACTATCGCAATCTGGACGAACACCCGGCCTTCGCCGGCCGGTTCAGCACCACCGAGGAGATCGCCCGCCACATCGGCGACCGCCTCGCCGCGGCGATGGATCTCCAGGGTTTCAGTGCGCTGACGGTAACCCTGCGCGAGCACCCGGACGCCTGGGCCAGCTACCGACTCGACCTGGCGTGACCCTCGCCTTCGTCGTCCCGACCGCCCGGATGCCGTCCGGCGGTCACGTCTACAACGAGCAGGTGCTTCGGCACTGGCCGGGCGAGGCTCCGGTCGTGGTTGAACTGGACGCCGCCTGGCCGGACGGCGATCGGGCTGCCGTCGCGGCACTGCGGGATGCGGTGCTCGCGCACGAGGTGACGGTGGTGGACGGGCTGGTGGGCGCCGCCCACCCCGAGGTGTTCGCCGCCGCCGCGGCCGCGGGAAGTCGGACGGTGCTGCTGGTGCACCTGCCGCTGCCCGAGGAGGGCGGGCTGCCGTTGGCGCGCCGCACGATCTTGTCAGCGCGGGAACGCCGCAGCGTCGAGGAGGCCTGGCGAGTGGTGGCCACCAG
>CAYVOW010000043.1:19931-21082 GCA_964453585.1 uncultured Micropruina sp.
CGGCTACGCCGAGCGGATCCGCTCTAGCGCCCAGAAGTCCGGACGGGTCAGGGTGGCTGGGCCCCTGCGCGGCGCAGACCTCGCAGCGGCGTATGCGGGTGCTGATCTGCTGGTCCATCCGGCCACCTACGAAACGTTCGGCATGGTGGTCACCGAGGCCCTGGCCCGAGCGATCCCGGCGATCGTCGGGGCGGGCACCGGTGCGGTCGAGGCCCTGGCGTCCGGCTCGGACTCGGACGTGCTCCCCGGGACCGCCGTCGACCCTGCAGACCCGGACGCGCTGGCCGCAGCTTTGCGCCGCTGGCTGACCGACCCCGAACTGCGCCTGAGCTGGCGTCGCCGGGCGTTGGCAGCCCGGCCACAGCTACGAATCTGGCCTCAGGTGGCCGCCGAGTTGGCCGCAGCGGTGAGCCCGTGAGCAGCCGCCCCGAGCGTCCGATCGCCGCCGACTGGCTCGCGCTCCGGCGCGACGCCGACACCCGCGCCCGGGAGGCGGCCCGGCACCTGCTCGTCCACCTCGAACGGCGCCTCTCCCGGCGACCGGAACCTGTCACCGTGATCGACGTCGGCGCCGGGACGGGCGCGAATCAGGCCTATCTCGCGCCACGCTTGCCGCTCGCCACCCGGTGGGTCCGCCTCGACCACGACGAGTCCCTGCTCGGCGTCGCTGAGGGCGCCGCGACCCACATCGTAGGCGGCATCGAGGCGCTCGACGTCCTGGTCGGGGACGCAGCCGCGTCCGGTCAGGTACTGGTCACCTGTTCCGCCCTGCTCGACCTGCTCAGTGTCGCCGAGCTGGACGAACTGGTGGACGTTCTCGCCCGCCACCGGGCGCCGGGGCTGTTCAGCCTCACCGTCGACGGCTCGGTCACCCTCGATCCGGTCCATCCCGACGACCAGCGGCTCGGGGCGGCCTTCGACGCACATCAGGCCCGCGACGGTCGTCCAGGACCGGCGGCCGCCGCACATGTCGCGGCACGCGCCAGGGCTCTGGGGTTGGACGTTCACCGCGCGGCCACTGCCTGGCAGCTCAGCCCGATGGACGGTCCGCTGATCGACCGGCTGCTCGCCGAGCGGGTGGAGGCGGCGATCGAACAGCAACCCGACCTCGCCCCCGCCGCAGGCGACTGGCTCGACACGCGTCGCCAGCA
>CAYVOW010000044.1:0-20411 GCA_964453585.1 uncultured Micropruina sp.
TCTCGCGGCGATGCGCGGCCTCGGTCCGGGCCAGCCCCTCGGCCTGGGCCTTGGCCCGGCCGAACACCTGCAGGGTGGGTAGGCCGGCGATCAGGTCGGCGAAGTGGTGGGCCAGCCTGGTTTGGGTTCGCCAGCGGCGCTTCGTCCGGGCCTCGGTCGTCCAACCGACCAGGGCCATGAAGAGCGGGATCAGCGGCAAGGTGACGGCCACGATGAACGCGCTGGTCAGGTCGGCGGTGAGGATCGCCACCCCGACGATCAACGGCACGGTCATCGCCAGCAGCAGTTGCGGCAGGTACTTGGAGTAGAAGCCGTCCAGGGCGTCCAACCCCTGGGTGACCAGGGTGATCAGACCCGCGCTGCCGGCCTCGATCGGGTGCTCCAGGCGGGCCGCCAGCACCTCGCGGCGCAACTGCGACTTCACCGCCGCGGCACTGCGGTGGGCCAGCCACTGGTTGATCCAGGTCAGGGCCGCCTTGCCGGTGAACACCGCCGCCAGCCCCGGGACCGCCCAGGCCAGGGAGGTTAGCTGCTGGGTGGCGAAGATGTCGGACAGGGACTTCGCCAGCAGGTCGGCCTGGATCAGGGTCAGCACCGCGACCGCGCAGCCCACCGCCACGCCGGCGATCAGGTACCCGCGGGTGGCGGACGCCCGCCGGACCAGCCGCGGATCGATCGGCCCCCGGGCCCGGGACGCCCGGACCTGAGACCCGCGCCGGCCGGCCAGGTCGGGGGCGGTGGTCACGTCGTCCACCGTAGCGGGCGCGCCGCGGCGCACCCCTCAACGAGTCGTGAGGGCGGACGCCGAACCGGCCCGACCCTCAAGGGATCGGGCCGGTTGAGGGTGGTCAGTAGACGGTGGCGGTGTCCTCGGGCATGTTCCGGGTGCTCAGCCGGCGGCGGAACACCCAATAGGACCACCCCTGGTAGATCAGGACGATCGGCACGAAGACCACCGCCGCCCAGGTCATGATCTGCAGGGTCAACGGGCTCGCCGAGGCGGTGGCGATGTTGAGCACCCGGGTCGGATCGGTGTTGGCGAAGCCCAGGTTCGGGAACATCCGGACGAAGATCCCGACGGCCACGAACACGATCGCGGCGGCCGTCCCGGCGAAGGCCAGGCCGTCCCGGTCCTGCTTGACGAACCACCAGCCGGCCAGCAGCCCGGCCGCGGCGAGCAGCATCAGCACCCAGCCGATGACGCCGGTGCCATAGGCCAGATTGGACCAGAGCAGGAACAAGGCGCCGGCCGCGATCGCGACCAGACCGATCCGCTCGGCGAAGGTCTTCGCCCGCTCATGCATCTCGCCCTTGGTCTTCAGCGCCAGGAAGATCGCCCCGTGGAACAGGAACACCACCACCAGCATCACGCCGCCGAGCAGCGCGAACGGGCTGAACAACTGCCACAGGTAGGGGCTCGGGGTGAGCGCGAACAGCGACGGATTGCTGGCCACTGGCGCCACCGGCAGTCCGATCACGAAGTTCGCGAAGCCCACTCCGAACACCAGCGACACCACGAACGACCCGATCGCCGCGCACCAGTCGAAGTTGTTGCGCCACTGCGTCTCGGGACGCTTGGCCCGGTACTCGAAGGCGACCCCGCGGACGATCAGCGCCATCAGGATCAGGAACAGCGGCAGGTAGAGGCCGGAGAACAAGGTGGCGTACCAGGCCGGGAAGGCGGCGAAGGTCGCGCCACCAGCGGTCAGCAGCCACACCTCGTTGCCGTCCCACAGGGGGCCGATCGTGTTCACGATCACCCGGCGCTCCTTCTCGGTGCGGCCGAGGATCTTGATCAGCATGCCGATGCCGTAATCGAAGCCCTCGAGGACCAGGAACCCGGTCCACAAGACGGCGATCAGCAGGAACCAGACGATCTGGAGCGGGGAGGCGTCCACCGCGAGGAGAGTCATATCAGTTCACTGCCTTCTCAGTAGGCGAAGGAGAGGACTTCGTCCTCGTCCTTGATCTCGGGGACGGCCACCTGGGGAATGTCGAGCTTGATGTACTTCAGCAGCAGTCCCACCTCGACCACGGCCAGGACGCCGTAGATCACGGTGTAGAGCACCATGGTCAGCACCACCTCGAGCACGCTCACCCCTGGCGAAACGCCGGTGGCGGTCGACATCACGCCGGTGACCAGCCAGGGCTGGCGGCCCATTTCGGTGAAGATCCAGCCGAACGAGTTGGCGAACAACGGGGCCAGCGGGACGGCGATCATGGCGGCCGTCCAGAGCTTGCCGCCCTTGGGCAGCCGGCCCTTGCGAAGGGTCCAGAGCACCCACAGCGCGATCCCCATGCCGAGGAAACCGAGCCCCATCATCAGCCGGAAGCTCCAGTAGGAGACCGGGATGTTGGGCGCGAAATCGGTGACCCCTTGGGCGCGCATCTGCTCGACGTAGGCCTTCATCAGCGGGTTGGTCGGGTTGATCAGTTCCTCGCGGTAACGCTCCTGAAGCGGGTTGATCCCCTCGACCTTGCCGTTGAAGTCACCGGTGGCGAGGAAACTCAGCACGCACGGAACCGTGATCGCGAACACCTCGCGGGAGCCGTCCAGCGACCCGATGGTGAGGATCGAGAACGGCGCGCAGGAGTCTTCGGTTTCGTACAGGGCCTCGGCCGCGGCCATCTTCATCGGCTGGTACTCGGTCATCACCTTGCCGCCGAGGTCGCCGGAGATCAGCAGCGCGGCACCGGCGACCAGCATCGCCCAGGCGCCGAACTTGGCGGCGAAGCGATGGGCCGACTCGTTGTCGCCGCGCAGCTTCGAACCAACGGTGTCGGTGGACGGCTTGTTGATCCGGGCCAGATGCCAGCCCGAGACGCCGACCACAAAGCCGCCGGCGGTCAGCCAGGCCGCGGCGATCGTGTGCGGGAAGGTGAACAGCAGCACCGGGTTGGTCAACACGGCCAGGAAGTCGGCCATTTCGGCACGATCTGTGGCGGGGTTGTAGACCGCACCGATCGGGTTCTGCATGAAGCTGTTGGCGGCCAGGATGAAGATCGCCGACAGGTTGGTGCCGATGGCGGCCAACCAGATTGTGGCCAGGTGAATCGTGCGCGGGAGCCGGTCCCAGCCGAAGATCCACATGCCCAGAAAGGTCGATTCCATAAAGAACGCCAGCAGCGCCTCGAAGGCCAGCGGCGCGCCGAAGATGTCGCCGACGAACCTCGAGTACTCACTCCAGTTCATCCCGAACTGGAACTCCTGGACGATGCCGGTGACGACGCCCATCGCGAAGTTGATCAGGAAGAGCTTCCCGTAGAACTTCGTGAGTCGCAGGTACTTCTCGTTGTCGGTCCGAACCCACATGGTCTGGAAGATGGCCACGATCATCGACAGGGCGAGCGTGACCGGAACGAAGAACCAGTGGTAGACCGTCGTGATCCCGAATTGCCACCTGGCAACGGTGTCCGATGTCATATCGCGAAATGTACTACCCGGCGTCGTAGCGATCAAAGGTGAGGTCTACCATGTGCGCATGGCCGTCCTGGGAGACCTTGAGGAAGCCGTCATGGCGCTGCTGTGGCGCCGCTCGGGTCCGGTGTCGGTCCGCGAGGTTCAGGAGTCATTGAACGCCGATCGCCCCTTGGCCTACACGACGGTGATGACCGTCTTGGACCGGCTGGCCAAGAAGGGCATCGTCGGGCGGGAGTTGGAAGGCCGCGCCTGGCTGTATCGCGCGGCAGTCAGCCGCGCCGACCTGCTGGCGACCGAGATCGTCGGCCTGCTGCGCAGCGGCACCGCGGACGAGCAGCGGGCCGTTTGGGATGCGGTGACCGAGCGGATGGGCCCACTCGCCGGCTAACCCACTCCAGAATGTTGGATCCTTCGTGGTAGTCGAACAACGATCCAACATTGGGAGTTCCGGCGATCAGCGAGCCACCCGGAAACGGATCTGGCGACCGGGGGGACACTGCGCCAGCCGATCGCTGGCGGCATCGGTCAGGACGCCGACCACCGGGTAGCCGCCGGTCACCGGGTGGTCGGGTCCGAAGATCAGCGGGTGTCCGTCCGGCGGCACCTGGATCGCGCCCCTGACCACCGGTTCACTAGGTAGTTCACGGCTTTCGAAGGCGACGTCCCGGCGCATTGGCGGTCCGGACAGCCGGGTGCCGACCCGGTTGGTCTGGTCGGTCACCTGCCAGGAGGCGCCGGTCAGGCCGGCCAGGTCGAACCAGTCCTCGCGGGGTCCGGGCCGGAAGTCCAGGACCACCGGCTCGTCCGACTCATAGGGCAGCGCGGCCTGGTCCACCGTCGGCTGGTCGGTGACCCGCGCCCCCACCAACAGAGCGTCACCGGGACGAAGCTGCGCCGGTCCGAGGCCGGAGAGAACGTCGGTGGCGCACGACCCGAGCACCGGCGGCACCAGCCAGCCGCCGCGGACGCTGAGGTAGCTGCGCAGCCCGACCCGGGGACTGCCGACCCGCAGGACGTCGCCGTCGCGCAGGTAGCTGGGGGCGTTCCAGGACGCCGGCCGGGCGCCGACCATCGCCGCGGCCGTGGCCCCGGTGAGGGCGATGGCCAGGTCGCCCGCGGCCAGGGCGGCGAAGCCGCCCAGGGTCAGCTCGATCGTGGCCAGCCCGTCCGGGTTCCCGAGCAGTCGGCCGCCGAGGGCATAGGCGGCCCGATCGGCCGCTCCGGAGCGACTGACCCCGAGGGCGGCCAGCCCAGGACGACCCGCATCCTGGATGATCGCCAGCGGCCCGGTTTCGATGATCGTCAGGCTCACTGGAGTGCCTTGAAACGAACCCGCATCCCGGGCCTCAGCAGCGCCGGTGGCTCGCGGTTGGCGTCCCAGACGGTGAGGTCGGTGCGGCCGATCAACTGCCAGCCGCCGGGCGATGGGCTGGGGTAGACCCCGGAGAAGGTGTCCGCCAAGCCCACCGAGCCGACGGGGACGCGAGTGCGGGGGGTGGCGCGTCGGGGCACCGCCAGGCGGGCGTCACCGCCGGTGAGGTAGGCGAAACCCGGAGCGAAGCCGCCGAAGGCTACCCGCCAATCCTGGCCCGTGTGCGCGGCGATCACTTCGGCGGCGCTGAGCCCGGTGAGCGTGGCGACCTCGTCCAGATCGGGGCCGTCGTAGCGGACGGGGATGGTCACCAGCGGCCCGTCCGGGAGTGGTTCGGTGCGGTTCGCCGCCTGGATCAGGCCGGACAGGCGGGGCCGGAGCGCGGCCAGGGCTGCGGCGGAGGTGGCCGCCACCAGCACCGTCCGGGCCGCCGGGACGAGGTCGATCACGTCCGGCAGGGCCGCTTGTCGGAGGGTGGACTCCAGGGCCAGCACCTCTGCCAGACCCGCCACCTCGATCAAGATCGCCGAGTCGCCGCAGGGCAGGATGCGGGCGTCCATCAGGCGAAGGCCTCGAGGCTCACCCCGGCGGCCTCCAGGGCGTCGCGGACAGTGCGGGCCACCGCTACCGCGCCCGGGGTGTCGCCATGGACGCAGATGCTGCGTGCGGTCACCGCGACCGGGCTAGCGTCCACGGCGTCGATCGAACCCTCGGCCACCATCCGAACAGTGCGTTCGGCGATCATCGCGGGGTCATGCAGCAGGGCGCCCGGTTCGGTCCGCGGCACCAGGGTGCCGTCGCCGCGATAGCCCCGGTCGGCGAAGAACTCGGTGACCGTGGTCAGTCCGGCGTCCGCGGCGAGCCGGAGGAAGGCCGACCCAGGCAGTCCCAGCACCGGCAGCGTCGGGTCGTAGGCCAGGACGGCGCCCACCACCGCGGCCGCCTGCGTCTCGTGGTGGACGACGGCGTTGTACAGGGCGCCGTGCGGCTTGAGGTAGCGCACCCTCGTCCCGGCCGCCCGGCAGAGGCCGTCCAACGCGCCCAATTGATAGAGGACATCGGCGGTCAGGTCGGCAGGGGCAACGTCGAGGAAGCGTCGTCCGAAGCCAACCAGGTCGCGGTAAGAGACCTGGGCCCCGATGGACACGCCATGGTCGGCGGCGAGGGCGACCGTCCGGCGCACGGTGGTGGGATCGCCGGCATGGAAGCCGCAGGCCACGTTGGCGCTGGTCACCACCGCGAGCATCGCCTCGTCGTCGCCCAGCACCCAGGGGCCGAAGGACTCGCCGAGGTCGGCGTTCAGGTCGATCCGCATCGGCCTATCGTCGCAGGTGACCCAGCACCTCGGGCAGCCGGGTGAGCAGCCAGGCCAGGGCCACCTCGGTGCGCTCGGGCTCGCCGGCTGCCCTCAGGTTTTGCATTCCGGCATCGCCGTTGGCGGCCGCGGTCCGGATGCCGTTGATGGCCAGCCTGATCCGGGGCTCGACGGCGTTGGCGATGACGTCCGGCTCGGTGCCGTAGGCGGCGGCGAAGCGGCGCAAGCGATCGGCCGCTTGTCCGGTCGGGGTGGGTCGGTAGAGGGGAATGCTGGCCCAACCGATCATGCCGAGGTCCATCGTCGGGGTGGATGGGCCGGCCAGGTCCCAGTCGAAGACGCCACTGAGTCGGTCGCCGTCGAAGCAGATGTTGTAAGGGGCGACGTCATTGTGGGTGATCAGGGTGGGCCGGGCGACCCCGAAGAAGCGCCAGGGACCGGGGTGGTCGAAGCCGCGGCTGGCCTCGTGCAGCGCGCGCAACCAGTGGCCGAGCGAGTCGAGTTGGCGCTGGGTGAGTAACTCGCGGTCGACGTCGATCACCGTGCCGGGCAGGAACTCGAGAACCTCGCGGCCGCGTTCATCCTTGCCCAGGACTCGGGGGACCGCTGGGAGGCCGGATGTGTGCAGGTGATCGAGGTAGGCGTGGACCGCCGGCGTCCAGGGGCCGGTCGGCCGGCGCACTGTCTCCCCGATCCGGACCGCCCCGCCGACGTTGCCGCCAAGCAGTGGGTCGCCGTCGAGGAGGTGGTCGCGCAAGGCGGCGAGGAAGGGGCGGTCGGCGTCCAGCCAGTCGACGTCGTCCAGCTGTTCCGGGCCGAGCCAGCGGAGTTGGTTGTGCTCGCGGGGGTAGGGTTCGGGCGAGCCCGGGCTGAGGGAACAGACGGCCACCCGGAGGCGGATCGTGATTGAGCGTCCGGCGGCGTCGACGCCCTGGTGAGCCGCGCCCTCGGGCAGCCACCGGACCACCGAGATCGAGCACCCCAACTCTTCGGCGATCTCCCTGGTCAGGGCGCGCTCCGGCCCCTCGCCATCGCCGACCTTGCCGCCCGGGAACTCCCAGCGCCCCGCTTCGGAGGCCGGGTAGCTGCGCCGGGCGGCCAGCATGACGCCATGCCGGACGATCGCCGCGGCCACCACCTCGATCACGGGCGAAGCCTTTCACGCCCGCGGCCACGGCCCAGGGGCATGACCGCGAAAGTGGTGACGCCATGAGGCTTCGCCACGCTCACTGCACGGGACCAACCCTCATGCGATCACCGAAATCAGGGTATGGCGGCTTTGCCTCCGGTCTCTGGGTGCCCAACGGCGGCGGCGATCCGGGGCTGGAGGCGATCCAAGAGCAGGATCAGCCGCTCGGTGAGCTGTTCATTGGCCCGGTCGTCGATGCTGAGGAAGTAGTCGAGGAACTCTGCCTCGACCTCAACGGTCAGCGGGGCGATCCGGGCGAGTTCGGCCGGACGAAGCGGTGCCACCGACAGGTAGCCCGACACCAGGCCGCCCGCCAGCGCCAGCCATTGCTCGACTCGGGGACGATCCCGCTCCAGCCGCCGGGCCAGGATGCTGCCCAGGCAGTAGCTGAGGTCGAGCGGACGAGGGCCGACGATCAGGTGGTCGAAGTCGAGGTAGCCGCTGACCACGCCCCGGTTGAACAAGACGTTGCCGGGGTGGAAGTCGCGGTGGATCAACTGCTGGGGCAGGTCCGCCGACGACCCGGCGCGGGCGAGCGCGGACGCTACCGGGGCCGGGATCGGCTTGGTGAGCGGCCCGGGAGCCGGGACCGGGACGGCGACCCGGGCCAGGGCTTGATGCAACCGGGCGCAGGCCGCCCCCAGCGCCGCCGCGTGCTCAACTCCTTGGGCGCCGCCGAGCCCGGTGACGGCGGCGCCGGCCAACTCCGGGTAGACCAGGAAATCCCCATCCCCGAGCCGCAGCCAGCGGGACCCATCGGCAGCCACTGCGAAGCGCGTCACCGGCAACTCCGACGAGAGCGCGTCGGTGATCGCCACCTCATACCCTGCTCTGCCGGCCGGACGTCGTTTCAGGTACCAGCGGCCCGTGGTGCACGCCAGCCGCCAGCCCGATCCGGCGGCGACCCGGGTGCCTATCCGACCCAGCACGGGCCAGTGGGACGACAAGGCCTCGTCGGTCGGCCAGGACACTCAGGCCGCCTGCTCGTCCTCGGTCACCGCGCCGGCAAACTGCGACCGGTACAGGCGGTGATACGCGCCGTCGCGGGCCAGCAGTTCGTCGTGGGTGCCCTGCTCGACGATGGCGCCGTCTTCCATCACCAAGATGGTGTCGGCATCGCGGATGGTCGACAACCGGTGGGCGATCACGAACGACGTCCGGCCGCCACGCAGCGCCGACATCGCCTGCTGGACGAGCAACTCGGTGCGGGTGTCCACCGACGAGGTGGCCTCGTCCAGAATCAGGATCGCCGGCTCGGACAGGAACGCCCGGGCGATGGTGATCAACTGCTTCTCGCCAACCGACACATTCGACCCCTCCTCGTCGATGACGGTCTCGTACCCGTCGGGCAACGAGTGGACGAAGCGGTCGACGTAGGTCGCCTCCGCGGCCGCCCGGATCTGCGCCTCGGTCGCCTCGGGGTTGCCGTAGGCGATGTTGTCGCGGATCGTCCCGCCGAACAGCCAGGCGTCCTGCAGCACCATCCCGATCGCGCCGCGAAGCTCCCGCCGAGGGACGGCGGCGATGTCGACACCGTCGATGGTGATCCGGCCGGACTGCACCTCATAGAACCGCATCAACAGGTTCACCAAGGTGGTCTTGCCGGCTCCGGTGGGGCCGACGATGGCCACGGTCGAGCCGGGCTCGGCGACCAGCGACAGGTCGGTGATCAGCGGCTTGGCCGGGTCGTAGCTGAACGTCACGTCCTCGAACGCGACCCTTCCCTGGACCGGCTCGCCCAGGTGTTCGGTGCCGTCGAAGGTCTGTTCGGGAGCGTCGAGCACCTCGAAGACCCGCTCGGCCGAGGCGACGCCCGACTGCAGCAGGTTGGTCATCGAAGCCAGTTGGGTGATCGGCTGGGTGAACATCCGGGCGTACTGGATGAACGCCTGGACGGCGCCCAGCGTCATGGTGCCGGCCGCCACCCAGATGCCGCCGATCACCGCGATCGCCACGTAGCTCAGGTTCCCGATGAAGAACACGCAGGGCATGATGATGCCGCTGATGAACTGGGCCTTGAACGACGACTCGTAGAGCGCCTCGTTGCGGGCGGCAAAGGTGGCCGCGACCTCGCGCTGGCGGCCGAACACCTTGACCAGCGAGTGTCCGGTCAGCGCCTCCTCGACCTGGCCGTTCAACTCGCCGGTGGAGCGCCACATGTCGACGAACAAGGTCTGCGACCGCTTCATGATCTGCGCGGTGACCAGACCGGTCAGCGGCACGGTCAGCAGGGCCACCAGGGCCAGCGGCCAGGACAGCCACATCATCAGCGCGACCACGCCGATCACGGTGAAGATGTTGTTGAGCATCTGGGCCAGGCTCTGCTGCAACGACTGGGCGATGTTGTCGATGTCGTTGGTCACCCGGCTGAGCAGTTCGCCGCGTGGCTGGCCGTCGAAGTAGGTGATCGGCAGGCGATTCAGCTTGTCCGAGACGTCCTTGCGCATCCGGTACACGGTCCGCTGGACGATGTCGTTGATCAGGAATCCGGACAACCAGAGCACGACGCCCGCCACCACGTAGACGGCGAGGGCGGTCAGGATGACCGGCAGCAGCGCGTTGAAGTCGATGCCGCCGCCGAGCGCGCCGTCGAAGATCAGGTCGGTTGCCCGAGCCAGAATCACCGGCCCGGCCGCGTTCCCGGTGGTGGCCAGCGCCGAGATCACGATCACGAACAGGATCAAGGTCCGTTCGGGACGAAGTTGGCCGAGCAGCCGCCTCGCCGACGGGGCGAAGCTGACCGCCTTCTCACCGGTGCCGGCGCCGTGCATTGGGCCGTGACCCATCCGGCCTGCCGGAGGTCCGTGTTTGGGTCGCTCGTTCGCCGTCCTGACCGGGGGCTGACCGGCTTGGGGGTCGCGGGGTGCGGTGCTCATGCTGCTGCCTCCTCTGCCTTGAACTGGGACGCCACGATCTCGCCGTAGGTGGGGCAGGTCGCCAGCAGGTGGTCGTGGGTGCCGACGCCTTCGACGTGGCCGTCATCGAGGACGACGATTCGATCGGCGTCGCGGATGGTGGACACCCGCTGCGCGACGATCAGGACGCCGGCGTCGGCGGTTTCGCGCTCCAGCGCCGCCCGCAGTCGGGCGTCCGTGGCCACGTCGAGGGCCGAGAACGAGTCGTCGAAGATATAGATGTCCGGCTTCTTGACCAACGCCCTGGCGATGGCAAGCCGCTGCCGTTGACCGCCGGACACGTTGGTGCCGCCCTGAGCGATCGGCGACTCCAACTGCTGCGGCATGGCCTGGACGAAGTCGGCCGCCTGGGCCGTCTCCAGCGCGTCCCACAACTCCTCGTCGGTGGCGTCCGGCTTGCCGTAGCGCAGGTTCGAGGCGATCGTCCCGGTGAACAGGTACGGCTTCTGCGGGACGAGGCCGATCCGCGACCAGAGCAGGTCCTCGTCGAGGTCCCGGACGTCCACGCCGTCGACCAGCACGCGCCCACCGCTGACGTCGAACAGGCGTGGGATGAGGCTGACCAGGGTGGACTTGCCGGCGCCGGTGGAGCCGACGATGGCGGTGGTTTCGCCCGGCCGCACCTCCAGGCTGACGTCGGTGAGCACCGGCTGTTCGGCGCCGGGGTAGCTGAACTCGACCTTCTCCAGCCGGACGAGGCCGCGTCCGGTGACCTCGCGGACGGGCTGCGCCGGAGCCACCACGCTGGAGGGAGTGTCGAGCACCTCGGCGATCCGACGGGCGCTGACCACCGCCCGGGGGGCGATCATCAGCATCATCGTGGCCATCATCACGCTCATCAGGATGGTCATCAGGTACTGCACGAAGGCCAGCAACTGGCCGGTCTCCAGGTGACCCTCGGCGACCCGGAAGGCGCCGAACCAGGTGACGCCAACGGTGGAGACGTTCATCACGAAGAACACCGCCGGGAACATGGTCATCATCCGGCGGCCCACCTTGACGGCGACGTCGGTGAGATCGGTGTTGGCCTGGTCGAACCGGGCCGACTCGCGCGGTTCTGCGACGAAGGCCCGGATCACCCGAAGTCCGGCGATCTGTTCGCGCAGCACCCGGTTGATGGTGTCGATCCGGGTCTGCTGGGTCGCGAACAGCGGCATCATCTGGCTGACGACCGTCCCGATCAGGGCAGCCAGCACGATCACCGCGACCAGGATCGTCCAGGTCAGCCCGGCGTCCTCGCGGGCGGCCATGAAGACGCCGCCGATCATCATGATCGGCGCGGCGATGATCATGAACGAGGTCATCATCACCAACTGCTGAATCTGCTGGACATCATTGGTGGTGCGGGTGATCAGGCTGGGGGCGCCGAAGGAGTTCATCTCGCGGGCCGAGAAGCGCAGCGTCTGCTCGAAGATGGCGGCGCGCAGGTCGCGGCCGAAGGCCATTGCTGAGCGGGCGCCGAGGAAGACCGCGCCGATCTGGGCGGCCATCTGGACCACGGTCACGCCGAGCATGACCGCGCCCAGCCCCCAGATCAGCGGCTGGTTTCCCTTGGCGATGCCGTCATCGACGATCCGGGCGTTCAGCGTGGGCAGGACGAGGGCGGCGCCGTTCGCCGCCAGTTGGAGCAGGACCACCAAGCCCAGTTGGCCGTAGTAAGGCTTCAGGTAGTCGCGGAGGATTCGGATCAGCATGGTTGCCTCTCGGCTATTCCGTTGAGCAGGAGGGCGGCGACCATCCGGGGTTCGGTGATCGCGGGGTCGGCGGTGAACGGATGGGCCACCGCCCACGAATAGGTCTTGAGTGCCCAGGCGGCGGTGTTGGGACTCACCCTGAGCTGGTCGTCGAACCGGTCCAGCCGCTCAATCAGGGCCGCGGTGATCGCGGCATCCCGCTCGACGTGGGCGGCGTGGCTCTTGCCGTTGTGGTCACGGGGTTTGGTCTGGGAGATGGCCATGAACAGTGCTCGAACCTGGGCCACGGACGCCTGCAGGATCTGGATCAGGCGGGCGACGGTCTCCTCCAGGGGGAGGTCGGCGATGCCGCGGATGCCGTCGACGACCGGGGCGGGGTCGAGGGCGTCCTGGAGCACCGCGCAGAACAACTCGTCCTTGGTCGCAAATGCGCGGAAGATCGTCCCCTCGGCCACCCCGGCGGCCTCGGCGATCTGTTTGGTGGACACGGTCAACCCGTGTTCAAGCAGGAGCGGGCGGGTGGCCGTCACCAGGGCGGCGCGGCGCTCGTCCGGGGAGAGGGGAGTGGCGCGGGTCACCGATGGAGTGTATGAGTGAGCACTCACTCACGCAAGTGGGGACGGGGAGTTCCCTGGAAACTCCATCCCAGAGCCTTCTGATCGACGTATTGCACGTGTGGCTGCTGTGGGATGGAGTTTCCAGGGTCGACCCGCCTGAACCAGTGGCGCCTCCCCTTCCTCCTGGCGAAATTTGCGCCCCAAACCGTCCACGTTGCGCCCCAAGTTTGAGGCGCCGCGATGGCGTTTGGGGCGCAACGTCGAACAGGAGAGGGGCCTAGCCGGACGGGGATGTCGGCTCCCCAGGGACCGCGATGTAGAACACGTCCCAGTGACTCGCTTCGGCGTCGTCCGGCGCCGCCAGGTCGTCGTAGCGTTCCAAGACCGCCTGGACTTCGGCGTTCATGGCTCGGGCTTGATCCGGGGTGAGTCGGGTCACCCCACGCCGGACGGTGCCGGCCCGCTTCTCGTCCCTGGGGCGAGCCGAGAAGGCGCGCAGGGCTCGCTCAGCCTCCCTGGCGAAGGAGACCAGGAGCGGTGCCACCGCCCCGGGGGCTTGGTCGGCCGCCGCCTGGAGGTCGAGACCGCGGGCGACGGCTCGCCAGGGTCGTTCCCGGCCGTCATCGGACGGCTCCGCGCGGGTCACCACGCCCCAGCGCTCAAGCGTCCTCAAGTGGTAGCTCATCGCCGACGGGCTGACCCCACACCGGTCCGCAGCCTGGGTGGCAGTCAACTGTTCGCCGGAGTAGAGAAGCGCGATCACGTGTTGGCGCACCTCGTGAGCCAGCGCGCGCAGCGCCCGCGGGTCGTCGAGGGAGAGCCGTTCGGGCAGTTCCGAGGCGGTGGGCACTTGCCCATGGTACTTCGTGAAACATATGCTTCACATATTATGAAAGAAAGCATTCATAGTCTGGAGCGGTCGTCGATCTGGGCCATCCGCGACACCTGGCTGGTGCTGCCACCGCGCACCATCGTTCAGGCGGGGAATGCGCTGGCGTTCGTGACGCTGCTGCTCCGGGTGCATGACGGGACGGGCGAACCGTGGGCCGTGGTGTCTCTCCTCGCCTGCTTCTCGGTTCCGACCATCGCCACCATAGGCATCGCCGGGCGCCTGGCCGACCGGCACGACTCGCGGATGCTGCTGGCCATCGGGCTCGGCCTCCAGTTGCTCGCCGCCGTGGGACTCGCCCTCGACGGACGCGTGATCACCACCTTGGTCATGGTGTTGCTCTTCGAGACCGGCCAGGCGTTGGTGGCACCGGTCTGGGCTGGGTTGCTCCCGCGGGTGGTGGGAGAGGAGCGGCTCGGTCAGGCGATCGCCTGGCAGCAGGGACTTGCCGCGCTGGCCGGACCAGCGGGCGGTGCTCTGGGCGGGTTCCTCTACCAGTGGTACGGCGGGCATCTGGCCTTTTGGCTGACCGCCGCGGCCATCGGCGTCCTGGTGGTGGCCGCTCTGGTCCTGCCCACGCGGCGGCACGTGGCCAGCGAGGCGGACACCCCCGAGACCGACCAGCGGTGGTCGGCCGGCAACCGGATCGTCCGGGCCGATGCGCTGATCTGGCCCTTGTTTGTCGCCCTGCTGGTCATGGTCGTCCTGGTCGAGGGGGTCAATGCCGGGGAGGTGTTCTTGGCCCGCGATGCCCTGGGGGCGACACCGATCCAGTACGGACTGGGCGAGATCGCGGCCGGCGTCGGTGGGGTGGTGGGTGCGGCGCTGGCCGGACGACTGGCGTCCGAGGCGTCCCGGGTCCGAGGGTGCCTGGCCGGGTTTGGGGCTGCCTGCGCAGCGATCGCCGCGGCGGGCGTGGCCCCCGATTACTGGGTCTACTTCGTCCTCATCGTGATCCTGGCGGGCGGGGCGGGGGTCGGCAATGCGGCCAGCGGAGCGCTGATCATGCTCCGCACGCCGGACGCGGACCGCGGCAAGGTGCAGTCGGCGCTCTCCGGAATGGCCCGCGCGGCCAGCCTGCTGGCGCTGGCGCTGGGTGGTGCCGCCGTGACCTGGCTGAGACCCCGCGTCCTCTTCGTGGCCGCGGGGGTGGCCGGTCTGACGGCGGTGGCGGTCGCGGCATCGCGCCTGATCGTCCGGCGTCGGGGTCCGGAGGACGGATGAACCAGGACTTGCCCCGGTCTTCACTCGTCCAGGGCTGGTTGCCCTGGAATCTCCAGCACACAGCCCTCAGATCGACGTCGTGCACGTATCTCGGCTCTGGGATGGAGATTCCAGGGGGATTCCATCCACAGGCGACACCCACCGACCAGGGCCTGAAAGCCTGCCCTGTGGATAACTCGGCATCCCGCTTGGAAACGCCGAATGCCCGAGGAAGCATGACCTCATGCTCACCCCCATCCCCTTTCCCGGAGAAGCCGGCATCTGGCGAACCTCCACCCTCAAGAAGCAGGGCAACACCGACTGGCAGGTTCGCTCTGCGGTGTCGGACGGACGTCTGCGACGGGTTCGGCGCGGCTGGCTGGCCGACGCCGCCGCTGATCCCCAAGCCGTACGGGCGGTTGCCCTCGGCGGCGTCGTCTCGTGCGTCTCGGCACTTGCCCTCCGCGGGGCCTGGACGATGCCCACTTCGGCGCTCCACGTCCGCCGGGCGATCCGCGTCGAAACCCGAAGCTCCCCTGGCGTCGCCTGGTGTCCCAATTCGTTTCCTCGCGGTGCCCTGAGCGCGGTGGACGACGTTCCGACCGCGATCGCCACGGCGGTGCGCTGCGTGGACGCCGAGTCGGCCGTGGTGGCGATGGATTCGATCCTGCGCCTAGGACTCCTCGACCGCGAAGGGCTGGCCGAGGCGCTGCATGGCTGCGAGTCCGTCCATCGCAACCTGCTCGACCAATGCGACTGGAGTGACTCCGGAACCGAAAGCCTCGTCCGGGTTCGGCTCAGGGCGGCCCGGATCAAGGTTCGCCCCCAGGTGCAGATCGACGGCGTCGGACGAGTCGACATGGTGGTCGGCGACACCCTGGTACTCGAGATCGACAGCCGGCGGCATCACACCGGCGCAGATTCCTACCAGCGCGACCGGCGCCGTGATCGGCGGCTTACCGCCCTCGGTTTCACGGTGCTGCGCGTCACGTATGAGGACGTGATGTTCCACTGGGACGACGTCCTGGCCGACATCCTCGCCGTGATCCGCACCCGCCGGCATCGGCATCGGCATCGGCATCGGCTCCGGCCACCGGCGGCCTGACCCTGGAATCGCCAGTCCACAGGCCTCATCTGGACGCAGCGCCCCGAAATGACACCCCTGGATGGCGATTCCAGGGGAGCCCGTCCCAGCAGAAGTGATCAAGACTGCGGGTCGGGGCGAAAGACCGCCCTGCTCGCCGGACACTGTGAAGTGTGGAGGCTACAGACGATGCCCGCCCGCGCTTTGAGGCGCTGGCCGCAAGCGTCCACACGCCAGTTCTGCGCTATTTGCTCCGCCGCACCGACGACGCGACCGCGGCCGACGTCCTCGCCGAGGTACTGGTGGTGCTGTGGCGACGCCTCGACGACCTTCCGGACGAGCCTCTGCCGTGGTGCTACCGGGTCGCCGCAAACTGCCTTGCGAACGCGACCAGGACGCGCCGTCGGCAGCAGCGCCTGGTGCATCGGATCATCCTGCTCGACCCACCCCGAGACACCATGCCGCCCAATGACGCCGGCCACGCCCAGCTGCGCCAAGCGCTGGTGTCGCTGCCTCCCGGCGAGGCTGAGCTACTTCGGCTGTGGGCCTGGGAGCAACTCGGCCCCGGCGAGATCGCGACGGTAATGGGCATCACTCCCAACGCGGTCAGCATCCGCCTGACCCGAGCCAAGGCCCACCTCCGGGTGTTGCTGGACGAAAGGGACGGCACCGCGCCGGACATGTCAGGGGTGAAGGGAGACCACCATGTCTGACCTCCGTCCGGGTGCAGACGACGACCTGCGGGGCTCGATCACCGCAGCTGACCCGGCCCGCGATACCTCCGTCACCGCCGACAGCATGTCGGCCGTCATCAACGAAGTGACCGCCCGTCCACGGGGGCTCCGCGCCAGGTGGCTCGTCCCCGCGTTGGCCGCGGCCTGCCTGGTGTTAGTGGTTGCCTTGATTCCCTGGCTGAACCGGGCCGTCCCGGGCACGCCGGCGGCCACCCCCGCCGCTACCCCGGGGATCACCCTGGACGTGAGGCTGGACGTCGACCCAGCGTTGGTCGACTGCCGCGCACCCAGCGCCGGCTACCTGCGGCAAGACGTCTCCCGCGCAGCGCTGGGGGTCATCGGGGCCACCTCGGCCGGCGACATCACCGTCCTGATCCGGCAAGCAGTCGCCGGACTGGCCGGTGTCACGCAGTTACGGGTCGCCACCGGCCACGCGGCACCGGGCGGGTGGAGCGTCGGCCGCGAGGTCCTGGTGGCTGTGGTCGCCCCCGACCTCGTCAATGTTTGCCATTCGGGGCCGGTGAACCGATCACTCCTCGAGGCCTATGACGCCGCCTTCGGACCGATCCGCTATCCCGGACGGGCGGCGCTTCCGGCTGGTGACCTGACCGCGTCCGTCTCCGGTGGCTCCTCCAAGTGCCGCGCCCTGACCGTGGACCTTCTGCGCGAGGAACTGCCCGCCCAGGCGGTCGACGCCACGATCACCTCGGTGAAACGGGACTCCGAGACCGACCTGGTGAACCTCGAGGTCACTCGCTGGTATCGCGGTGGGCCATACGCGACCTTGCACGTGGTGGTCCCCCGCGGTGTCTCCCTCGGCACGGTGACCTGGCGGACCGGCGAACGGGTGCTGCTGTCGCTCGACGGGTTCGTCCAGCCCTGCCTCAGTTCCGCCTGGACGCCGGAGGCGGCAGCCGTCTTCGACCGCGCTTTCGCCTGATCTCGTGCCGGTCGCCCTGAAATCGCCAGACCACAGCCCTCATCTGGACGAAAGTCCCCCGAAAAACGGCTTTCGACTGGCGAGTTCAGGGCCGACCTCGGGGCGCCGAGTCGGGTTCAGCGGTTGCGGTCCGCCTCCAGCAGCCGCAGCCACACCTCGCTAGCAGTCGGGTAGCTGGGCACGGCGTGCCACAACTGATCCGGGGTGAGTCCACCGACGATCGCCACCGTGGCCGAGTGCACCAGCTCGGCCACGTCCGGCCCGACGAACGTGGCCCCGAGCAGCCGGTCGTCGGCGTCCACCACCAGCCGGGCCTGCCCGACCAGGTGATCGCGCAGCAGCGACGCCCCGGCGGCGGACGAGAAGGGTACGTCGATCGCCCGGGCGCCCTGGGCCTCCTCCAACGTGGCCCCGACCGAGGCCACCTGGGGATCGGTGAAGACCACCTGGGGGACCGGCGCTTCAACCGGCGACGGCACCGGACGTCCCGGCGCCCTGGCCTGGATCGCCGCGCCCAGGAGCTGCGCCCGGTACTTGCCCCAGTGGGTCAGCGGCGGCTCGCCGGACGCGTCCCCGACCAGGTGCAGCCAGTCCGGACGGGGGTCGAAGGCCTCCAGTCCCAGTTTGGCGGTGTTCGGTCGGCGCCCGGTGGCGACCAGCACCTCGGCGGCCAGCACTGCGCCGCCGCTGGTCTCCAGGGTGACCGGGCCACCGTGCACCCGCCCCAGCCCGGTGTCGGCGGGGTCGGACCGGCTCGCTCCGGTCACGTCGACCCCGAACCGGTGACTTCAGCGCCGACAAGAAGTTCGACAAGAGTTTCGAGCACCATTCGACCGCCCTCAAACTCAAGGCCCAAGCCACCATGACGGTGCCGATCAGCGGACGGCTGCTGCTCTACGGCCTGGCCGGCCCCGAGTTGACGCTCAGCCCGCAACTTGACTCAACGGGGCTTACGGGTCCTCACGGCTGTGGTGCGTCAAGGCGCGGGCGAAGGCGGACGTCGGGATTGACGCAACAGTCCTCGGCGAGGGCCTCAAGTGGGGCACGGAGGTGTTCAACGAGGCCGTCGACCTGGGCTGTGCGGAGAACCAACTGCCCACCCTGACGGTGGTCAGCCCCAAGGACGGGGACACGGTGACCGTCGCCGACGCCGGCGGCCTGCCGAAGCCGCTGACCGCCAGTGCTGACGACCCCGACCAGGGGAAACTCAAGGTCACCTGGTCGTCCGATCGGGAAGGTCCGCTGGGATCGCCGGCGAACCTGGTGCTGCATGTGCTGGGGGTACACAAACTCACGGCCGCCGCGACGGACGCGTCGGGCGCGTCGGTGAGTAAGACGATCACGGTGACGGTGTCGAAGCCGACTGGATCAGTCACCCTCACCGCCCAGCCCAAGGGGGGTGCCACCGTCAACGGGAACACGGTCACGGGGCCGCAAGGCAGTAGCGTGCTCGTCACCGCAAAGGTGAACTACTCGACGGGGTTCCCGCCCAGTTGTTCGAAGGTCAAGTGGGACACGGGCGGCCTCACCTGGCAGCAGAGCGGTCCCTGCTCGCGGCTGGTCACCTTGTCGAAACAGGGGACGACCGCCATCAAGGCCGGGGTCACCCTGCCCAACGGAGATGGGGCCACCGGGTCGCTGACGGCCGTGGTCACCGCTCCGCCGGTCACGAACCAGCCCCAGTTCTCCATCTCGGCGTCGGTGAATCAGAAGCTGCTTGCCCCGGGTGATGAGTTCAGGGATGGGGAGTTCGTGACGCTGAAGGTCACGTACCTGAACCGGGCGCAGGCGGGGACGGCGGTCACCTGGGCGTGGGATTGGTATGAGACGGGCGGCAGCCCGACGAAGCTCCCCGTGACATCGCGGGGGGCGGTCGACGCCGCTGACTACAGCACCCGGGTCTATTGGAGCCTCGACACCGAGGTAACCCGGCATTTGGTCTTCAGGTGCCGGATCTACTCGGCCACGTCGGGCCGACTGATCGCCACCGAGATGATCCCCCTCACCTATCAGGGAGCCATCGGGTAGCGGATCGGGGTGACCAGGCCAGGGCGGTGCCTCACCGTTCACCCGCGCCCGATCCGCTGCGGAGGCCGAAGAGAGGGAGATGTCAGGGCGTCAGGCGGCGGATCAGTAGAATCCCCGGGTGACCGAGCCAGCCCTGCCGCCCGAGGACCTCTCCGAGCAGGAGGCGGTCCGCCGCGACAAGCGCGCCCGGCTGCTGGACGAGGGCACCCAGCCCTACCCGATCAAGGTGCCGCGGACGCACACCGCCCGGGCGGTCCATGACGGCTGGGCGCACCTCACCGCCGGCGAGGAGACCCAGGACGTGGTCTCGGTCGGCGGCCGGGTGGTGTTCCTCCGCAACACCGGCAAGCTCTGCTTCGCCACCCTGGACGACGGGTTCACCGCCGACGACCCCGGCGTCCGGTTGCAGGTGATGATCTCGCTGGCCGAGGTGGGGGAGCAGCGGCTCGCCGACTGGAAGGCCGACGTGGACCTCGGCGATTTCGTCTCGGTGACCGGCCGGGTGATCTCGTCACGGCGCGGGGAACTGTCGGTCCTGGCCGGCTCCTGGCAGTTGGCGTCGAAGGCGCTGCGACCGCTGCCGGCTCTGCACAAGGAGCTCGGCGAGGAGACCCGGGTCCGGCAGCGCTACGTCGATCTGGTGGCCCGCCAGGAATCGCGCGACATGGTCCGGACGCGGGCCGCGATCGTCCGCTCGATCAGGGAAACCCTGCACCAGCAGGGCTACCTGGAGATCGACACCCCGGTCCTGCAACTCATTCACGGTGGCGCCGCGGCGCGTCCGTTCCATACCCGGCTGAACGCCTTCGACATCCCGATGACACTGCGGATCGCGCTGGAGCTCTACCTCAAGCGGGCCATCGTCGGCGGCGTCGACCGGGTCTACGAGCTCGGTCGGATCTTCCGCAACGAGGGAATCGACTCGTCCCACTCGGCCGAGTTCACGATGTTGGAGGCCTACCAGTCCTGGGGCGATCAGCACACCATCGCCGCGATGACCCGCGACCTGATCGTTAACGCCGCCGCCGAACTCGGCGTGGACAGCGTCCAGACCCCGGCCGGCGAGGTCC
>CAYVOW010000045.1:0-14320 GCA_964453585.1 uncultured Micropruina sp.
CGCGATGCTGATCTTCTGGAAGTACCCGCTGACCGACCAGCGCTTCAACGAGATCCGCGACGAGAACGAGGCCAAGAAGGCCGCTCTCCACGCAGACGCACAGGGGCACAGCGACGCCCACTGACGATCGGAGCCGAGACCGGGGTGATGGGAAACCATCACCCCGGTTTTCGCTGCCGCCTGATTACACCAGAGATGGGCTGGATTTGACCTGCGGCCCACCTGAAACCCCCATCGCGGGTGTAACGGGCGGCCCCACCCCTGGCTACCCGGCAGGCAGGACGGCGCAGCCGTCCTGGTCGAGCCGGACAGAGACGGTGTCCGCCGCCAACTTCTCCCCCGTCCGCACCGTCGCCGATTGCCCGTCAGGCAGCGTGACCGTCACCTCGACAAATCCCCGGTGGTAGCGCTGCTCGGTGATCGGGACGACAACTCCCGACTCGGCCGGCAGCAGCCCGACCGGCCCGATCGCGACCGTAGCCGGATCAGGCCAACCCAGCAGGACCGCGGTGGAAGGCTCGACAATCGGCCCGTAGCCCAGGAACTCAGCCACCTCCCGAGTCGCCGGGTGGCGCCAGAGCTCGTCCGGCGAAGACAGCTGCAGCAGGCGTCCAGCCCCGAGCAGCGCCACCCGATCGGCGATGGCGAAGGCCTCGTCCTGGTCGTGGGTGACGTAGAGGGCGGCGGTGCCGGTGGCCCGCAAAATCTCGCCCAGCACCCCCACCATCCGCTCGCGGAGGCCGCGATCCAGCGCGGCCAGGGGCTCGTCCAGCAGCAGCAGCCGAGGCTCCGGAGCCAGCGATCGCGCCAGCGCCACCCGCTGCGCCTGGCCTCCCGACAGCGCCGTGATCGGCCGCGAGCCGTAGCCCTCCAGGCCCACCAGCCGGAGCAACTCCTCGACCCGTCCTCGGCGTTGCGCCTTGGACAGCCGGAACAGGCCGTAGCCGACGTTGGCCGCCACATCGAGGTGCGGAAACAGTTGCCCGTCCTGGAACATCAGCCCAAACCCACGCTTGTGGACGGGGACGCCGGCCAGGTCAGTCCCGTCCCAGGACACCGTCCCCGAGACCAGGGGTTCCAGGCCGGCCACCGCCCGCAACAGGGACGACTTGCCGGAGCCGGACCCGCCCAGCAACGCCATGATCTCGCCCTGGCGCAGGTCGAACGACACGGCGTCGACCGCCGTCACCGGGCCATAGCGGACGACCGCCTCCCGCACCGTCAGTCCGGTCACAGTCCGGTCGCCTCCCGTGGCCGTAGCGCCTCGGCGAGCATCATTGCCGCCGCCGCCAAGCCTGCCAGCACCACCGAGGCCGCCATCGCCATCCCGAAGTTCTCCGCGCCGGGTCGTCCGATCAACCGGAAAATCACCACCGGCAACGTCGGGTGGTCCGGGCGGGACAGGAAGGAGGTCGCGCCGAATTCACCGAGTGAGGTGGCGAAGGCGAACCCCGCGGCCAGCCCCAGGCCGCGTAACACAAACGGGACATCGATGGTGGCGAGCACCCGACCCGGGTCGGCGCCGAGGGTCGCCGCTGCCTCACGGAGTCGCGGATCGATCGCCCGGAGGACCGGCAGCAACGACCGGACGACCAGCGGTAACGCCACCAGCGCCTGGGCAATCGGGATCAGGATCGGTGAGCTGCGCAGATCGAGGGGCGGCCGATTCAGCGTGATCAGAAACCCGAACCCCACGGTCACCGCGCTGACCCCGAGCGGCAGCATGAACACCGAGTCCAACAGCGCCAGGCCACGACGCCCCCAGCGGGCCCGAGGGCGACGGGAGAGCACCAGGCTCACCAGGACTCCTAGGATCAGCGCGAGCGCGGTCGCCTGGAGGGCGATCACCAGGGAGTTCGTCAGGGCCGTCCAGACCGGCACGGTCAACGTCCGGCCCGCGGTGGTGCCGAGCAGCAGGTAATTGCCGAGGCCGAGACCGTCGGCGGTCTGCAGGGACCGAACCAGCAGCGTGACCATCGGCAAGGCCAACAGGCAGACCACGACCAGCAGGGTGACCGCAGCCGACGGCAGGTCGGCGGATCGAAGGTGATGCTCGCCGGTCGCGTCACCGCGCAGCCGCAGCGCCCGCTCCTGCCGCGCCCGGGCCCGGCTGGCCACGATCAGGGAACAACTGACCACCACGAGTTGGGCCACCGACAAGGCAGCGGCGGCCGAGAGGTCCAGCAACTGGGTGGTCTGGTACCAGATCTCGGTCTCGATGGTGGCGAACCAGACCCCGCCCATCACCATCACGATGCCGAACGCCGAGGCGCAGTAGAGAAACACCAACGACGCCCCGGACGCGATCGCGGGGGTCAGCGCGGGCAGGGTCACGGTGGCGAAGACCCGGCCCGGGCTCGCCCCGAGGCTGGCCGCCGCCTCGGCCGCGCGCGGATCCAGCCGCGCCCACATCGACCCCACCGTCCGGACGATCACCGAGTAGTTGAAGAACACCAGGGCCGCGACGATCGCCGGCCAGCTCTCGTCCAGCCCCAGGAAGCCGAGCGGCCCGTGGCTGGCGAGCAGACTCCGGAAGGCGACTCCGACCACCACGGTCGGCAGGACGAACGGCACCGTGACCACGGCCCGGAGCAGATTCCGGCCCGGGAAGCGGCAGCGGTAGAGCAGGTAGGCGCCGGGGATGCCGAGGACCACCGAGGCCAGGGTTCCGGACGCGGCGAGACCAAGGGTGACGCCGAGGATCCGCCAGGTGCGGGGCGCGGCCAGGACCGCCAGGCCGGCCGCGCTGAACTCACCGTCGACCACGAAACCCCTGGCCAGGAGCCCTACCACGGGCCAGACGAAGAAGACGCCGAGGAACCCCAGCGGTACCGCAGCCGCCAGCGTCCAGGCCAGCGCGGGGCCGATCGCCGGCCGACGCCAAACCTGGACGGCGGCGGTCATCAGCCGATCACGCGGGCGGTCCAGGCGCGGATCCAACCGTCACGGCCGGACGAGATCGTCGCGGTCGGCACGTTGAACGGCTGGCTGGCCAGCGGGGCGAACTTCTGCCACGCCTCCGGCAGCTTGACGTCCCGGTTCGCGGGATACATGTACATCTGGCCGGGGATGTCGGCCTGCACGGCGTCGCTGAGCAGGAAGTCGATGAACTTCTGCGCGCCCACCTCGTTCTTCGCGCCGGCGATCACCCCGGCGTACTCGATCTGGCGGAAGCAGGTCTGCAGCAGTGATGTGGTGCGCGACTCGGTGCCGCCCTTGGGCACCTCGGCCGACGGCGAGGTGGCATACGACACCACCAACGGGCGTGGGCCCTTGCCGCTGGACCCGGAGAACTCGGTGTAGTAGGCGGTCTCCCAGTCCTTGACCACCTTGGCGCCGTTGGCCTTCAGGGCTCCCCAGTAGTCGAGGTAGCCGGGGTCGCCCTTGGCCCCGACCGTGGCCACCAGGAAGGCCAGCCCGGTCGAGGACGAGGCCGGGTTCTCGGTGACCAGCAGGTTGGCGTAGTCGGGCTTGAGCAGGTCGTCCAGGGTGACCGGGATGGCCAACTTCTTCTCGGCGAACCACGCTTTGTCGGCGTTGACGCAGACGTCGCCGAAGTCGATCGGGGTGAGCCGGTGGGTGTCGTCAGCGGCCAGGTCGGCGGCCGAGGCCGGCAGCTTCGATGACGTGTAGGGGATGACCACCTGTTCGTCCAGAGCCCGGCCGGCGAAGGTGTTGTCGATGCCGTACACGACGTCGCCCAGCGGCGAATCCTTGGTCAGGACGAGTTGGCTGACCAGGGCGCCGCCGTCGCCGGGGGCGACGAACTTCACCGTGTAGCCGGTTTCCTTCTTGAAGGCGTCGATCAGTTTCTCGTCCAGGGAGAACGAGTCGTGGGTGACCACGGTGAGCTCGGTGGACGAGGTGGGCGCACTGGTGGTCGCCGTGGCGGGCGCGGAGGCGCCCGGCGTGGCCGAGGTGGTGCCGAGGGTGCAGGCGGCCAGGGTGGCCGAGAGCAGGAGCGTGGCCACAGTGGCCAGGCGGTTGGACATTGACGTGTCTCCTCCGTTCGGAGGGCTCACCTGGTGGTGAGGAGAATCCCGACTCCCTACGCCGGTGCTAACCGGATCAGGTTCGAGGGTCTGCGGCGTTCCGCACTCTCAGCGCCCGGTGGCGCTCCCCTGTCTTCGGTTCAAACCTACACCGCCGTGCCACCGCCGGCGCACGCGTCCTGAAGCCGTCGGCTCACCGATCCGCGCCCACCGATGGCATCAACTCCGATCCGAACCCCGTAAAACACGCAGCACGCCGGGAGCCATGCCGCAAAGGCATCGATCCCATGCAGAAGTGCGACGCTCGCGGCATGGCTGCCGCTCCGCCGGATGGACGACAATGGGGCGACGCGTCACGACGAAGGAGTGCGGCATGGCCGAGCAGAAGGTTCTGACCAACATCATCAACGGCGAGGCCGTCGCGGCCCAGTCCGGCGAGACCCTCGACCTGGTGAACCCCGCCACCGGCGAGGTGTTCGCGACCAGCCCGAAGTCGGGCGCCGCCGACATCGACGCCGCCTATGCCGCGGCTGCGGAGGCGTTCCAGTCATGGCGCTGGACGACCCCGAGCGAGCGCCAGGAGGCGCTGCTCAAGCTGGCCGACTTCGTCGAGGATCACGCCGACGAGCTGGTGCAGATCGAGTCGGAGAACACCGGCAAGCCGCAGAACCTGACCGCGAGCGAGGAGTTGCCGCCTTCGGTCAACCAGATCCGGTTCTTCGCCGGCGCCGCCCGGATCCTCGAGGGCCGATCCCAGGGCGAGTACATGCGTGGCTTCACCTCCTCGATCCGCCGGGAGCCGGTCGGCGTGATCGGCCAGGTCACCCCGTGGAACTACCCGCTGATGATGTTCGTCTGGAAGTTCGGGCCCGCCCTGGCCGCGGGCAACACGATCGTGGTCAAGCCGTCGGACACCACCCCTGCGTCGACGGTGTGGCTGGGCCAGGCGATGCAGGAGTTCTTCCCGCCGGGCGTGGTCAACGTGGTCTGTGGCGACCGTGAAACCGGCGCACAGCTGACCGCCCACAAGACCCCGGCGATGTTGTCGATCACGGGGTCAACCCGCGCCGGGATGGCGGTCGCTCAGGCGGCCGCCGCTGACCTCAAGCGGGCCCACCTCGAACTCGGTGGCAACGCCCCGGTGGTGGTCTTCGACGACGCCGACATTGACGCTGCCGTCGAAGGAATCTCCGTCGCCGGCCTGTTCAACGCCGGTCAGGACTGCACCGCCGGCACCCGGGTGCTCTGCCAGGCCGGCGTCTACGACCAGTTCGTGAAGGCGCTCGGCGAGGCCGCCGCGGCCACCAAGACCGGCTACGACCCCACCGACGAGGACATCCTCTTCGGGCCGCTCAACAACCCGAACCAGCTGGCCCGGGTGACCGGCCTGATGGGCACGGTGCCGTCGCATGCGCGGGTGGTCACGGGTGGGCATGCCGTCGCCGGTGACGGCTTCTTCTTCGAGCCGACCGTGGTCGCCGACCTGCTCCAGGACGACGATCTGGTCCGTCAGGAGATCTTCGGGCCGGTGATCACCGTGCAGAAGTTCGCCGACGAGGACGAGGCCGTCCGGCTGGCCAACGACACCGAGTACGGCCTGTCGGCCTCGGTGTGGACGGCCAACGCGTCCACCGCGACCCGGATGACCATCCGCCTCGACTTCGGCTGCGTCTGGGTGAACACCCACATCCCACTGATCGGCGACATGCCCCACGGCGGGTTCAAGCACTCCGGCTACGGCAAGGACATGTCGATCTACGCGGTGGAGGACTACACCCGGATCAAGCACGTGATGCAGTACCACGGGTTCGAGGGCTGAGGACGACCTCAGCTCTGATAACGCTCGGCGACGAAGGCGGCCAGCCGGTCGGCGATCCGGCCGATCTGCGCCGCGGCATGGTGGTCGGGACGCCAGGCGGCGAACAGCTGGATCCTGATCAGGCCGGGCCGGCCGGCGATCCGGACCGGCACCAGGCCGAACCGCGGATCGTCCGACACCACGGCGATCCCGCGCCCGGCTGCGGCCACCGCGAGCACCACCTGGGACGAGGAGAACTCGGTCATCGACGGTCTGGGGACGCCGTCCACATCCAGCGCCAGATCCAGGGCGCGGCGGCTGTGCGCCGGCGCGGGCAGGACGAGCAGCGGCTCGGCCGCCAGTTGCCGAAGGGTGACCTGGGCCAGCTGGCTCCAGGGATGGGCGTCCGGGAGGTAGGCGAACACCGGCAACTCGGCCACCCGCAACCGCGCCAGGTGCTCCGGCGGGTTCTTCGTCCCCACAACCAGATCGGCGCCGCGGTCGAGGGCGTCGAACTCGTCCGCGGGATCGAGCTCGGTGACCAGCGGCATCGGATCGTCCGGCGTGAAGGTGGCGAAGAACGGGGCCAGCACGTCGTTCAGGGTCACCTCCGGCGCCGCCACGGTGAGGGCGCTCAGCCCTCCGGACCGGATGCCGGCCGCGGCGGCCTTGGCCGCGTCCGCCCTCGCCAGCAGGTCGCGGGCCGACGGCAGAAACTGCCGTCCGGCCGGGCTCAGCACAAGTCGGCCATCGCGGCGGGTGAACAGGTCGAGGCCCAGCTCCTTCTCTAACTGATGGAGCTGGCGTGACAGGGAGGGCTGGCTGACGTGCAGTCCTCGGCTGGCCGCCGTCACCGACCCCGCCTCGGCGACGGCGACGAAATAGCGAATGGTGCGCAGTTCCACCCCATCAGCGTATGCCCAGTAAGCATTGATTCGATAGAAAAGCAGTATTCGACAGCATGGCCAAGGGGCACGAGGATGGTGTCATGCCTGAGCAGTCTCGCCACCTCGCCACGCCCGTCCCCGGCCCCGCCTCGGGTCAGTGGGCCGCCCGCAAGTCGGCGTCGGTGGCCAACGGCGTCGGTAACACGCTGGCGGCCTACATCACCGAGGCCGGCGGAGGAATCCTGCTCGATGTCGACGGCAACCGGCTGATCGACTTCGGCTCGGGCATCGCGGTCACCACGGTCGGCAACGCGGCGCCCCGGGTGGTGGCCCGGGTCCAGGAGGCGGTGGCCCAGTTCACCCACACCTGTTTCATGGTCACCCCCTACGCCGGCTACGTGGAGGTGTGCGAGAAGTTGAACGCGCTCACTCCCGGCGACCACGCCAAGAAGTCGGCGCTCTTCAACTCCGGCGCCGAGGCCGTCGAGAACGCGATCAAGGTGGCCCGGGTGGCCACCGGGCGCACCGCGGTGATCGCCTTCGACCACGCCTACCACGGCCGCACGAACCTGACCATGGCGCTGACCGCCAAGGACATGCCCTACAAGCACGGGTTCGGACCCTTCGCGTCCGACGTCTACCGGGTGCCGATGGCCTACCCGTTCCGTTGGGCCGGCGACCCCGACCAGGTGGCCGAGGAGGCGTTCGCCCAGTTCGCCTCGCAGGTGCACGTCCAGGTCGGCGAGGACCAGGTGGCCGCGGTGATCATCGAGCCGATCCAGGGCGAGGGCGGGTTCATCGTCCCGCCCCCCGGTTTCCTGGGGATGCTCGCCCAGTGGTGCCGCGACAACGGTGCGGTGTTCATCGCCGACGAGATCCAGTCCGGGCTTTGCCGCACCGGCGACTGGTTCGCCTGCGATCACGAGGGGGTCGTCCCTGACCTGGTGACCACGGCCAAGGGCATCGCCGGCGGCCTGCCACTGGCCGGGCTGACGGGCCGAGCCGAGTTGATGGACGCCGTCCACGCGGGGGGGTTGGGCGGAACCTACGGCGGCAACCCCGTTGCCTGCGCGGCGGCACTGGGCGCGATCGAGACGATGGAGGCGGAGGACCTGAACGGCCGGGCTCGCGAGATCGAGACCATCTTCCGGGCACGGTTGGCGGAGATGGCGTCGCGCTACCCGCAGATCGGCGAGATCCGCGGCCGCGGCGCAATGATCGCGATCGAACTCGTCCAGCCGGGTACGAAGACGCCGAACGCGGAGCTGACCGGGAAGGTGGCCAAGGCCTGTCATGCCGAGGGCCTGGTGGTGCTGACCTGCGGCTCGTTCGGCAACGTGTTCCGCTTCCTGCCGCCGCTGAGTATCCCCGACGAACTTCTGCATGAGGGCCTCGACATCATCGACGCGGCCTTCGGAAAGCTGGTGTGAGATGACCGAGGTTCGTCCCTTCTGGTTGTCCGGCGTGCCCACCTTCGGTGAGGCGACCGTCGACGTGACCAGCCCGTACACCGGTGAGGTGGTCGGGACGGTCTCCATTCCCACCGCCGCCCAAACCGAGCAAGCGGTGGCCGACCTGTACGCGGTGCGTGGCGAGGCGCAGGCGCTGCCTGCCCACGTCCGCGCCACCGCGTTGGACCACATCAGCCGCCGGTTGGCCGAGCGGTCCGACGAGATCGCCGCCCTGCTGACCGCCGAAAACGGCAAGCCGGTGATGTGGGCCAAGGGCGAGGTCGGACGCGCGGTGTCCACCTTCCGCTGGGCCGCCGAGGAGGCCCGGCGCTTCTCCGGCGAACTGCAACGGCTCGACACCGATGCGGCCGCGACCGGCCGGCTGGCGCTCGTCCGGAAGTTCCCGCGCGGGGTGGTGCTGGGGATCGCGCCGTTCAACTTCCCGCTGAACCTGGTCGCCCACAAGGTGGCTCCGGCGATCGCGGTCGGGGCGCCGATCCTGATCAAGCCGGCGTTGAAGACGCCGCTGTCGGCGCTGGTGCTGGCCGAGATCATCGCCGAGACCGCTCTGCCCAAGCAGATGGTGTCGGTGTTGACCATCAAGCACGACGTGATGGCCCCGCTGATCACCGACCCGCGGATTCCGGTGATCTCGCTGACCGGGTCCGAGACGGTCGGCGATCACCTGCAGCGCACCGCACCGGACAAGCACATCGTCCTCGAACTGGGCGGCGACGCCGCGGTGATGATCGAGCCGGACTGGCCCGACCTCAAGGGCGCGGCGGCCCGGGTGGCGCTGTTCGGCAACTACCAGGCCGGGCAGTCCTGCATCTCGGTGCAGCGAACGCTGGTGCACACCGACATCTACGACGAGTTCGTCGGCCACCTCACCCAGGCGGTCAAGGAACTGAAGACCGGCGACCCGTCCGACCCCGCCGTCCAGGTCGGCCCGGTGATCGACGACGCGTCCGCCCAGAGGATTGCGGACTGGGTAGCCGACGCCACCACCCGTGGTGCGGAGTTGCTCGCCGGCGGCGGACGTGACGGCCGCAACGTGGAGCCGACGCTGCTCGCCGGGGTGCCGAAGGACGCCATCCTCGCCAACGAGGAGGTGTTCGGACCGGTGCTGATGGTCGAGAGGTACGAGTCGCTGGACGACGGGATCGCGGCGGTCAACTCGTCGCGTTACGGGCTGCAGGCGGGCGTCTTCACCACCAAGCTGGACGTGGCGTTCCGCTGCCACCGCGACCTCGAGGTCGGCGGGGTGGTGATCGGCGACGTCCCGAGTTACCGGGCCGACCAGATGCCCTATGGCGGCTGGAAGAAGTCCGGGGTGGGACGCGAGGGGGTCAAGTACGCGATGGCCGACCTGTGTGACGACCGGGTGCTGGTGCTGACCGGCCTGCCGTTGTAGGGGCTTTCCCCCTCGGGCGCCACGCTTTCTTTTCACGCCGGCTGGTCACCGCGCGGGTGATCAGCGCGCGGTGGCTCGCCATTCATCGGCCAGGAGCGCGTAGGTCATGCCGTCGCACCAGGTCCCGTCCCGATGCAGGGACTCGGCGACGAAGTAGCCTTCGCGGCGCATCCCCAGTTTCTCCATGATCCGCCACGAGGCGGTGTTGTCGGCGAAGCAGGACGCCTCGATCCGCCGGACGCCGAGTCCGTCGAAGGCGATCCCCATCGCGGCTCGGATCGCCTCGGTGGCATAGCCTTGGCCCCACTCGTCCGGGTCGAAGCTCCAGCCCAGTTCGGCTTGGGTGCGCCGGGCCGCCTCCCGGATCTCCGCCTGAGCCCAGGCGTCCTGCACCTGAACCATCAGGTCACCGATCACGGCTCCCTCCCGTTCGACGACCAATTGCATCGACCAGTCGAAGCGCTCGGGCCCGAGATCCGCGACACTGGCGGGCTGTGAGCTGAGCCACTGGGCCACCTCGGGTCGCGACCGGAAGGCGAAGATCGCGGCAGCATCGTCCGGCGTGCCGGGACGAAGGAGGAGCCGTTCGGTGCGTACGGGCCAGACGAGGTCGGAGAGGGTGGTCACCCCGGGAGCCTAGCCACCACCAGCGATCGAGACTCCCTCAGCGTCCGGTTCCGCCGTACACCACGGCTTCGCCCGAGCCGTCCAGCCCGAAGGCCGTGTGGGCGGCCCGGACGGCGCGGTCCACATCCTCGGAGGCGACCACCACCGAGATCCGGATCTCCGAGGTTGAGATCATCTCGATGTTGATCCCCTCGGCGGCCAGGGCGGTGAAGAAGCGGGCGGTCACGCCGGGGTGCGACCGCATCCCAACCCCCACGATGGACACCTTGCCGATGTGGTCGTTGTAGACGATGTCGGAGAAGCCGATCTTCCCGCGCGCGCCCGCCAGGGCGTCCAACGCCTTCAGCTTGTCGGCCATCGGCAGGGTGAAGCTGATTGCGGTGGAGTCGTCGGAAATGGACGCGTTCTGGACGATCATGTCCACGTTGACCCCGGCGTCGGCGACGGCGGTGAACACCGCAGCCGCTTCGCCCACGCGGTCCGGCACACCGACCACGGTGATCTTGGCCTCGCTCCGGTCGTGCGCGACCCCGGTGATCAGCGGCTGCTCCATCGCCTTCCCTTCCTGCTGCTCCATGTCCTTGACCCAGGTTCCGGGCTTGTCCGAGAACGACGACCGGACGTGCACGGGGACGCTCTCGCGGCGGGCGTACTCCACGCACCGCAGATGCAGAATCTTGGCCCCCGATGCGGCCATCTCCAGCATCTCCTCGTAGGAGATCTCCGGGATCTGCCGGGCGCTCGGGACGATCCGCGGGTCGGCGGTGAAGACGCCGTCCACGTCGGAGTAGATCTCGCAGTAGTCGGCCTTGAGCGCCGCCGCTAGTGCGACCGCGGTCGTGTCCGAGGCGCCACGGCCGAGCGTGGTGATGTCCTTGGTGGTCTGTGAGACGCCCTGGAATCCGGCCACGATCACGATGTCGCCCTCGTCAAGGGCCGACACGATCCGGCCCGGGGTGATGTCGATGATTCGGGCGTCGCCATGGGTCCCGGTGGTGATCACGCCGGCCTGCGACCCGGTGAACGAGCGCGCGTCGGCGTCCAGGTCGTTGATCGCCATCGCCAGCAGCGCCGCGCTCATCCGCTCGCCCGCGGTGAGCAGCATGTCCAACTCGCGGGGTCGGGGACGGGGGCTGACCTGGTTCGCCAGGTCGAGCAGTTCGTCGGTGGTGTCCCCCATCGCGGAGATCACCACGACCACCTGGGCGCCGCGCTTGGCGGTGTCGACGATCCGACGGGCGACGCGCTTGATGCTCGCGGCGTCCGCAACCGACGAACCACCGAACTTCTGCACAACTCGCACTGGGCCTCCCAACTCCCGCGCATCCTAACCTGTCTCCGAGCGCCGGACGCGGGCTCGACCACCCCTGGCGCCCTCCTTAGGCTGGCCGCATGACTGAGGTGCGCTGGGGAATCGCCGGGCCGGGGCGGATGGCCGCCGAGATGGTCAAGGCGTTGGGCAAGGTGACCAACGGACGGGTAGTGGCGGTGGGATCGCGCTCACCCGAGCGGGCGGCGTCCTTCGCCGCCGGGCACGGCATCCCACGTAGCCACGGCACCTACGAGGCATTGATGGACGACCCGGAAATCGACGCGATCTACATCGCCACCCCGCATCCTCAGCACACCGACCTCGCCCTGGCCGCGATCGCGGCAGGCAAGCCGATCCTGGTCGAGAAGGCGTTCACCGCCACGGTTGCCGACACCGAGCGGATCGTGGCGGCGGCCCGCGACGCCGGGGTGTTCGCGATGGAGGCGATGTGGACCCGGTTCAACCCCGCGCTGTCGAAGATCCGCGAGGTGATCGCCGCCGGCGAGCTGGGCGAGGTCCGCGGCGTCCAAGGTGACCTGACCGCCTACCGCGACTTCGACCCTAACGACCGGCTGTTCAACCCCGCGCTCGGCGGCGGCGCCGTGCTCGACCTGGGCGTCTACGTGATCTCGTTCGCCCAAGGCTTCCTCGGCACCCCGGACGTCGTCCACGCCGCCGGTGGCACCTTCCCGTCCGGGGTTGAGGGCGAGTTCTCGGTGCTGCTCGGCTACGCCGACGGCCGCTCGGCCACCCTGGCCGGCAGCTTCACCTGCTACGGACCGGGCCGGATGATGCTGCTCGGCACCAAGGGCTGGATCGACGTCCATCCGCGTTTCCATCGCGGTGCGTCGATCACCGTGTACCGAGGCAAGGAGCCTGAGCAACTCTCCTTCGACTCGGGCTACCAGTACGAGGTGATCCACGTTGGCGAGTGCCTGGCGGCCGGGCTGAAGGAGTCTCCGGTGATGCCGCTGGACGACACGGTCGCCGTCCAGAGAATCATGGCCGAGGTGCTCGACCAGGTGCGGGCTTCGCAGGCGCCTGCCGCGCAGCGGTAGCTACCGGAACCGCCGCCCACCGGATGCGGGGGCGTACTTCCCGAACCACTGTCGGCCCCGATCGCTGATCGGGATTGCACCGCCCTCACCATGCTCAGGCGTGGTCCCGGAACTCTCGGGTTATCGCGGAACTCTCGTGTTCTAACCCGAGATTCGCTCGATAACCCGAGAGTCGCGTCCTGGGCGCGAGCCGTGGGTGGGCCTTTTGCTACCCCAACTGCCGGGTCGCCGCCGCCGGGGCGCTGGCGGTCACGCCGTCCAGAAAGTCGCCGGCCTGGGTGGGCTCGGAGTGCGCCAGCCAGCCCCGCGGGATATCGCACACCGCCAGCGACGCCCCGGTGCCGGCGAGGATCAACGGCAGCGTGTGCACCACGGTCGACGGGAAGCTGACCAGGGTTTCGCTGACCGGACCGCGGGCCGCCACGATCTCCAGCGGAACGTCAGGCCGGACGATCTTCAGACCGGTCCGGCGGGCCACCTCACGTAGTTTCTGGTCCGACTCCCGCCGGTGGGCGTAGTAGCGCCCGCCGCCGGACGCCAGGGTCTCGACTCCGCGCAGGTAGCGCTCGGCGCTGACCACCCCGGTCTCGACCAGCGAGGTGCCGATCAGGTCCACCCCCGACTTGACCTTGGGCGGGCCGAACCGCTGCCGCGTCCAGTCGAAGCGGTTCGCGGTTAGGGTCATCCCCGTCGGGGCGGCCACCGGCATGGCCGTGAAGAGCTCGACCCGACGGTTCTCGTCCGGCGCTGGCAGAAGGTACTCCCGGGTGTGCTGGGCCAGCCAGTCCACCACCACGCCCCGTCCCGGCTCGGACAGGTGCCAGCGCGACAACTGCTGGCCGCTGGCCAATTTGGGCGACGAAGCCGAGCGTGGCGGTACCGTCGTCCACCACCACCAGATCCGCGACGTCGGTCAGCGGCAGCACCGCCTGGACGAAGCGGGAAAACGGGTCGCCGATCACCAACCGCTCGGCCTTGGCCAGCCGCGGGAACATTTCCCAGACGGTGGTGACCAGCGACACCGCCGAGCGCCGCGGCTCGAACCAGGACGCCCCGAGCCCCGCCTCGCGGGCCAGCTCGACCATCCGGGTCAGCTGCATCTGGCTGGTCGCCTCGCGGGGCGGCAGCACCATCAGTCGGGTGCGCTTGGTGGCCCCCGCCGCAGCCGCCCACTCGATCACGTTGAGCAGTTGCGCGGGACTCTCCACCAGCGCCAGGGTGCTGCGCTTCACGCCACCTGCCCCTCGGACTCCGCGACCACCCCGGCCACCCGGCGCAGCTTCCGCATCGCCGCGTACTCACCCTCATAGACCCGCTTCACCCCATCGCCGAGAGCCTCCTCGACCACCCGGACGTCTCGGACCAGCCGGGCCAGACCGCCGGGTTCGACCGAGGCCGCCTGGTCGGAGCCCCACATGGCCCGGTCCAGGGTGATGTGCCGCTCCAGGAAGCAGGCGCCCAGAGCCACCGCGGCCAGGCTCGCCTGCAGACCGGTCTCGTGACCGGAGTACCCGATGGGGACGTTCGGGAACTCCGTGGCCAGCGTCTGCACCATCCGCAGGTTCAGTTCGGCGTTGCGGGCCGGGTAGGTGGAGGTGGCGTGGCAGAGCACGATGGTACGGCTGCCCAACACCTCGACTGCGTGCCGGATCTGGGCCGGAGTGGACATCCCGGTCGACAAGATGATCGTCCGACCAGTGGCCCGCAGGTCGCGCAGCAGGTCGTCGTCGGTCAAGGACGCCGAGGCCACCTTGTGGGCCGGGACGTCGAACTGCTCAAGG
>CAYVOW010000045.1:14420-17768 GCA_964453585.1 uncultured Micropruina sp.
GTCGGTCAAGGACGCCGAGGCCACCTTGTGGGCCGGGACGTCGAACTGCTCAAGGCGTGCGGGCGCACCTCCGGCCAGGCGGACGCCACCGCGACCGGCCAGCCGACCCGCCGGAAGCACCCGATGTCGTTCACGTCGTTGCCCAGATAGAGCACCCGGGCAGGATCAATCCCCTGGTCAACGCACCATTCGGTGAGGGCCGCCGCCTTGTCGGAAACGCCGTGGATGACCGGGACGTTCAACTTCGACGCCCGCGCCTTCACCACCGGGTTGACCTCGCTGGACAGGATCAGCACCGGGAGCCCCGAGCGCCGCAAGGCGGCGATGCCGAGTCCGTCCCCGCGATGGACGACCACCTGCTCGGCGCCGGTGGCGTCCAGCCAAACCCGGTCGTCGGTTTGGGTCCCGTCGAAGTCGAGGACGACCGCGTCCAGATCGTCACGGGTTGGTCGGCGGCTCACAGATGGGCCAGCTTCCGCAGCCGCGGAGCGACCGTGTTGACCCCTTGCCGGTAGGCCTGCTTGGCGACGATCCGCACCGCATGCCGGACCAGGTGGCCGATCCCGACCGCCTCCTCGTCGTCCCAACTCTCGGCCAGGCCGTAGCGCGCCAGCAGCGTGTCGACGAACTCCGGCGCGGTGGACGGCCCGTAGAACGGGGCGACTCCGGGAAGTTGATCGCGACCCAGCAACTCGAAGAGGCGCTGCCGGGCAGCCCTGGCGCTGACCTCCGGACCGATGCCGTGGTCGGCGGCCCAGCCGGGGTCGGCGGTCGGTGCGGCCAGGTCGTCCAACTGGGCGAAGGAGGCGTAGCATCCGGCCCCCGCGTAGTAGTGGTTGCCCAGGGCTTCCCGAATGCCGAAGTCGGAGATGATCGCGGTCGGGATGCCGCGGTGCATCGCCTCGACGGCGGCGGTGGAACTCACCGTCACCAGCAGGTCGGTGCGATCCAGTACCTCGCTCATCCCCGAAGTGATGACGTGCAGGTTGGGCGGCTTGGGAGTCCCCAGTCGCGCCGCCAACATCGGGTAGGGGTGGTGCTCGGTGTGGGTCTGCGCCTCCCCCGGGCGCCCGCGCAGCTTCAGCAGAACGTCCCGGTCGGGGTGCAGGGTGGCGTGCCGGATCAGTCGGCGGAGCAGGTACTCGCGATCACCGCGAGACGCGGGCGCCCCGGGCTGGGCGGCGAAGGTGACCGTGTACGGGCGGGACGGGTCACTGCGGTAGGGACGGCCACCGAGGAACGGAAGACAGGTCAGCGCGACCGCCTCCGGATCGGCCCCGACCCCCGACAGCGCGGCTCGGAATCGAGCCTCGTCCCGCGGGCTGTTGGCCAGGATCAGGTCCGATCCGGACCGGCTGATCAGCCCGTCCATCAGCTTCTCGTAGACCACGCCGACGTACCCGCTGATCAGGACCGGTCGCCGGCCCGGTTCAGGCCAGGTCCGCTTCGCCCACTGCAGCACCGCCTGCACCGCGCCGCCGGGCAGCGCCAAGATGACCACGTCGGGCGCTTCGGCGAACACCGCGTCCAGCGCCCAGCTGAGCGGCAGCACCCGAACCGAGGCCACCGGGACGGTCACTTCGGACCGCTGACGCTCGCTGGGGTTGTTGGAGCCCTCGATCAGCACGGCGTGACACTCGGCGTCCGGCAGCAACTGGCGAGCGGTGTGCAGGCCCCACTTGAAACGGCTGTCGCTGTCAGCCAGCACCAGGACTTGGGGCGACTCGCGATCGGCCTGACGGTCGGTCATGGCGGCGACGCTACGGAGGCGACGTCACGGTTCGGCCAACGGCGTCACCGCATTCGGTGAACGGAAGGCAACGCCTCAGGGGGCGCTCGGCACCGACTCCGCCCCGCTCACGGCAGCTCTCCGGATCACCCAGGTCAGCGCGAAGGCCACCAGGGCAGAGCAGGCCGCGGCCACGATCAGGCCCACTCGGTAGTCACCGGTGAGGTCGATGGTGAGCCCCCACAGCGGCGCCCCCAGGGAGAGTCCCGCCGGCATCGCGCCCATCAGCGGCCCGAGGATTGCCGCGTAGTGCTCGGGTCCGAACACCTGCCGGACGATGATCGGCACCAGGATCGTGGTCACGCAGAGGCCGTTGACGAACAGGATCAGGCTGAGGGTGAACGCCGTTGCGCCGGTGATGAACAGGAAGGCGACGCAGCCCAGGAGTTGGGTACCCAGGCAGGTCACGAGGGTGGTGACCAGGCCGACGTTGTCCACCGCGAACCCGACGAACGCCTGCACGAGGACGAACACCAGTGACTGGATCGCCATCGCAACACCGAGTTCGGTCAGCGACAGTCCGGCCAGCCGGGCCAGTGGCGCCAGGTGCTGCAACAGCGACTGGACGGCCGCCGTCAGCACCACGCACCCGGTGACCACCCAAAACGGGACGCCGCGCAGCGCCTCCCGGAACGACACTCCGTCCAGCGGGGCCAGGTCCTCGGGCACCAGCACGGCACCGAACGGACGAACACCGGCCGAATCCGGGCGCGACCGGACCAGCAGCACGGCCGGCAGTACGGTGAGGCAGAAGAGCAGCGCGGCCACCACCCGATAGGCGCCGGGCCAGCCGAAGGAGTCGATCACCCAGGGCAGCAGCAGGCCGGCGACCAGTCCGGTGACCCCGGTGAACGCGTTCACGAACCCGAGGACGGTGCCGCGGCGGCTGACGAACCACTCGCTGATCAGGATCGTCCCCGAGAGCGCGGTGCTAGTGGCAACGGTGAGGCCGAGGCCGAGCGACAGCAGGATGAGCTGCCACAGGTTGGACGCGAAGGAGAAGCCGACGAGCATCAGCGCGCTCCAGGCCGCGCCGACGATGACCACGCGGCGGGCGCCCCAGTAGGCGATCCAGCGGCCCATCCACACCATGGACAGCGCGTTGGCCAGAGTCATCACCGAGAACGCGAGCATCACCTCGGCGCTGCCGATGCCGAAGTCGCGGGCGATGAACGGGTTGGCAAAGGTGAACGTGATCGCCGACAGCGGCGCGGCCACCATCATCAGGCTGACCCCGGCGACCAGCATCCGGTGCCGTCGGCCGAGTCGCTCGCTCATCACTGGGACATCTTGCTGCATCGAACCCGGGCGCCGGTGCCCCGCGACCGGCGGGAGTGGGGTGGCTCGCCCGTTTACACCCGAGCCGCCTCAGGCCTTGGCGATGCTGAACTCCAGGCCCAAGTCGGCGTCACGGGACCAGGTGTCGGCCGGCTCGGCCTCGGTCATCGAGGTGGCCAGCACCTCACCGGCGACCAGGTCGTCGTGCTCCCGCAGCGCCTCGGCCAGCTCGCCGGCCGCCGCCCATTGCAGACTGATCCGGTCGGTGACCTCCAGCCCGG
>CAYVOW010000045.1:17868-19910 GCA_964453585.1 uncultured Micropruina sp.
AGCTCGCCGGCCGCCGCCCATTGCAGACTGATCCGGTCGGTGACCTCCAGCCCGGACGACTTCCGCTTCTCCTGCACCAGCCGGACCACCTCGCGGGCCAGCCCCGCCCGGACCAACTCCGGGGTGAGTTCGAGGTCCAGGGCGACCGTCTCGCCCTGCTCGTTCACCACCGACCAGCCCTCCCGGGGCCGCTCGGACACCAGCACTTCGTCGGGGGCCAGGGTCACCGCGCCGAGTCCCGGCACCTCAACCGTGGCCTCACCGGCGGCCAGGTCGGCGGCCAGGGCCGCCGCGTCCGCCGATGCAATGGCTGCCGCCACGGTCGGGGTGTCCTTGCCGAAGCGACGGCCCAACACCCGGAAGTTGCCCTTCGCCGAGTGGTCGACGAGGTCTCCGGCCGACGAGAAGGACTCCAGCGACTCGACGTTCAACTCTGCCCTGACTTCGGCTTTCAGGTCCGCATCCAGGGTGTTGAAGGCAGTGGAGGGAATCAACGCCCGGCGCAGCGGCTGGCGAGTCTTCACCTTCGCCTCCGACCGCGCCGAGCGGCCGAGCTCCACCAGCCGCCGGGTGAGGTTCATCGCCTTGCCCAACGACTGGTCGATCGCGGCCTCGTCCACCAGCGGCCAGTCGGACAGGTGCACCGAGGCCGGCGCGCCCGGGACGGCGGCCACCACCAGGTCCTGCCAGACCCGCTCCGAGATGAACGGCGCCAGCGGGGCCATCAGCCGGGTGACCACATCGAGGGTGTCGTGCAGGGTCTGGAGCGCTCCCGGATCGCCCTCCCAGAACCGCCGCCGCGACCGCCGGACGTACCAGTTGGACAGGTCGTCGACGAACTCGCTGATCAGTTGGCCGGTGCGCTGGGTGTCGAAGTCCTCGAGCGCCTCGGTCACCTCCCGGACCAGGACGTTGCGCACCGACACCAGCCAGCGGTCCAGCACGTGCGCCGGGGCCGCGGTGGCCGAGGCCGCCGGCGTCCAGTTGTTCGTCCGGGCGTAGAGGGCGTGGAAGGCCACGGTGTTCCAGTAGGTCAGCAGCACCTTCCGGACGGTTTCCTGGATGGTGGTGTGCCCCACCCGCCGGGACGCCCACGGCGACCCGCCGGCCGCCATGAACCAGCGGACGGCGTCGGCCCCGTGCCGATCCATCAGCGGGATCGGCTCCAGGATGTTGCCCAGGTGCTTGCTCATCTTGCGGCCGTCCTCGGCCAGGATGTGACCAAGGCAGAGCACGTTGCGGTAGGACGACTGGTCGAACGCCAGCGTGCCGACGGCCATCAGCGAGTAGAACCAACCGCGAGTCTGGTCGATCGCCTCGCAGATGAAATCAGCCGGGTAGGCGTGCTGGAACTTCTCCTGCGACCCCGCCACGAAGGGGTAGCCCCACTGCGCGAACGGCATCGCGCCGGAGTCGAACCAGGCGTCGATCACCTCGGCGACCCGGCGCGACTCCTCGCCGCAGGACGGGCAGCGGAACGTTACCTCGTCCACGAACGGACGATGCGGGTCCAGGGTGGACTGATCGCGTCCGGTCAGGTGCGACAGTTCGGCGAGCGACCCCACGCAGGTCTGGTGGCCGTGTTCGCAGATCCAGATCGGCAGCGGGGTGCCCCAATAGCGGGAACGCGACAGCGCCCAGTCGATGTTGTTGTTCAGCCAGTCGCCGTAGCGGCCCCACTTGATGTGCTCGGGGTACCAGTTGGTGGCCGCGTTCTCCCGCAGCAGGGCGTCCTTGATCGCGGTCGTCCGGATGTACCACGACGGCTGGGCGTAGTAGAGCAGCGTGGTGTGGCAGCGCCAGCAGTGCGGGTAACTGTGCTCGTAGTCGAGGACGCGGAACATGAGGCCACGGTCGACAAGATCCTTCACCAGCACCTTGTCGGCGGTCTTGAAGAACATCCCGCCAACCAGATCCAGACCCTCCTCGAAGGTGCCGTCGGGGCGGATCGGGTTGACCATCGGCAGCCCGTAGGAGCGGCAGATCGCCATGTCCTCTTCGCCGAAGGCGGGCGCCTGGTGGACCAGGCCGGTGCCGTCCTC
>CAYVOW010000046.1:0-19507 GCA_964453585.1 uncultured Micropruina sp.
AAGAACCGCAAGCAGGCTCGCAGCCGCTACGGCGCGAAGAAGGAGAAGTAATGCCTCGCAAGGGTCCCGCCCCGAAGCGCCCGGTCGTTGTCGACCCGGTCTACGGCTCGCCGCTGGTGTCGCAACTGGTCAGCAAGATCCTGCTGGACGGCAAGAAGACCATCGCCCAGAACATCGTCTACTCCGCGCTCGAAGGCACCCGGGCCAAGACTGGCGTTGATCCGGTGCAGACCTTGAAGAAGGCGCTGGACAACATCCGTCCCGCCGTCGAGGTGAAGTCCCGCCGGGTTGGTGGCGCCACCTACCAGGTCCCCATCGAGGTCAAGCCCGCTCGCGCCACCACGCTGGCGATGCGCTGGCTGGTCAGCTTCTCCCGCGCCCGTCGCGAGAAGACGATGACCGACCGCCTGATGAACGAGCTGCTGGACGCGTCCAACGGCCTCGGCGCTTCGGTGAAGCGTCGCGAGGACACCCACAAGATGGCCGAGGCCAACCGCGCCTTCGCCCACTACCGCTGGTGAGCTGACGCTCCTCCAGCACCCCCCGAAGGCGGCATCATGCCGCCTTCGTCGTCTGACGAAGCAACGAAGATAAGAGGTTTGAACGCCCGTGGCGATCGACACCAACATTGACCTGGCCAAGGTTCGCAACATCGGCATCATGGCCCACATCGACGCGGGCAAGACGACCACGACCGAACGCATCCTGTTCTACACCGGCATCAACTACAAGATCGGTGAAGTGCACGATGGTGCGGCCACCATGGACTGGATGGAGCAGGAGCAGGAGCGCGGCATCACCATCACCTCCGCCGCTACCACCTGTTTCTGGAAGAACTACCAGATCAACATCATCGACACCCCTGGCCACGTCGACTTCACCGTAGAGGTGGAGCGTTCGCTGCGCGTCCTGGACGGTGCGGTGGCGGTCTTCGACGGTGTCGCCGGCGTCGAGCCCCAGTCGCAGACCGTGTGGCGGCAGGCGACCAAGTACGGCGTGCCGCGGATCTGCTACGTCAACAAGCTGGATCGCACCGGCGCCTCCTTCGAGTACTGCGTCAAGACGATCAAGGAGCGGCTGAACGCCACCACCGCGGTGCTGCAGTTGCCGATCGGCGCCGAGGCCAACTTCATCGGCGTCGTCGACCTGATCGGGATGCGTGCGCTGACCTGGCGCGGCGAGACGAAGATCGGCGAGGACTACGAGGTCGAGGAGATCCCGGCCGACTTGGCCGACGCCGCCGCTGCGGCCCGCGAGGAACTGATCCACGTGCTGGCCGACCACGACGACGACTTCGCCGAGCTGTACCTCGAGGATGAGGACGCGATCACCGCGGCCGACCTCAAGGCGGCCGTTCGTCGCGCCGTGATCGGCAACAAGATCACCGCAGTGATCTGTGGCACCTCGTTCAAGAACAAGGGCGTCCAGCCGATGCTGGACGCGGTGGTGGACTACCTGCCTTCGCCGCTGGACATCCCGGCAATCGACGGCTTCAAGCCGGGCGACGAGTCCGTGGTGATCGAGCGGCACCCGTCCAACGACGACCCGCTGAGCACCCTCGCCTTCAAGATCGCGGCCGACCCGCACCTGGGCAAGCTGACCTACATCCGGGTCTACTCCGGTGTGCTCAAGTCCGGCCAGCAGGTGATCAACTCGACCAAGGGCAAGAAGGAGCGGATCGGCAAGATCTACCAGATGCACGCCAACAAGCGTGAGGAGATCGACTCGATCGGCGCCGGCATGATCGTGGCCGTGATGGGCCTCAAGGACACCACCACCGGTGACACCCTGAGCGACCCGCAGCACCCGGTGGTCCTGGAGTCGATGGACTTCCCCAACCCGGTGATCGAGCAGGCCATCGAGCCCAAGACGAAGTCCGACCAGGAGAAGCTGTCGGCAGCCATCCAGCGGCTCGCCGAGGAGGATCCGACCTTCCGCGTCCACACCGACGAGGAAACCGGCCAGACCATCATCGCCGGCATGGGCGAGTTGCACCTGGAGATCCTGATCGACCGGATGAAGCGGGAGTTCAAGGTCGAGGCGAACATCGGCAAGCCGCAGGTCGCCTACCGTGAGACCCTGCGCAAGGTCGTCGACAAGTACGACTACACCCACAAGAAGCAGTCGGGTGGTTCGGGCCAGTACGCCAAGGTGATCATCCAGCTGGAGCCGCAGGAAGCGGGCAAGGGCTACGAGTTCGTGAACGCCGTGACCGGTGGCCGCATCCCCAAGGAGTACATCCCGGCGGTCGACCGTGGCGTCCAGGAGTCGCTGGCCTTCGGCCCGCTGGCGGGCTACCCGCTCGAGGACGTCAAGGTGACCCTCCTCGACGGCGCCTACCACGACGTCGACTCCTCCGAACTGGCGTTCAAGATCGCCGGCGCGATGGCCATGAAGGAAGCTTCCCGCAAGGCCGACCCGGCGCTGCTGGAGCCACTGATGTTCGTCGAGGTGACCACCCCGGAGGACTACCTGGGCACGGTGATCGGCGACATCAACAGCCGCCGCGGCCACGTCCAGGGCATGGACGAGGCGCACGGCAACCAGGTCGTCCGCGCCCTGGTGCCGCTGAGCGAGATGTTCGGTTACGTCGGCGACCTGCGGTCCAAGACCTCCGGCCAGGCGTCCTACTCGATGGAGTTCCACTCCTACGGTGAGACCCCGAAGTCGGTGGCCGACGAGATCATCGCGAAGGGACGTGGCGGGGCCTGAGTTTGACTCTCCCCGCACACTAGACAAGACTTGGTGAGGTTGTCTGCGGACCCTCACCCAGGTCGCCAGACCAGAAGAAAACCCAAACGCCGCGCGGTTGGCGCGTGGCGACAGCCAAGAAGGAGCCCCAGTGGCAAAGGCCAAGTTCGAGCGGACCAAGCCGCACTGCAACATCGGCACCATCGGCCATATCGACCACGGCAAGACCACTTTGACCGCGGCGATCACCAAGGTGCTGCACGACAAGTACCCCGCCCTGAACGCCGTTTCCGCCTTCGATCAGATCGACAAGGCCCCGGAAGAGCGTCAGCGCGGTATCACCATCTCGATCGCCCACGTCGAGTACCAGACCGAGGCGCGTCACTACGCCCACGTCGACTGCCCGGGTCACGCTGACTACGTCAAGAACATGATCACCGGTGCTGCCCAGATGGACGGTGCGATCCTCGTGGTCGCCGCCACCGACGGCCCGATGCCGCAGACCCGCGAGCACGTGCTGCTGGCTCGTCAGGTCGGCGTCCCGGCGATCGTGGTCGCGCTGAACAAGTGCGACATGGTCGACGACGAGGAGCTGATCGAGCTCGTCGAGATGGAGGTCCGCGAACTGCTGGACGCCCAGGAGTTCGACGGTGACAACGCCCCGGTCGTCCGGGTCGCGGCGTTCCCGGCGATGAACGGCGACGCCAAGTGGAGCGAGTCGATCCTCGAGCTGATGAACGCTGTGGACGAGTACATCCCGCAGCCGGAGCGCGAGACCGACAAGCCCTTCCTGATGCCGATCGAGGACGTGTTCACCATCACCGGTCGTGGCACCGTGGTGACCGGCCGGATCGAGCGCGGCATCGTCCGCACCGGTGAGACCGTCGACATCATCGGCATCGCCGACAAGAAGCAGTCCACCACCATCACCGGTGTGGAGATGTTCCGCAAGATCCTCGACGAGGGTCGCGCGGGCGAAAACGTCGGCCTGCTGCTCCGCGGCACCAAGAAGGACGACGTCGAGCGCGGCATGGTCGTGATCAAGCCGGGTTCGACCACCCCGCACACCGACTTCGAGGCCAACGTCTACGTGCTGACCCGCGAGGAGGGTGGCCGTCACAAGCCGTTCTTCTCCAACTACAGCCCGCAGTTCTACTTCCGCACCACCGACGTGACCGGCGTCGTTCAGCTGCCCGAGGGCACCGACATGGTGATGCCCGGTGACAACACCGACATGACCGTGCACCTGAACAAGCCGATCGCCATGGAGGACGGCCTGAAGTTCGCCATCCGCGAGGGCGGCCGCACCGTCGGCGCCGGCCGGGTGACCAAGATCCTCAAGTGATCCTGGTCTGAAGCCAACGACAAGCCCCCTCGGCAGCAGCCGAGGGGGCTTTGTCGTGCGGCTCGTCCCCCGCCGGGCGAGCGCCGCACGATCTTGGGGGTGCCTGCGCCGAGTTCAGTTGGGCGGGGCCCAGACCGATGGGGCCGGAGGCTGCTCCAACTCGGTCGCGGTCGCTGACCGGGTCAGCGTGGCCGGCTGGGGTCCCCTGGACGAAACCGTCTCGGCCGCCTTGGTGTCCGGGGTGACGATCTCGACCCAACCCGAGGACCGCTGGAGGTCGGGTGGAACGGTCTCCCGAGCCAGCAGCAGGCCCAACCACCCGCACACGCCCGCGAACCCGATGCAGGCGACCGGCAAGGCCAGGTTTGTCAGCTGGGAGTACTCGCCCCATTCGTCCAGCGGGCCGATGCCAAGGCTGCGCCCAGCGATCGCGACCCCGGTGGCCAACGGCCAGATCAGCGCCCCGCTGAAGGCCCATCCGGAGGTCAACCCGGGCACTTGGGCCTGTCGGCCCAGGCCGATCCCCACGGTCAGGGCGGCCGCGATGAACAGGTTGCTGATCGGCCACATCCACGTCAGTTGCGCGTTGCCGGCCAGGGCGAAGGCCAGCAGAACCACGGACACGGCGCTGGAGATGGTGCGCAGCGCGCCAGCCCGGGCGATCAAACCCAGGATCAGCAGGGCGGTCAGTGCGGTGCTGATCCCGGCGGTGGCCTGCACCCACAGGTAGTCGTCCGGCTGCCAGGATGGTTTGGTGGCCGACCAATACGTTGCTGCCAGGCTGGCCAGCCAGCCCAGCGCTGCGGCGATCCCGGTGCGTCCGGCCAGCACGCTGAAGGCGGACGGCTCCGGCAGAGTCCGGGTCCGCGACCGAACCAGCGCGTTCGCCACCAGCCGAGGCTCGCCGAACTGGGTCAACACCAACTGCTGGGCCCGGACGGGGTCGATGCCGCCAATGAGTTGCTTGGCCACGGCCTCCCGGAGGTGATCTTCGGACTCGGCAACCAGATCTTCGACGTCGGCCTGGTTGCGCAGCGAGTGGCGCAGTTCAATCAGGTACGCCCCGATGGGATCGGGGGTGTGGAAGGCCCGAACGATCACGGCGCACTCCCTAGCGGTTGAGGAAGGTGCCGCCGCACATATCGCGGGCGGCGGCGGTCATCGTCCCGTTGGCGTAGGCCACCATCACGGTCTGCACCTCTCCGGGACGGCCCAGGTGGACGTTGACGTGGAGCGGGTGTCTGCGGTTCTCCGGGTAGGCGTCCGCGTGAGGCAGGACGACGTCCTTCTCACCACCGTCGGGGGCCAGCAGCACGCACTGACCGTTGCCCACGACGCGGAAGTGGATGTGGTCGGCGTGGGCGGGTGCGGCGGCGGCCAGTGAGGCAGCGGTGACGACGCCGAGAACAATCAGTGCGCGGAGGGTACGAGTCAGCATCTGAGGGATCCTTTCAGCGGGCGAACACTCGGACTGGGTGGATGAGGGTGGGGACGGCTTCGGGTCCAAGGACGGCCTCGACGGCCCACCGGAAACGGGCCCAATCGCGGCGATGGTCTTGGAGCCGCCTGCACCCACGGGTGGTGAGCCGGTACGACTTGCGCCGCCGGCCGTTGACCTCCGCCCATTGGGCCTGCAGGAGGTCCTCGCGTTCCAAGCGGTGGAGGACTGGATACAGGGTGCCCTCGGGGACGTCGAGGGCATCTTCGGTGCGACGCTTGAGTTCCTCGATGATCGCGTAGCCGTGCAACGGGGAGTCCGCCAGGACTTGCAGGACCAGGAGGTCGAGGTGGCCGCGTAACGCATCGCCCTTCATGCATCGGCACTCTAGGCATAGCCAGACTAGGGGTCAAGGATTGTGTATCGACCTAGCCGCGATTCTCATTACGACGGGGAGTAGTAGTAGAATATTTGACGAACCCAAGAGTTGAGCAAAACCCAATGCTCGCTGCATCAGGAGAGGCAAACAATGTCCAAGTCTTTGAAACTCGTCGCCATCATCAGTTGGATCTTTGCTGCGGTGGCCATCATCGGTGGGATCGGAACGTGGGCCATGGTCACCAGCCAGCTGGCCGAGGAGAAGATCACCGTTCCTAAGGATTCGCCGATGCTGCCGGGCGCCAGCGTGGCTGACCCGTTCAGCGCCTACGCGCAAGCGGAGATCATCAAGCATCACGCGCTGGCCGCGTCTGAGGGCAAGAGCTATGCCGAACTCGGCGCCTTGGTCAACCAGGCCAAGGCCGCGGGGGACACCGCCGCCGCCGACAAGTACCAGGCCCAGCGCAACACCGTGATGAATGGCTCGTTCCTTCGTGCGTCGCTGTTCACCTCCGTGCTGGCCTACGGCGTCAGCCTGTTGGTGATCGGCCTGGGCGTCATGTTCGGTCTGCTCGGCTGGGCGCTGAACAACATCGCCAAGAACGCTCCGGTCGCCGCACAGGCGGTTGCCAAGGAGTAGTCCGGCCAACCGACAACGGTCCGCGTCCAGCACGGATGGGGACCGTTGTCGCGTTCAGGACGCCGCAGCGAACGGCTTGCCGGTGAGGTCCTCGGACGCCTCCCAGAGGCGGCGCAGCGCTTCCAGGTCACGAGCCTGGCGGGGGAGTCGCACCTTGCCGACCGGGCCGGCCAGGCCGCCCCGGGTGATCGGACCGTAGTAGGCGCCGGCCACCGCCTGCCGGCTGGCCGCGGCGAAGACGATCGGCTGCGACCCGTCCCCGGCGGATTGAGCGAGTCGCGTCGCACCGGCGATCGCGATCCCGACCCGGAGCAGCCGTGACTTGCCGAAGATCGCGGTGTCGGACCAACCCGGGTGGGCGGCGTGGGCGTTGAGGCCCCAGTCGCCGGCCGCGGAGTGGCGCTGGAGTTCCCGGGCGAACATCACCATCGCCAGCTTGGAGTTGGCGTAGGCGCTTGCGGGTCGGTACTGGCGTTCGAGTTGAAGGTCGGTGAAGTCCAGGTGTCCGCCCTGCGCCACCGGCGACCCGAGCGTCACCACTCGGGCCCGGGACGCCTGCCGGAGATTGGGCAGCAACCGACCGACCAAGGCGAAGTGACCGAGGTAGTTGGTGGCGAAGGTCAACTCGTTGCCGTCGGCGGTGGTGATCCGCGCGCGGGGGGCGCCGTGCCCGGCGTTGCAGATCAGGATGTCGAGGCGTCCGTCGCCGAACGCTTGCTGGAAGTCACCCACCGAGTCCAACGAACTGGTGTCCAGCTGCATCGTCCGAAAGCTGCCGTGGGGGACGTCCCGACGCAAGGTCTCCAGGGCGGCCGCTCCCCGCTCCATGTTCCGCACCGCCAAGACGACCTGAGCGCCAGCCTGGCCCAGTGCGCGCGCGGTGGCCAAGCCGATCCCGGAGTTGGCCCCGGTCACCACGGCGATCCGACCCGCCCGGGAGGGGATCGGCAGCGGCGTCAACCGGTCACGAAGCGTCACCGGTTCAGCCCTGACGCTTCTGGACCGCGGCCCATTCGTCCCGCAAGCCGACCGTGCGGTGGAACAGCCCCGCTTGGTCGGGGTCGTGGGCGAAATAGCCCAGCCGCTCGAACTGGACGACGTCGCCGGGCGGGGTCTGCGCCAGGGCCGGCTCGGCCTTACCGGTCAGCAACTCGCGGGAGTGGGGGTTCAGGTCGTCCAGCGCCTCGCCGGTCGCCTCCCCGGGCACCTCGGTGGTGAACAGCCGGTCGTAGAGAGCCGCAGTGATATCGGCGGCGTGAGGGGCCGACACCCAGTGCATCGTCGACTTCACCTTCCGTCCGTCGGGGGCGTTGCCGCCGCGCGAGGCAGGGTCGTAGGTCGCGTTGACCTGGACGACCTCGCCCTCGGAGTCCTTGACCACGTCGGTCGCCGTGATCAGGTACGCGCCGCGCAACCGCACCTCCCGGCCGGGCGAGAGCCGGAAGAACCTCGGTGGCGGCACCTCGGCGAAGTCGTCGGCCTCGATCCAGATCTCACCGCTGAACGCGACACTGCGGCTGCCGTCGTCCGGGTTCTCGGGATTGTTGGCGATCTCGAAGTGCTCGACCTGACCCTCGGGCCAGTTGGTCAAGACGAGCTTGAGTGGCTTGAGCACCGCCATCCGGCGCTGCGCGGTCGCGTTCAGTTCTCGTCGGACGAAGGACTCCAACGCCTCGATCCGCTGCCGGGTGTTGGTCCGGGTGGTGCCGATCTCGTTGCAGAATGCGCGAATGGCCGAAGCCGGGTAGCCGCGACGGCGCAGGCCGCTCAGCGTTGGCATCCTCGGGTCATCCCAGCCGTCCACTGAGCCGTCCTCGACCAACTTCTTCAGCCGCCGCTTGCTGGTGACGGTGTGGGTGAGTTCCAGCCGGGCGAACTCGATCTGCTTGGGCGCTTCGGCCGGCAGCGGCACCTGAGCCAAGAACCAGTCGTAGAGCGGCCGATGGCTGTCGAACTCGAGCGAACACAGGGAGTGGGTGACCCCCTCGATCGCGTCACTTTGACCGTGCGCCCAGTCGTAGGTGGGGTAGAGGCACCAGACGTCGCCGGTGTTGTGGTGATGGGCGTGCCGGATTCGGTACATCACCGGGTCGCGCAGCCACATGTTCTCGGCCTGCATGTCGATCCGGGCGCGCAGGCAGCGGGTTCCGTCGGCGAACTCCCCGGCCTTCATCCGGCGCAGCAGGTCGATGCTCTCGGCCGTCGGCCGATACCGGAAGGGGCTCTCGACCCCCGGCTTGCCGAAGCCGCCCCGCTGGGCGGAGATGGTTTCGCTGTCCTGGTCGTCGACGTAGGCCTTGCCGGTCAGCACCAGGTGCTCCGCCCACTGATAGAGCTGCTCGAAGTAGTCCGAGGCGTGCACCACGAGGTTCGGCCGGTAACCGAGCCACTCGATGTCGCGGCGGATCTCCTCGACATACTCGCGGTCCTCGGTGTCGGGGTTGGTGTCGTCCAGGCGCAGGTTGCAGATGCCGTCGAAGTCGTCGGCGATGCCGAAGTCGACCACGATCGCCTTGGCGTGCCCGATGTGCAGGTAGCCATTCGGCTCGGGGGGGAATCTGGTCTGGACGCGGCCGCCGAAGGTGCCCTGCTGGGTGTCGTGCCGGACGATGTCGCGGATGAAATCGCTGGCGGGGGGCGCTTCGGTCATGGGCAGAAGGGTACCGACCACCGCGCGACCACCCGCACCGCGCTCGCCACCGCACTCGATCACACCGGTCGTCCACCAGAAACCCGCCGAAAACGCGGTGCACTGCCAGATCTGGCAGTGCTCGTCGAAATGGGGCCGGTAGTGGTGAGGTGCAGGGGCCCAAGGGCCGGCGCGACTCCCGGGAGGGGGCCGATAGGCTGGCCGAGCCATGACTCAGACTCCCGCGCGGCTGCGCGTCGCTCCCTCGCCCACCGGCGACCCCCACGTCGGCACCGCCTACATGTCGCTGTTCAACCTCGCGTTCGCCCGCCAGACCGGTGGTTCCTTCGTCCTGCGGATCGAGGACACCGACCGGGCCCGCTACGTCGCCCACTCTGAGCAGCAGATCTTCGACACCCTGCGCTGGCTGGACCTGAACTGGGACGAGGGCCCCGACATCGGCGGTCCGTTCGCCCCCTACAGGCAGTCGGAGCGGCTCGACACCTACCGTCCGTTCGTCGACCGGCTGATCGCCGACGGACACGCCTACTACTGCTGGTGCTCGCCCGCTCGCCTGGCCGACCTGCGTGAGGAGCAGCAGCGCAGCAAGTCGCCGGTGACCGGGTACGACCGGCTCTGCCTGGGCAAGACCCGCGATGAGCGTGCCGCGCTGCCCGGGTTCAGCGAGAACCCGGTGGTTCGGATGCTGATCCCCGAGGACGTCGCGACGTCGTTCACCGACCTGATTCGCGGCGAGGTCAACGCCCCGGTGCCGGACGACCAGGTGATCCTCAAGGCCGACGGTTTCCCGACCTACCACCTGGCCGTGGTGGTGGACGATCACCTGATGGGGATCACCCACGTGGTCCGCGGGGAGGAGTGGATCTCGTCCACCCCCAAACACCTGCTGCTCTACCGCTGGCTGGGGCTGGACGCACCTGCGTTCGCGCACATGCCCCTGCTCCGCAACGCCGACAAGTCCAAGATCTCGAAGCGGAAGAACCCCGCCGCCCGGTTGACCTGGTTCCGCGAGCAGGGCTATCTGCCCGAGGCCCTGCGCAACTTCCTGCAGTTGCTCGGCTACCCGCACGCCGAGGGCGACGAGGTGGAGTCGTTCGAGGACTTCGTTGCCGACTTCGCCTGGGACAAGGTGAACACCGTCGGTCCGGTGTTCGACCTGAAGAAGCTGGACTGGCTGAACGGGCACTACCTCCGGTCGCTGAGCATTGACGATCTGGCCGGCCGGATCGTCACCCATGCGGTGGAGACCGGACAACTCCCCGCCGAGCCGGACGAGCGGGTGCGGCAACTGATCGTGGCAGCAACCCCGCTGATCCAGGAGCGGTTGGTGCTGCTCGGTGAGGCGGTGCCGCAACTCGATTACCTACTGGCCACCGACGACGAGTTGGTGGTGACCGACGAGGCCCGAGCCACCCTGGGAGAGGACGCCGCCGCCGTCCTGGACGCCACCATCGAGGCCCTGGCGGGCCTGGACCCGTTCACCGCTGGCCCGATCCAGGAGGCGTTACGCAACGCCCTGGTTGACGGCTTGGGGATCAAACCGCGCTTCGCCTTCGGCCCGGCCCGGGTTGCGATCACCGGCAAGCGGGTCAGCCCACCGTTGTTCGAGTCGATGGAACGCCTCGGGCGCGACTCGTCGGTGTCTCGGCTGAGGGCGCTGAGGGCGTCGCTATGAGCACCGTGATCGCCATCTTCGGCGGCCGCAGCGAGATCGGGGTCGAGATCGCCACCCGCCTCGCGCCCGGCGCCACCGTGGTGCTGGCTGCGCGGCCCGGCTCCGACCTCAGCGCCGAGCGGGCCGCGGTGCTCGCCGCCGGGGCGACCGCGGTCGACGTGGTCGACTTCGATGCCGACGATGTGGCCGGTCAACCAGCCGTGGTGGCCGACATCGAAGCGCGGGTCGGCCCGATCGACACCGCGGTTCTCGCCTTCGGCATCCTGGGCGACCAGGCCAAGGCCGAGAGTGACCCTGCTGAGGTCGTCCGGATCCTGCAGACCGACTTCGTGGCCCAGGCCTGTTTGCTGACCACGCTGGCGCAACGGTTCAAGTCCCGAGGCAGCGGCACCCTGGTCGCCTTCTCGTCGGTGGCCGGGGCTCGGGTGCGGCGGGCCAACTATGTCTACGGCTCGGCCAAGGCGGGGCTGGACGGCTTCGCCTCCGGCATGGCCGACGCGCTGCACGGCAGCGGCGTCCACCTGATCATCGCCCGTCCTGGCTTCGTGATCGGGCGGATGACCGAGGGCATGGATCCGGCCCCGTTCTCGTCCACCCCAGCGCAGGTCGCCGACGCGGTGGTGGCGCGGATCCGAGACGGTCGCGGGGTCGACCTCTGGATTCCCTGGCAGCTCCAAGCCATGTTTGGGGTGGCCCGCTTCGTGCCCCGGTCAGTCTGGCGGCTGATGCCTCGATGACCCTGTGCTCCCAGTTGTGGGGCGCCGACGGCCTGTCCGCCTACGGGACGGCCCCGGCGGCCCGGTTCTGGGTGGCCCTGGAGCAGAACGGCCCTTGGGGTCGAGATGCCCTCACCCAGTCGCACCTGGACCCCGAGCTGGGCCGTGCCCTGGTCGCCGCGTGCGAGCGCCACGGTGGTCGTCCGCTGCTGATCCGCAACCCCGGACCCCATGCCGACAAGCGGCTCCGCGGCGTCCGCCGGGTGTTTGTCTCGTCGGCCGTGGGGACGCCGTGGCTGGTCACCGGGGTGATCGCCGACCCCGGTCAGCTTCTGGAGTTGCCGTTCGATCGGCTGGACGGGGGGCCCGACGCCGTGCTGGCGGCGGCGCCGTGGCTCCATCGCACAGACCTACCGGTGCTGTTGGTCTGCGCCAATGGCAAGCGGGACGCCTGCTGCGCGCTGCGCGGTCGCGAGTTGGCCACCGCGCTCGCGGCCACTCACCCGCGGCAGGTCTGGGAGTGCAGCCACACCGGCGGACACCGGTTCGCGCCGACCGGTGTCCTGCTGCCGTTCGGCCGGGCGCTGGCTCGGCTGACCCTCGGTTTGGCTGCCGAGGTGCTGGCGGCGGCCCAGCGAGGGGAACTCGCCGCGAGCGTCCTGGGGCCACGGCACGATCGCGGCCTGTCGCATCTCGCGGCCCCCGAGGCGGTGGCCGAGTCGGTGCTGCGCCAGCACCTGGGCGACGTCGGGGTGCCGCCCCAGCCGGCACCGGTGGGCACCCGGGTGGTGGTCGAGCGCAGTGAGCGGCCACCGCTGCCGGAGAGTTGTGGCAAAGGGCCCGTGCCGGTCCACGTCTGGGCCGGACGGGTGGAGGTTGACCACGACGCCGGGTGAGTCGGCGCCAGGTCCGGCTGGGCAACGCCGACGATGGCCCGCCGGACCTTCCGACCACCACCCCACCCTGGCGCGCGGCGGATGGTTGTGAGTCAATGGGCTGATGGCCCTCCACCAGCCGACGTATCCGGTGCGGTTCGTGACCGCGGCGAGCCTCTTCGACGGCCACGACGCATCAATCAACATCATCCGCCGGTTGCTCCAGGCGCAAGGCGCCGAGGTCGTCCACCTGGGACACGACCGGAGCGTGGACGAGGTGGTCGAGGCAGCGATCAGCGAGGACGTCAGCGGCATCGCAATCTCGTCCTATCAGGGCGGCCACGTCGAGTACTTCAGCTACCTGGTCGACCGGCTCGCTGACCGGGGCGCCGGGCACATCCAGGTGTTCGGTGGCGGCGGCGGGGTGATCGTGGCCGACGAGATTGCCACCCTGGCCGCCAAAGGGGTCCGCATCTTCAGCCCATCCGAGGGCCAGAGCCTCGGGCTGCCGGCGATGGTCAACGAGCTGATCAAGGCATGCGACGTCGACCTCGCCTCAACCCCGCCGGACGAGACGGCGGTGCGGGCGGGTGACCGCGCGGCCTTGGCTCGGGCGATCACCTGCGTCCAGGCAGGCCGGGACTGGTCGCGGTCCGACCGGAGGGTGCCGATCCTGGGGATCACCGGGACCGGCGGGTCCGGCAAGTCGTCCCTGACCGACGAGTTGCTGCTGCGGCTACGCCGCGACACCGGCGATCAGTTGCGGGTGGCGGTGCTGGCGATCGACCCGACCCGCAGGCGGGGCACCGGGGCCCTGCTCGGCGACCGGATCAGGATGAATGCCCTGGGCCCAACCACGTACTTCCGATCGCTGGCGACCCGCGGCGGCCCGCTCGGGCTCCCCGACCGGCTGGACGACCTGATCGCGGTCTGTGTCGATGCCGGACATGACCTGGTGATCGTCGAAACACCCGGGATCGGACAGGGGGACGCGGCGATCGCCGATCACGTGGACGCCCTGCTCTACGTGATGACCCCCGAATACGGGGCGGCCACCCAGTTGGAGAAGATCGCCGCCCTGGAGGTCGCCGACCTGGTGGCGATCAACAAGTTCGAGCGGCGAGGCGCCGAGGACGCCCGCCGCGAGGTGGCTCGCCAACTCGTCCGGAACCGGGAGGCGTTCGGCACCCCGTGGCAGCAGATGCCGGTCTACGGGACGATCGCCTCCCGTTTCGACGATGACGGGGTGACCGCGCTGTACTCGGCGCTCTACCCGCTCCTGGTGTCCCGGGGGCTCGCCGACCTGGGGGGCCGGCTGCCGCGGCTGGACGCGCGGACCCCCACCGTCGCGGACGGGGTCGTCCCGCGCGGCCGGGAGCGCTACCTGGCCGAGGTGGCCGAGACGGTCCGCGGCTATCACCGGGGCACCGACCAGCAGGCCGAAGCGGCCCGGGCGCTGGAACAGGCCCGGGCCACGTTGGCTCGCCTGGCCGAGCCGCCCCAGGCGCTGGCCGACCTGGTCGCCGCGTTGGAGGCCGCGGTCGCCGCCGACACCCGCGCCCTGCTGACCGCCTGGCAGGAGCACCTGGCCGAGCCGGTGGACACCACCACCACCCTGTCCGGCCTCGATCTGCCCAAGGTGGCAGTGCCGCGCGATCAGGAGGCCGGCGCGCTGGTTCGTTACCTGCGCTCGGAGAACCGGCCGGGGAGCTTCCCGTTCACCGCCGGCGTGTTCTCGTCCCGCCGGTCGGGGGAGCGGCCGACGCGGATGTTCGCCGGCGAAGGTGACGCCTCCCGGACCAACCGCCGCTTCCACTTGCTGGCCAGCGGCCAGCCGTCCACCCGGCTGTCCACGGCCTTCGACTCGGTCACCCTCTACGGCCGCGACCCCGATCCGCGGCCCGACGTCTACGGCAAGGTCGGCACCTCCGGGGTCTCGATCGCCACCGTGGACGACATGAGGGATCTGTTCGCCGGATTCGACCTGGCGTCGCCCACCACGTCGGTGTCGATGACGATCAATGGCCCGGCGCCGGCGATCCTGGCGATGTTCCTGAACGCCGCCATCGACCAGCACCCGGACCGGGCCGAGGAGGTGCTGCGGACCGTCCGGGGCACGGTCCAGGCCGACATCCTCAAAGAGGACCAGGGGCAGAACACCTGCCTGTTCTCGATCGACTTCTCCTTGCGGGCGATGGCCGACGTCCAGCAGTGGTTCATCGACCACGGCGTCCGCAACTTCTATTCGGTCTCGATCAGCGGCTACCACATCGCCGAGGCCGGGGCGAACCCGATCAGCCAGCTGGCGTTCACGCTGGCCAACGGGTTCACCTACGTCGAGGCGTACCGAGCCCGTGGGATGGCGGTCGACGCCTTCGCGCCGAACCTGTCCTTCTTCTTCTCCAACGGCATGGACGCCGAGTACTCGGTGATCGGCCGGGTGGCCCGGCGGATCTGGGCGATCGCGCTCCGCGATCGCTATCTGGCGGGGGAGCGGGCGCAGAAGTTGAAGTATCACATCCAGACCTCGGGCCGGTCGCTGCACGCGGCTGAGATGGATTTCAACGACATCCGGACGACCCTGCAGGCGCTGTGCGCCTATTACGACCAGGCCAACAGCCTGCACACCAACGCCTACGACGAGGCCGTCACCACGCCCAGCCCGCACTCGGTGCGCCGGGCTTTGGCGATCCAGTTGATCATCGACGCCGAGTGGGGGCTGTCCGCGGTCGGCAACCCGCTGCAGGGCTCCTACTTGATCGAGCAGTTGACCGACCTGGTCGAGGAGGCGGTGCTGGCCGAGTTCGACGCCCTCGCCGAACGCGGCGGAGTGCTGGGGGCGATGGAGACCGGCTATCAGCGCGGCCGGATCCAGGACGAGTCGATGCTCTACGAGCAGCGCAAGCACGACGGTTCGCTGCCGATCATCGGCGTGAACACCTTCCTCGATGCCGACGCCGAGGCCAGCGTCCCCACCGTGTTGGCCCGGGGGACCGAGGACGAGAAGCAGTCGCAGTTGCGTCGGCTGGCCGACTTCCACGCCCGGCACGCCGAGGACGCGCCTGAGGCGCTGAAGCGACTGCAGCAGGTGGCCACCTCCGGGGGGAACCTGTTCGACGAGCTGATGCAGACGGTGCGGGTCTGTTCGCTGGGACAGATCACCCAGGCACTGTTCGAGGTCGGCGGACGCTACCGGCGCAACGTCTGACGGGATCTGGCCCATCCCGGGTCGGTGGCGGTCAGCGCCTCAGGAGGTCGTCGGGGCGACGACGCCCAAGCTCTTGACGTACTTGGCCATGGTCAGCCAGGTCCAGATCGCCACGGCCAGGTTCAGGGCCACCACGACGGCGATCTCCCAACTGGCGTTGACGTGCTCGGGCACCGACGGTGCCGGCACCGTCGCGAACAGCACCTGCTGGAACCAGATCGCCACGAACGCCAGAGCGTAGATGGCTGCGATCACGATCCAGTTCAACGTCGGACGCGGACGCAGCAGCCGCCGCGGGCCGACGTCCAGCAGCCGGTAGGCGACCAGCCACCAGTGCAGCAGGTACAGGTTGAACCAATCCAGCGGGAGAGCGGCCACCAGAATGTGCAGGCCGTACTCGAAGAAGTTCCGGATCCTCACCCAGCGTCCAATGAACGCCCCGAATGACTCGCTGTTGCGGTTGAGGAACGCCCCGATCGGCAGCGATCCCAGCAGCATCGCCGTCCGCATGCCCCAGTACCACAGGGTCGACTTGTTCGCGATCGCCCACGGCCCGATCACCAGCAGGTCCAGCAGGCACAGCCCCAGATGGACGGCGAACAGCACCCGGGCCACCGGGTTGCGGAACAGCGGGTTCAGCAACTGGTCGGGAGCGGCGAAGCTCTGCCACACCTGGCGAACGCCGACCCACAGTCCCCACAGCAGCAGGGCGGCGTAGACCGCGGTGATGACGTAGGCCACGGTCAGCGTCCGATCCCGATCCCGCGCAGCAGCGCCTTGGCGATCACCAGCGGGTGGGTGGCCAGCATGGTGACCTTGCCGCGCAGGGAGTTGGGGTCATCGGCCACGCCGAGCTGGCGCAGCGGCTCGCCCATGTCGAAGTAGAGCTTCTCGCTGACCATGTCGTTGCCCTCGAACACGAAGATCAGGCACATCGGGAAATCCACCTTCTTGCCGGTGGCCGGCAGGCCCCTCCAGTTGCCCAGGTGGGTGCCGGTGAAACGTCCCTCGACGACGACGCAATCGGTCGCGGGCGAGACCCGGGTGGGGTGGTAGGCGAAGTCCGGAAACGCCTTCTTGTTCTCCATCAGGAACTGCTCGACTCCGTCGGCGCTGGGGTAGGTCTCGTCGGTCGCGATCACCTCGTACTTGGCCGAGGAGAACTCGGCGATGCAGCCGGCGAAGTCGTGCAGGTTCTCCAACCGCATGTGCTCGTTGACCGTGGCGACCCGGGGATCCTGGTCGGACATCACGACACCTTCTTCCAGGGGACGAACGCATTGTCGATGCCCCGCAGAGCGGGTTCGAGATCGGGGTGGTGTCGCAGGATGACCGACTTCATGGTGTTGTCGTCCACCCACTCCAGGCCCTCCACGGTGTACACCTCCGGTCGGTAGTCGACGGTCAGGAAGCGGTCGCTGTTGAGCCGTCGCGGCGCCATCAGCGCGAACACCCGGAACGCGGTGTCGGAGAAGCCGAAGCCCGCCGGCAACTTCTCCGAGTACAGCCCGATCATCAGGTCGACCCGCTCGATGTCGTTGTCGTAGACCGAGCGGATCTCCTCCTGCCACTCCTTGTTGGGGGTCAGGTCCTCGAAGGAGGCAGCAGGCGGCAGATGGAAGATCCGGCGGAACTGGTTGTAGCGGGCCACCCCACGTTCCCGGATCCGCAGCACGTCCAGGGCGCCGAGGTCGAACTGGGTGCCGTCGGGACGCTCGAGGTGCTGCAGGAAACGCGGGTAGTTGTGCAAGGTGATCGCGCCGGGGTGGGCCAACCCGAAGGAGTACATCGACCCGTCCAGGCCGTAGTCGGCGATCCGCTCCCGAACGTGGCGCACGGTTAGGTCGGGGAAGGTGTGCTCCACCGGCGCCCCGCCGTTGAGGGAGTGGAAGCTGAAGTCGTCGGGCAGCAGCGGGTGCATCCGGTAGACCGCGCCGAACTCCTCGGTGAGGGAGTAGGGGACGCCGAACTGATTGGTTGCCGAACCCGGAATGCCGAACCTCAGCTCGCTCGGACTCTTGCGCGGCATCCGGCGGCCCTCCTTGGACCCGGTCAACCCCCACCACGCCGTCCGCATCGCCCGGACTGTGGTGGGGTGGGCGATGATCCCGGGCGTCCACTCGACGGTGTGGATCTTCGCCATCAGCGCGGTGTTGATCAGCCGCGCGGTGTCGAACAGCTTGTCGTCGGTCCAGGTCGGATGGTTCTTCTTCAACATGTCGCAGATCGCGTTGTGCTCGCGCATGAACAGGCTGTGCAGCAGGGCCAGGCCGAGCCAGAAGCTGCCGAACGTACCGGTGATGTCGAGCTGCTTCTCCAGCTCTTCGGGTGGGAGCCCGGTGTCGTCGAGGCGGAGCTTGCCGTCCTCTCCGGCGCGCAGCGCGTCCGCGATCGCGCGGACGCTGCCGTAGATCTGCGAGCCGTCCCACCAATGGCTGTCGTCGGTGACCCAGGCGGACGGAGTCTTCGGATCGGTCTGGGACGGATCGGGCATGGTCTTGGGCAACCGCATGTCCGACTCGAACCAGTCGTCATCGTCGGCCAGGGCGATGTGATGAGCCTGATCCCAGTTCGGCTTCGGATGGCTGAACCAGTCGTGTACCTCGAACTGCAGCCAGGCGCCGGCCAGCAGGCTCAGCGTTGTGGCGGGCTGGAACGTGTGACGGGTCAACAGTTCGCGGCTGACGGTGCGCGGGTTAGGGCTGATCAGGCCGTCCCCGGTCTCCGGCCAGGTGTGCTCGGGCGGGGCGTTGCGGCCAAAACGGGCGCCGACCGTGCCCATCAACGGCTCATCGACACAGTTGTAGTGACCGGTGGTGGTCCGGGCGGTGAGGTAGCGCTTCCCCTCTGCCTCTGGAATGTCGGGGACGGCCACCTTCAGGTAGCCGGAGTCGAACAAGTTCTCCTGCCGTAGTCGGGAGCGGATGCCGATCAGCGTGAGCAGGCCCGGAAGCGAAGGCAGCCGATGCCAGCCGATTCGATGATCGACCAAGGTGGCCAGGCGGCCGCCAAGGAAGGCGAGGAGGGAGGGCTTCTTCTTGTCGGGCATGGCGCTCCTTGAGGGGTCGGAAGAAACATCGGTGACCGTAAGGTGTGTGACGGGTCGGCGGAAATACGCACTCTTGCCACGCACCGCCCGACCGTGACGAGATCCCTTTGCCGGCTCGTCCTGATCGGCCGGTAGCGCCGCCCGCGCGCGCAGCGAGCCCCCGTCTGGTCGATTTGGTGCCGCCAAAGGCGCTGTGACACAATCTTCAGGTTGTTCGGACGGGTCTTGCGCGCCATGCGTGAGCCACCGATAAGTCTGGCGAGTTGTTGCCGGGCCCTACCACGACCACTTTCCGCGGTCATGTGCGGCCCAGAACCAGCGCGACACGCCCGACATCGGGGGTCGAGCAACACACCGACGAGAAGAAGGAAAACCAGTGGCGGGACAGAAGATCCGGATCCGACTCCGGGCCTACGACCACGAGGTCATCGACTCCTCGGCGAAGAAGATCGTCGACACCGTGACCCGTACCGGCGCCAAGGTGGCAGGCCCTGTGCCGCTGCCGACCGAGAAGAACGTGTTCTGCGTGATCCGTTCTCCCCACAAGTACAAGGACAGCCGCGAACACTTCGAGATGCGTACGCACAAGCGGCTGATCGACATCCTCGACCCGACGCCGAAGACCGTCGACTCGCTGATGCGGCTCGACCTGCCGGCCGGTGTCGACATCGAGATCAAGCTCCCCTGAGGTCGCCGAACATGTCTAACGAACGCAAAGTGAAGGGCCTGCTGGGCACCAAGCTCGGCATGACCCAGACCTGGGACGCCAACAACAAGGTCGTCCCGGTCACCGTGATCCAGGCCGGGCCGTGCGTCGTCACGCAGGTCCGTTCCCCCGAGAA
>CAYVOW010000047.1:0-19013 GCA_964453585.1 uncultured Micropruina sp.
GGCCCGATGATCACCTACCTGCTGCCCCTGCTGATCGCCTACACCGGCGGCAAGATGGTCTACGACGTCCGTGGCGGCGTGGTCGGCGCGATCGCCACCATGGGTGTCATCGTCGGCACCGACATCCCGATGTTCATGGGCGCCATGATGATGGGCCCGCTCGGTGGCTGGACGATGAAGAAGATCGACAGCCTGTGGCACGAGAAGATCAAGCCCGGCTTCGAAATGCTGGTCAACAACTTCTCCGCCGGCATCTGGGGCATGATCCTCGCCGTCTTCGGCTTCTACGCCATGGCCCCGGTGGTCAAGGCGATCAGCACCTTCTTCGGCAACATCGTCGGCTGGCTGGTCTCGACCGGCATGCTGCCGCTGACCTCGATCCTGATCGAGCCGGCCAAGATCCTGTTCCTCAACAACGCCATCAACCACGGCATCCTGACCCCGCTGGGCATCCAGCAGTCCGCCGCGGCCGGCAAGTCGATCCTGTTCCTGCTCGAAGCCAACCCCGGCCCCGGCCTGGGTCTGCTGCTGGCCTACATGTTCTTCGGCCGTGGCCAGGCGAAGGCGTCCGCTCCAGGTGCCGCGATCATCCACTTCTTCGGTGGTATCCACGAGATCTACTTCCCCTACGTGCTGATGAAGCCGATCCTGGTCCTGGCCATGATCGGTGGCGGCGCCACCGGCGTCCTGGTCAACCAGATCTTCAACGTGGGCCTGCGCGCCCCCGCTGCTCCGGGTTCGATCATCGCGGTGTACGCCCAGACCGCAACCGACTCCTACATCGGGGTCACGTTGTCGGTGTTGGCCGCTGCCGCAGCGACCTTCTTCCTGGCGATGATCCTGTTGCGCGCCGGCGCTCAGGACGACGAGGGCGACATCGCCGCCGCCACCGCGGACATGGAGGCCATGAAGGGCAAGAAGTCCTCGGTCGCCGGTGCTCTCACCGGTGCGGGGGCCGCTTCGCTGGCCACCGCCGCGGCCGGCCACGGCCCGATCAAGAACATCGTGTTCGCGTGCGACGCGGGCATGGGTTCCTCGGCCATGGGCGCCTCGGTGCTCCGCAAGAAGATCCAGGCGGCCGGTTTCGGTAACGTGACGGTGGTCAACAAGGCCATCTCGAACCTGACCGACACCTTCGACCTGGTGGTCAGCCACCAGGACCTCACCCCGCGCGCCAAGCAAGGCACCCCGTCGGCCATTCACGTCTCGGTGGACAACTTCATGGCGTCCCCGAAGTACGACGAGGTCGTCGAACTGATCCGTCAGACCAACACGGATGAAGCCCCAAATGGTGACGCCGCCGCGCCGGTAGCCCCCGCGGCCCCGGCGGCTGCCCCCGTCGCCGCCGCCGCCCCGGCGGCTGCCCCCGTCGCCGCCGCCGCCCCCGTGGCTGCCGCGGCTGCTGCTCCGGTCGCCGCCGCTGCTGCCGCTCCGGCTGCCGACGAGGACGAGGACTCGGTCCTGAAGACCAAGTCCATCGTCATCAACGGCAAGGCGACCACCCGTGACGAGGCGATCACCGAGGCCGGCGAGCTGCTCGTCGCCACCGGTTCGGTCGACGCGGGTTACGTGGCGTCCATGCATGATCGTGAGCGTTCGGTGTCCACCTACATGGGCAACCTGCTGGCGATCCCGCACGGCACCAACGAGGCCAAGTCGATGATCTCCAAGTCGGCCATCTCGGTCGTCCGCTACCCCAACGGGATCGACTGGAACGGCAACCCGGTCAAGTTCGTGATCGGCATCGCCGGCGCGGGCAACGACCATCTCGACCTGCTGGGCAAGATCGCCGAGGTGTTCCTGGACGAGGAGAAGATCGCCGGCCTGGAGGCCGCGACTTCGGCGTCCGAGATCGCCGGAGCGTTCGGGAAGGTCAACGGCTGAGATGGAGGCAGTGCACTTCGGTGCGGGCAACATCGGACGCGGGTTCGTCGGTCTGCTGCTGAGCAACGCCGGCTACCAGGTGACGTTCGCCGACGTCGCTGACGCCCTCATCGAAGGACTCAAGAACAGTGAGTCCTACTCCGTGCACGAGGTCGGAGACGACCCGCGGACCACTGTGGTCCGCGGGTACTCCGCCCTCAACTCCGCCTCGGAAACGGCTGCGGTGGAGGCGGCGATCGCTGCGGCGGACGTCGTCACCACGGCGGTCGGAGCGCACATCCTGCGCTTCGTCGCCCCGGTGATCGCGGCCGGCATCGCCCAGCGCTCGGCCGGCGCGCCGAGGCTGGCGGTGATGGCCTGCGAGAACGCGATCAACGCCACCGACATCCTCAAGGCCGAGATCGAGAAGCAGTACTCCGGTCATGACCTGGCCGCCAAGGCGCTGTTCGCCAACACGGCGGTCGACCGGATCGTCCCGAACCAGGCGCCCGACGCGGGTCTGGACGTGACGGTGGAGAACTACTTCGAATGGGCCATCGAGACGCCGCCGTTCGAGGGCAACGTCCCGAACATCCCGGGAGCCACCTGGGTGGAGGACCTCGAGCCCTACATCGAGCGGAAGCTGTTCACGGTCAACACCGGCCACGCCACCGCGGCCTGGTTCGGCTATCAGGAGGGCTCGGCGTCGATCGCCGACGCCCTGGCCGATCCGGCGATTGCGGCCAAGGTTGCCGCGGCGCTGGACGACACCAAGTCGCTGATCGTGGCCAAGCACGGGATCGACGAGGAGGTACAGGCGGCCTACGTGAAGAAGATCCTCAAGCGGTTCGCCAACCCGCACCTTCCCGACACCCCGTTGCGGGTGGGCCGGGCGCCGCTGCGCAAGCTGAGCCGCAACGAGCGGTTCATCTCGCCGGCCTCCCAGTTGGCCGAGCGCGGCATGCCGCGCGACGCCCTGCTGGAGACCATCGCCGCCGGACTTCGGTTCGATGCGGTGGAGGACCCCGAAGCGGTCGAACTGCAACGGCTGCTGGCCGAGTTGTCGGCCGAGGACGTGGTCGCGCAGGTGATGGGCCTCGAACCAGAGCATCCGTTGTATGCCGATGTTCTGGCCGCGGTCGCCGATCGCCAAGCCAACTGATTCACCGACGATGCCCCCGGCCGACCGGCCGGGGGCATCGTCGCGTCCCGGGTCGTCAAGAAATGGAACTCTGACAGCGCTGAAGGCGGCGGCCCACGCTCGGCTGAGCGTGCGGCCCGGTCTTCAGCGCTGTCAGAGTTCCACGAGCGCCGACGCCCGCGGTCAGGTCCCCGAGTCCGAAGCCCTAGAATGAGCGGGTTGTCCACGCACCTGTCTCCCGCCACCGCCCCGGATCAGTCCCGGGCGGTGTTGCCGCTTGCCGTCACGCCTCTTCCTGACGGCCGCGACCTGGTCCTCCGGTTGGCGGTCCCCGAGGACGCGTCCGGCCTGGTCACCGTGGTGCACGCGGCGTTCGCGGCCCGCCGCCCGGTCGAGCCGCCGCCCACGGCCCTGTTGGAGTCGGACGAGACCATCGCCGCCACCATCACCGAAGGCGAAGCGGTGATCGCCGAGATCGACGGCGAGATCGTCGGCACGATCATGATCGACTTCTCGGGCGGTCAGTTACCCGCCGGCGCGGTGGCTCCCTACCCTGCTCTGCTGGAGCGGGTGTCGGTGCTGCCCTCGGCCCAGGGACTGGGGATCGCCCCGGCGATGGTGCAGATCACCCTGGACCTGCTGGCCGTTGAGGGCGTCCGCGAGGCGGCGCTCTTCGTCCGCCGCGAGTTTCCCGAGATCCGGCAGTGGTGGCAGGGCCACGGGTTCGTCCACACCGGTGACCACGAGAACAGCTGGGTGTTGCGCCGAGCGCTGCCGACGGTGATCGAGGTGCCGACCTCGGAGGCGATGCGGGCGCTGGGTCAATCGGTGGCCGCGCTGCTTCGTCCCGGCGACGTGATCATCGCCTCCGGCAATCTGGGGGCGGGGAAGACCACCCTCACCCAAGGCGTCGGCGCCGGGCTGGACGTCGCCGGGCCCATCATCTCGCCCACCTTCGTGCTGTCGAGGGTCCATCCGCCGCGCGGTAGGCGTCCCGGCCTGGTGCACGTGGACGCCTACCGGCTGGGCAGCTTCGACGAACTCGAGGACCTCGACCTGGAGGCGTCCCTGGCCGACCACGTCACCCTGATCGAGTGGGGGACCGGGATCGCCGAGGGATTGGCCGACGATCGGCTGGAGATCGACATTCGCCGCACCCTCGACCCCGAGGACGAGACCCGGGTGGTGTCGGTCACCGGCGTCGGTGAGCGGTGGCAGGGGATTGACCTGGAGGAGGCCCTCCGATGACCGTGACCGTGGCGATCGACACCTCCACCGATGTCCGGGTCGGGCTGGTGCTTCGGGGTGATGGCGGCCAAGCGCAGTCGTTCAGCGACTTCGACGCCGATCCCAGGGCTCACGCCGAGCGCCTGATGCCGCTGCTGGTGTCGGTGGCCGACCGGGCGGGAGTAGCGCTGAGCGAGGTCACCGACGTGATCGTGGGGGTCGGCCCGGGCCCTTTCACCGGCCTTCGAGTGGGGGTGGTCACGGCCGAGATCCTGGCCGCCAGCACCGGCGCGCGGTTGCGCGGGGTGTGCTCGCTCGATCTGGCCGCCCGCCAGCACGTCCGGGAGGCACCGGCTGCCGGCGAGTTCCTGGCGGTCTGCGACGCCCGGCGCAAGGAGGTCTACTGGGCCCGCTACGCCGCAGACGGACGGCGGCTGGACGGCCCCTTCGTGACCGCGCCCGACGCCCTGCCGGAGTTGCCCCGGGTGGGTCCCGGTGCGGCGCTGGTCGGGGGAGCGTCCACTCCGCTGGACGCCGGGTTGCTGGCCGAGGTCGGGGCCGAGTTCCCGGAGGTCGGCCTGAGCCCGCTCTACCTGCGCCGTCCGGACGCCGAGGTGCCGACCCGCCGCAAGTCGACGCTGCTGCAGCCGCGGGTGTCCTTGGGGAGGCGGTGATGGGGTTCCGGCCAGCACTGCCCGTCGACCTGCCGGCGGTGCTGGACGTCGAGCGGGCCGCGTTCGACCCGTCCAGCCAGTGGGGTCGGGACTCCTGGGTCGGCGAACTGGGAGGGGCCGACCGCCTGGTCCTGGTCCACACCGACGATCACGGCGACCTGGACGCTGCGGCCACTTTCCAGGTGATCGCGGACACCGCCGACCTGCACCGGGTGCTGGTGCATCCGGTGGCCCGCCGCCGCGGGCTGGCCAGCGTGCTGGTCGCCGAGGGGCTGGCCTGGGCCACGGCCCACGGGGCGCAGCGGATGCTGCTGGAGGTCGAGACCGACAATCTGGCTGCGCTTGCCCTCTATCAGGGCTTGGGCTTTGCCGCGATCGCGTCGCGACGCGACTACTACGGCCCGGGACGGGACGCGGTCGTGATGGAGCGAAACCTGGAGGGGGTAGCATGAGCGGCCCGCTGATCCTCGGGATCGAGTCGTCCTGCGACGAGACCGGCGTCGGCATCGTCCGCGGCCACGAACTGCTGGCCAACGAGGTGGCGTCCTCGGTGGAGCAGCACGTCCGCTTCGGCGGGGTCGTCCCGGAGGTCGCCGCGCGCGCCCACCTGGAAGCCATGCGGCCGGCCCTGGACCGGGCGTTGGCGACCGCGGATGTCGACCTGAGCGAGGTGGACGGGATCGCCGTCACCGCCGGCCCCGGGCTGATGGGGGCGCTGGTGGTCGGCCTGGCCGCTGCCAAGACTCTTGCCGCCGTCCTCAACAAGCCGCTCTACGGGTTGAACCACCTGGTTGGCCACGTCGCCGTTGACCTGCTCGACCACGGCCCGCTGCCGGAGCCGACCGCGGCGCTGCTGGTGTCCGGTGGCCACACCTCCCTGCTGCTGGTGAACGACATCACCGCCGGCATCACCGAGGTCGGGTCCACCATCGACGACGCCGCCGGCGAGGCCTACGACAAGGTGGCCCGGGTGCTGGGCCTGGCCTATCCCGGAGGCCCGGTGATCGATCGGGCCGCCGCCGACGGTGACCCCCGGGCCATCGCCTTCCCGCGCGGCCTGACCGCGCCGAAAGACCTGGTCAAGCACCGTTTCGACTACTCCTTCTCCGGATTGAAGACCGCCGTCTCCCGGTGGGTGGAGACCCGGCACCGCGACGGCCTGGACGTCCCGGTCGCGGACGTGGCGGCCTCCTTCCAGGAGGCGGTCTGCGATGTCCTCACCGCCAAGGCGGTTGACGCCTGCGAGCACTTCGGGGTCGACAACCTGCTGATCGGCGGCGGCGTCGCGGCCAACTCACGGCTGCGGGCGTTGCTGGAGGAGCGCACGGCGGCCCGCGGGATCACGCTGCGGCGGCCGCGTCCGGCGCTGTGCACCGACAACGGCGCGATGATGGCGGTGCTCGGCTCCGAGGTGGTCAGCCGCGGCCTGCGCCCGTCCGCCCTCGATATCGGCGCGAACTCGGGGCTCCCCGTTTCCACCGTGCTGGTCTGATGTTCACCCCGATCGTCGGCGTCCTCGGCTACGTGCTGGACCCCTCCGGCGAGCGCGTCCTGATGGTGCTGCGCAGCCGCGACGGCGATCAGCACCAGGGCAAGTACAACGGCCTCGGCGGCAAGTTGGAGCCCGGCGAGGATGTGGTCGGCTGCCTGCATCGGGAACTGTTCGAGGAGGCCGGGCTGGTCGTCACCGCCCAACGACTACGGGGAACGGTGTCGTGGCCCGGATTCGGGGCGGGCGGTGAGGACTGGTTCGGCTTCGTCTTCGTGGTCGACGCGTTCCAGGGGACGCCGCCGGAGTGCAACGAGGACGGACCGCTGCGCTGGGTGCCGGTGGGCGACCTCGCCGACCTGCCGATGTGGGAGGGCGATCGGCACTTCTTGCCGCTGGTCTTCGACGACGACCCGCGCCCGTTTCACGGGGTGTTGCCCTACCTCGACGGCCGCCCCACCGGCTGGACGTTCCACCGCTGACCCGGTGGGCCGCTGGTTTACAGCCCCCGATCGCGCCCTGGGGACGCGTTTAACGTCGATTTCGGCCCAACTCGGGTGTCAACCGGCGGGCCACCTGGGTCAGAGTGGCTGACGGCCGAGCGTCCCGACCAGGGACGCGCGGTACTCAGCGCCGCCGACCGTCGCCAACTCCTGCTCTGCCTCGGCCAGCCGCTCGCGAAGCCCGAGCCGCTGGACGGGCTCGTCGTTGCCGTCGGTGGTGATGAACCGGTTCAGGTTCTCCACCCCCAGCGCGGCCAGCCGGACGTCCTGCGCCTGCTTGGCGTCCAGCCGGGCGGCGTACCAGTCGCTGGCCAGCACCGCCTCCCGGGTGAACAAGCCCCGAACCTCGGCGGAATCGAGGTCGTGGCCGTCGGCGGTGAGGCCGAAGGCCATGATCTCCAGCAGCGCCCGCAGCGGCGGGCAGGCCAACTCGATCGTCTCGTCGTCGAAGTAGGACTGGGCCACTCGCTGGTGGGTGGAGACGATGTTGTCGACACTGTCGGCGAACACGTCGAGATCCTGAAGTTCGGGCTGCAGCATCTCCGGAGTGAACACCGCGTGCGGGTGCATGAAGATCCGGCCGAAGTAGGTGATCGCGAACTTTCGGGTCATCCGGTAACCCAGCCGGCTGGCCAGCACCTGCTTGCCATCGTGCTCGAAGTCGGCCAGCCGCTCCAGCATCCCCTGCTCGATCAGGGCCGTCGCGTCCCGCTCGACCGGGGTCATCCGGCTGAACACCTCGGGCACCAACAGGCTGACGTCGTGGTCCACCCGGACCCGCGGCCCGATGAACCCGGCGCAGGACACCCAGCCGTCATAGCCGGTCAGCACGTAGGAGAGCAGCGCGGCGTTGAGGTCGATGATCGCCGGCAGGGCGTTGAACGGCCCCTTGGTGAGGGCTCCCTCCGACCCGGCGCCGGTGGTCGACGGCGACTTCCCGGTCATCGAGGAGATGAACTCCATGAACAACTCGGGCAGTTCCATGTAGTGCAGCGGGTTGTACGAGCAGAGCGGCCGCACGCCGTCCTCGGGCGGGTTGTTGCGGCGTCCGGCGGCCACCAGGTCGACCGGCTGGACGAGCGCCGCGTCGGCCGGCAGCTTCCGGTAGAGGCGGGCTGCCAGGGCCGCCGTGGCCGTCCCTTCGGCGTTGACCAGGTCCGGCCGCTGCTGCAGGTAGCGCGGATTCTTCGACGGTTTTCCGTCGACCAGCCGCGGGTTGGCCGAGGACACGAAGTAGCCCGGGGACGCCTTGGTGGTGTCCGCCGCTGTTTCGATCAGCTGCCGCATCGGCGCGGTGAACGCCGAGAAGCCGATCGCGTTGTCGTGCATCTCCTTGGCCTGCTCGCGGGTGAGCGGCTCGAAGTTCGACAAGAACGTGTCCGGCGCCGCGATGTCGGCCTCGGCCTGGCTGTCGTAACCGCGATGGATCGCGTCGTCGGGACGCTGGAAGAGCAACTGCTCGCAGTTCTCCACCACCTTGCGCGACACCTCGGCGCCCGCCCCCGGCACCACGACGCTGGCGGTGATGTCGTCCTCGGTCTGCACCTTGGCGGCCGGGTTGAAGTCGTGCCGGAGCCCAAACAGCCGCCAGGCGCCGTCAGCCTCGAAGCCGACCCGGAGCATGTTGACCATGATCTTGTCGCCGTCGAGTCGCAGCGCGTTGCCGAGCCGTCCGTTGATCCGGCCGACGGTGAAGTGCTCGCGCCAGTTCGGTCCCCACTCGGGGCGGTAGAACCGCTTGATGACGAACACCAGTTCCTTGATGTGCTGCGGGATCTCCTCCAGCCAGGCGTTGTAGGAGTCGGTGTACTCCAGGGAGGGCGTCAGGAGTTTGATCACGCTGCCGATGCTGCGCTGGTCGGACAGCACCGGGCGGAAATCGACCCGGTTCCGGCTCGGGTCGCCGAAGCGCTGGGAGAAGTCGGCGTCCAGGATCTCCTGGACGGCCTTGAGGTCTTGCTCGTAGTCGGGGGAGTAGGAGTTGCCGAACACGAACGCGTCCGAGATCGCCTTCGAGATCTCCGACTTGCCGCCGCCGGACACGGTGCTCGGCTTGTGGCAGACGGTGGCCCGGCCGATCGTCCCGACCAGCGTCCACTGGCTGCGGTCGGCGGGCACCTGACGCATCCGGACGACGTAGCCAGAGGGCCCAAGGTAGGTCTTGTCGGCGCGCAGCGGAATCGTCGAGCGACTGCCGTCCGCGTTCGTCCAGGCCGCCGTCTGGGTGCGCAGGCTGTAGGTGGTCTGCCAGGGGACCAGGACGAGATGCGGCTGGCCGGTCACCAGCGCGTGTCCCTCGGGCTGAGGATCGAATCGACCTGGGTCGCGCTCCAGCACGGCCTCCAGGGAGTAGCCCGGGCCGAAGTCGAAGGTGTCGGTGAACTCCTGCCCTAGGTTGTAGGACGGGTAGGCGGCGGCCCCACCGGAGTGCTCCTCCTCGACGTTGCCGAACAGGTTCGCCGAGTAGGAGATCTGGGTCTTGACCTCCTTCTTGCAGTACCCGAAGTAGTTGTCGGCGATCAGGGTCACCATCACCCCGCGCTCGTCGCGGGCGCAGACCTTGAATGCCTGGCCGCCGTTGTACGGCTCGTCCGGGGTCGTCCAGCACATGCCGTCGCGGCGCTGCCGCTCGGTGGCCTGATCGACGGGGGGCAGACCGAGGTCGCGCTTGGTCAGCGAGGTCAGGTGCGGCGCCAGGATCACGCAACCGGTGGTGCCGGTCCAGTGCTCGGGGGCCAGCGAGGCGTCGTTCTCGGGCAGGTACGGGTCGCCGCCGTTGCCGAAGATGGACTCGACGAAGTCGAGGTTGGCGACCAGCCCACCGGGGACGATGAACCGGGTCTCCATCCGCCTCTCCGCGCAGTACCCGGGGACCTCAGGCACCACCAGCGGCCGCAGCAGCAGCGACACGAAGCAGTGCGCGTCCTGGCCGGAGTCGCTGGCGTAGGGCAGCTTCATCGCGTCAGCCGGCGGATGCAGGGCGGCCTCCAGCAACCGGGCGAAGGTCTCGGTCGGGACGGCCAGCTTGTCGTCCGGGATCGGCAGCCCGCCCTCGGCGACGTGGAAGACGCCCGCGGTCGTCCGGCGATCCTTGGCCGGATTGTGCAGGACGCCGTTGAGGAGCCGGTAGCTGCTCAACAGCGGCGAAGTGAACGAGTCACCGGTCGCCGGCAGGGACAGCGCCCGGGCCAGGCCCGGCTGGTCAAGGACCAGGGTGCGGTGGGGCAGGCTCGGCTGGATCGAGCAGTCCGCCAGGTAGGCGTCCAGGAAGTTCTGGATTCGCAGGTCGCAGGCGGGCAGGCGCTCGGCGAGGCGGCGGTTCAGCTCGCGCTGCCGGGCGAGCACCGGCTCGACCAGCAGGGCGCCGAAGGTCCCCTGGGCCTCCTTGGAAATGGGCAGGCCGGCCAACGCCAGGCGCAGGTTGATCGCCGCGTGGACGCTGGATTTGGGCATGCCGCCATTATCGGCGGCGGGTTTGGCCCGTTCTGGGCCGTCTTATCTCGGTAACGCGTTCGTCATCGAGCGGGCTTCTTGCCCTCCTGGACGCACCTCGCCCACCTAAGGGGCGGGACACGCCGGTGTGGGCGGCGTGTCCTGCACGTGAGGTGGGCAACGTCGGGGGTGGGAGTTTCGCCCTCGTGGAGGCACGGCGCCCACCTAAGGACCGGGACACGCCGGTGTGGACGGCGGGCGCGCCCTGGTGCCGCACAAATCTCGGTGTCTGGGGGCTCGCATCTACCCTGGGGGCGCCGGACCCCTCTCCGACCGAGATTTTGGCGGGGCTCTCAGGTCGCGGCCGCCCGACCTGGGAGCCAGCGGGTGCGGAAGTATGGCCCTGGTGGAGGCACGGTGCCCACCTAAGGGACGGGACACGCCGGTGTGGGCGGCGGGTCCTGCACGGGAGGTGGGCAACGTCGGGAGTTGGCCCGGTGGGGGGCGGGGTGGTCCGGGTGCCCGCGGGGGTGGACGAGGACGGGCGCCTCAGCGAACGGCGGCGGCGAGGGCGCTGATCTGGGCCGGGGTAACCCGGCAACAGCCGCCGAGCAATCGGACGCCGGCCGCGACCCAGGCGTCGGCTGAGCCGCCAATCGTGGCCGCCCCGGTCCAACGGCGACCGGCGGCATCCCAGGTTTCCCCGGAGTTGGGGTAGAAGACCACCGGCAACCCGGTCGGCCCAGCCGCCTCCACCACCGCAGCCACCTCGTCCGGACGGCAGCAGTTGGCGCCGACCGCGATCAGGTTCGGTACGCCGCCGGCCAGGGCGAACGCCTCGGCGAGGTCGTCCCCGCGACGGGTCCGGCCGTCGGCGACGGTCAGCGACAGCCAGGCCGGGAATCCGAGGTCGGCCAGTTCGGTGATCAGCGCCTCGGCCTCAACCGCGGACGGGATGGTCTCGCAGGCCAGCAGGTCCGGTCCGGCCTCGATCAACGCCTCCAGGCGTGGCCGATGCCAGGCGCGCAGCCCGGCCAGATCGAGGTCGTAGTCGCCGGTGTACTCGGACCCGTCGGCCAGGGTGGCTCCGTAGGGTCCGATCGAGGCGGCCACCCAGCGTTCACCGCCAGCCTCCGCGGCCGCTCGGCGGGCCAGTTCGACGCTCCGGCGCAGCGCCAAATCAGCATCCGCTGACGTCAACCCGGCCCGCAGGAATCCATCGCGGCTGACCTGGTAAGAAGCGGTGATCGCCACCTCAGCGCCGGCGGCGAAGAAGTCGGCGTGCGCGGCGGCGACCTCGTCGGGGTCGGTCAACAGCAGCCGGGCCGACCACAGGCTGTCGGAGAGGTCGTGCCCGCGGGCCTCCAACTGGGTGGACAGCCCGCCGTCCAGGACGACCGGACGCTCGGTCAGCGCCTGAGCTAGGTCCGTCACTGGTTCAGACGGTCGACCCGGGATTGGGGGCGACCGGGGTGGCCTCGGCGGCCCGACGCGGCATGCCCAGGCCGAGCCCGGCGCAGAAGCCGCCGAGGGCGAGCAGCGCGCCCGCGCCGAGCAGCATCGGGATCGGGTTGCTGAACTCGGCGCTCCGGCCGGTGGACAGGGTCGCGTAGTGCCAGTAGGCCGTCCAGCACCCCCAGCCCATCACGCCAGCCCCGGCCAGCAGGACGAGCACACCGAGGGTCACCACAACGCCGGAGAGAATCTTCATGGGGGCATCTTAGAGACTCGGCCCCGACCGGCTCTCCGCCGCGCGGGGTGGGCCACTACCGTGCGGGCATGGATCTGGAGACGGCGCGCTGGCTCGGCTCGGCGGAGGCAGCCGAGGCGCTGGCCGAGGCCGCTGGCGAGCCCGATCCCGGATCGTTGGCCGCCGCCCAGCGCCTGCGCCGCCGCTGGCCTGCCGATCGGGCCGCCGCGGTGCTGGCCCAGGCGTCGCTGCGCCGCAGGGCGGCGACGAAGCTCCCAGATCCGGACCAGTGGCTGCTGACCGCGGACGGCCTCGAACAGGCCACCCGGCCCGTTGTTGCGGCGTGGCGGGCCCAGCGGTTCGCGGAGGTTGGAGTCCGCCGGGTGGTTGACCTGGGCTGCGGCCTTGGCGTGGACGCCCGGGCGCTGGCCGACGCCGGGCTGGAGGTGGTGGCCGTGGAGCGCGACCCGGTGACGGCCGCGCTGGCGGCGGCGAACCTGCGGGGCCGCGCCGAGGTGGTGGTCGGCGACGCGGTCAAGCTGTGGCCGTCGTTGGCCGGGGCGGGCACCGCGGTGTTCTGCGATCCGGCCCGCCGGACGAGCCGAGGCCGCAGCTGGCGGGTGGAGGACCTCACCCCTCCCTGGGACTTCGTCGCCGGCCTGCTGGACGGGCAACGTCCGGCCTGCCTGAAACTCGGCCCGGGGGTGCCGCACGCGCTCCTGCCCGATCACGCTGAGGTGAACTGGGTGAGTGACCGGGGCGACCTGGTCGAGGCGTCGGTCTGGGCGGGCTCGGGGTCGGATCCGGGGGCGAGGCGCGCGCTTCGCCTTCCCGGCCGAGAGATGGTGGCCGCAGCGGCGCGGCAGAGCTTGCCGTACCCGGTGCCACCAGCCGCGGGACAGATCCTCTACGAACCCGATCCAGCCGTGATTCGGGCCGGGGCCGTTCCTGAGTTGGCCGACCAACTCGGCGCCCGACCGCTCGCCGACCATGTCGCCTACCTGGTCGCGGATCACCACCTGGTGACCGTCTGGGCGACCGCCTGCCACGTCCTGGAGGTTCGCGACGCCGGGGAGAAGGCGCTGCGCGCCTGGGTGCGGGATCACGACATCGGCATCCTAGAGATCAAGAAGCGCGGGGTGGACGTCGACCCGGCCGAGTTGCGACGGCGGCTGCGTCCGGCTGGTCGGCGGGCGGCGACGCTGGTCCTCACACCCACGCTGCAGGGCGTCCGGGCGCTGGTGGTGACCCGGATCGTCGCATCCTGAGCGGCGTCCGGGAACGGAGCCCCGGTGAATTCAGAGATCGGGACGCGCGGAGGCCGGCCGAGGGAAGCACAGCGAGGTCAGCCGAGGGGGAAGGCAACAGGTCAGCCGAGGGACAGCGCAGGTCAGCCCATCGGCGAAGATCAGCCGATCGTGAACACCTGCCGCGATTCGGCCAGCGTCACCGCTTCGGGCTCCAGGTACTCCCGCGCCGCCAGCACCCGCGGGGCCAACTCGCGCTCCAGCGTTTGCGACCGGAACAGCAGCCCGACCGTGACCTCGTGGTCGGGACGGAAGACCACCTCCACCCGATCCCCGGGACGAATCACGCCCGGGGAGACCACCCCGAGGTAGGCGCCCGGCCGGGCCTCGCGGGTGAACGTCTTCAACCAACCCCGCTCGGCGATGAAGGCGCGGAACGTGTTGCAAGGGATCCGGGCGGCAGTCACCACCAACTCGGCGGTGCCGACCCGCCACCGCTCGCCGAGCAGGGCGCCGGTGACGTCCACGCCGGTGGTGCTCAGGTTCTCCCCGAAGGCGCCCGGCCCGAAGTCGCGTCCGACCAGGGCGCCGAGGTGGGCGAGGTCCTCCAGGGCGCAGGCGTACACCGCCTGGGTGGAGCCGCCGTGGTGGCGTCCGGCCCCGACGAAGTCACCGTTGACGCCGCTGACCCCGGCGCCGTCCTGAACCCGCTTGGGGCCCGGATCGAAGACGGAGATCTGGTCGACCGGCTGCTTGTCGATGCCGGTCCGCTGGTACGGCTTCCAGGCGTCCGGGTGCGGTCGACCCAGGTTGACGCTGGTGACCAGACCGGTCATCGAGGGCTGATCCCGATCGCCCAGCCGTGCGGCTGGACGTCCTCGACGCTGCCGGCGGACGCCATCACGATCTCGCCCTCGGGCAGCGGCACCGTGCCGTCCGAGACGTTCAGGGCGAGTTCGAACACCTCGTCGGGACCCTCGACGACCACCACCACGGTCTGGTTTGTGAGGTCCTTGGTGGTGACCACCCCGTCGACCAACCAGGGGTGCTGGCGGCGCAGGCCAAGCAGCCGCTGGTACAGCTCGAAGGTGTCCGCTCCCCAGGGCAACAGGCCATCGGGGGTCTGCGGGAAGGGCGGGCGGACCGCGTCGTCGCCGCCCGGGGCGTCGTACTTGACCCCGGTGAAGCGCTGTTCGTCGCCGGCGTAGATCGACGGGATGCCCGGGAGGAGGGTGAGCAGGACGGCGGCGTGGTCGACGTGCCGTTGATCGTCCAACTTGCTGGCGACCCGCGTCACATCGTGGTTCGACACGAAGGTTTGCGGGCGGAATACCTCGCAGAAGCGGCGATGCCGGCCCAGCGTCCAGTCGAGGGAGAAGAAGTTGCGATGGTTGAGCGACTCCCAGATCGCGTGCCACAACTCGTACTGGGTGATCGAGTCGAGTCCCGACGCCTCCACGAACTCGGCGTAGTCGCCGTGGATCACCTCGCCGAGCAGCCAGCAGTCCGGGTAGCGCTCCTTCACCTGGGCGACGATCGGCGCCCACGCGTCCGCCCCGGGAGCGTAGGCGGCATCGAGCCGCCAGCCGTCGATGCCGCGGCCGAGCCAGTGGCACATGATGTCGGCGACGAAGGCCGCCACCGGCGGGTGGTGGAGGTTCAGCTCCACTAGCGGCTGATGCCCCTCGAAGACCCGCGGATGGCCGTCCACCCAGCGCAGCCAGTCGCCGTCCTCGGTGCGAGGGCCGGCGGCCAGGGCGCGCTGCACCAGCGGGTGTTCACGGGCCAAGTGGTTGAAGACGCCGTCGAGCAGGATCCGGATGCCCCGCTCCTTGGCCTTCCACATCAGCTCGCCGAAGTCGGAGTCGTCCCCCAGACGCGGGTCGATCGCGAAGTGGTCCATGGTGTCGTAGCCGTGGGTGATCGAGGCGAAGATCGGGTTCAGCAGCATGCCGTTGCAGCCCAGGTCGATCAGGTAGTCCAGCCAGTTGGTGAGCTGGCCGAGTCGGTGCCGGACGTCGTGGACCGAGGTGTCCTCGGCGTTGACGAAGCCGAGCGGGTAGCAGTGCCACCAGATGACGTGGGCAGGCCACCACTCCAAGCTCCTCACGCTCGGAGTGTAGCGACGCGACCGCGCGTTCAGGTGGCCCGGGCCAGCACCGTCCAGGGGACGGTTACTTCGCCCAGCCGCCAGCGCGCGGGGCCGTCCAGCAGCGGCCAACCGGACGGTTGGAGGGCGCCACGCGGCGAGGGTAGCCGAGAAGATGTTGGATCTTTCGTCGACTACCACGAAAGATCCTTCACGCTGTCGTGCGGGCTGCCCTTGCCGCGGCCGGGAGCGCGGCCGCGAGTCGATCGAGGTCGGCATCCGAATGGGCGGTGGACACGAACCACGCCTCGTAGGCACTGGGCGGCAACCACACTCCGGCGTCGAGCAGTGTGTGGAAGAAGCGGGCGAAGGCCGCAGTGTCCTGGGTGCGGGCCGAGTCGTAATCGGTGACCGGCGCTTCGGTGAAGAAGACGCTGAACAGGTTGCCCGCGGCGTTCACCCGGTGCGGGACGCCCGCCGCGGCGAGCGCTTCCGAAACCAGGGTCGCCACCTGGGCGGCCCGGGCGTTCAGCGCGGCGTATGAGGTGTCATCGAGGAGCCGCAGAGTGGCCAGGCCAGCGGCCGAGGCGGCCGGATTCCCCGACAGGGTGCCGGCCTGGTAAATCGGGCCGGCCGGGGCCAACTGATCCATGACCTCCGCGCGCCCGGCCAGCGCGGCCAGCGGCAGCCCGCCGCCGATCACCTTGCCGAAGGTGAAGAGGTCCGGCGCCCACCCCTCCGCGGCGCCCTCCACCCCCCAGCGACCGGACGCCGACACCCGGAACCCGGTCATCACCTCGTCCAGGACGAACAGGGCGCCGTGACGGCGGCACAGTGCGGCCAGGGCTCCGTTGAAACCCGGCGGCGGGACGATCACCCCCATGTTGGCCGGCACCGCCTCGGTGACCAGGGCCGCGATCTCGGCGCCGCGCTGATCGAACAGGGCCTCGGCCAGGTCCAGCCGTCCGTAGGGCAGGACGACCGTCTCGGCAGCGGTGGTGGGAGTCACCCCCGGGGAGTCCGGCAGGCCCAGGGTGGCCACCCCCGACCCGGCCGCCACCAGGAAGGCGTCGCCGTGGCCGTGATAGCAGCCGGCGAACTTGACGATCACCCGCCGCCCGGTGACCCCGCGGGCCAGCCGGATCGCGGTCATCACCGCCTCGGTGCCGGACGAGGTGAACCGGACCCGCTCCACCGGGGGCACCCGGCGAACGATCTCCTCGGCCAACTCCAACTCGGGCAGTGAGGGGGCGCCGAACGAGGGCGAATCCGCCACCGCCCGCGCGACGGCGGCGACCACGTCAGGGTGCGCGTGGCCGAGGATCATCGGACCCCAGCCGCCGACCAGGTCGACGTACTCGCGTCCCTCGACATCGACGATCGTCGACCCGTGCGCGCGGGCCACGAACCGCGGCGTTCCGCCGACGGCCCCGAAGGCCCTCACCGGCGACGACACCCCGCCCGGCATCACCGCCCGGGCTCGGGCAAAGAGCTGATCGCTCATCGCGAACATCGCCGATTGCTCGTGGTGGGGGCCATGCGTCCATCTTCCCATCGTGGTTAGGGTCCATCCATGACGGATTGGGGCGTGGTTCATGATGCCTGCGTGGACGCCCTGGCAGCGCTGGCACGCGACTTGGACGAGGCTGCTTTGGCCACCATGGTGGCAGCCACTCCGGAGTGGAGCGTCCACGATGTGCTGGCCCATCAGGCCGGCGGCTCGACCGACGCGGTCACCGGGCGGATGGATGGCGCCCCCTCGACGGCGTGGACGAGCCGCCACGTGGCCGAGCGGGCCGGCGTCCCAGTCGCGGAGCTGATCGCCGAACTCCGCGCAACCCAGGCGGCCCTGACGGAGGCCGTCCGCGATCAGGCCGCGCCAGCGATCGTCTGGGATCGGGCCGTTCACCTGGCCGACCTGCACGAAGCGCTGAATCGAGAAGCGCCCGATCGCGCCACCTGGGCGGCCATCGTGGAGGCGATGAGGCCTCGGTTGGCGGCCGCGGTGCCGCTGGACGATGCGTCCGACTATGAGCTCTTCCGGGCCGCGTTCTCGCGGCGTTCACAGCGTCAGCTCGCGGCTCTCTTCCCACGGGCGACGCCTGAACAGCTCGCCCGCGTCGGCTTCTTCGGACCCCGCGAGGACGATCAGCCAATCCCCTGATTCAGCCGCGCAGAAGTCGCGCGGCGACGTCCAGGCCAAGCTGGACGGCTTCGTCCGCGGTGGCGACAGTGGCGGCGACCTCCAGCCTCCGGTAGTCGACGCCTCGATGGTCGCTGAGGTCGGCGACCAGACGCAGGCCGTCGCCGACCAGCACGGCCCAGGCGCCGACCGCGGTCGTGCAGGCCGCTTCGACCCCGGCCAGCACCGCCCGCTCGGCGGCCGTGGTGAGCGCGGTCGGGCCGTGATTCAGGGCCACCAGCCGCTCGGCCAGTGAGCTGGCCCGGCACTCGATCGCCAAGACGCCCTGGGCCGGGGCCGGGACGAACGTCTCCGGGTCGAGGTACTCGGTGACGGCGTCGCCGCGCCCCAGCCGGTGCAAACCCGCCGCAGCCAGGACGAGGCCGTCCACCTCGCCGGCGGCCAGCTTGGCCAACCGGGTGTCCACGTTGCCCCGGATCGGAACCGGCACCACGCCTGGATTGAGCCGCACCAGCGCGGCCGCCCGACGAGGGGACGACGTCCCGACCGTGGCACCGGCGGGCGCCTCGGCCAACCGGGCGGCGGAGCACCAAACGTCGCGGGGGTCGTCCCGCTCGGGGGTCGCCGCCACCACCAGCCCAGGGACGGGCGCGCTGGGCAGGTCCTTGTAGGAGTGGACGACCAGGTCGACCCATTCGTCCAGCAGGGCGTCGCGCAGGGTGGCGACGAAGGCGCCCGGCCGCGGTTGGGAGTGCAGGGGAAGCGAGGTGTCGTCGCCCTCGGCGCGGATCGTGACCAGTTCTACGTCCTCGCCCAGGCGTTCCCGGATCTCGGCCGCCACCAGCCCCGCCTGGGTGCGGGCGAGCAGGCTGCCTCGGGTGCCGAGCCGCAGCATCAGGCGCTCAGGTCTGGCCCGAACACCGTGTGGAGAGCATGGCGATAGTGGTCCAGTTCGCCGCGGCGGGCGTGTTCGGCTGCGCGCACAGAAGGAGTGTGCAGCAAGGCGCCGGCCACGCGCCGCAATGACCGGGCCACGGTCTCGGCCGCGCTCGGATCGAGGTTGCGGGTGGCCCGATCGATCTCGGCGGCCACGATCCGCTCGACGTGACCGCGGATCGCTCCCACCTCGGGAGCGGCGGCCCGGCCGCGCTCGGCCTCCAGGAAGGACTCGACCGCATCCTCGACCACCGCGCGGGCTTCGGCCAGGCCGGTGCGGTCCGATCCGGCGTCCGCGATCAGGTCGTCAAGGTTCAGGTAGCGAACGCCCGGGAGGGACCGGGCGGCCGGGTCCAGATCGCCGCCCAAGGCCAGGTCGAGCACGGTCAGGGCCTCGGGCAGCCCGGCGCCGTGAAGGGTATCGGGGGTCAGCCGGTCGCCGCCGCGGCAGGTGACCAGCAGCTCGCTGTCGGCCAGGTCGAGCCGGTCGGTCCAGTGCACGCCGGGGTGCAGGGCTCGGACCGTCCGCCCCGACAACGACACCTGGGTGACCCGGTAGCCGCGCTCGACCAGAGCACC
>CAYVOW010000048.1:0-18887 GCA_964453585.1 uncultured Micropruina sp.
CGCACCACGCTGCGCTGGATCGAGTTCTACAAGCACGAGTCCTGCGGCAAGTGCACCCCCTGCCGCGAGGGGAACTGGTGGCTGGTGCAACTGCTGACCAAGTTCGAGGCCGGCAAGGCCGTGTCCGGCGACGTCGACAAGCTGCTCGACATCTGTGACGACATCGGCGGCCGGTCCTTCTGCGCGCTGGCCGACGGTGCGGTTGCCTGCGTCACGTCGGCGGTGCGTCACTTCCGCGACGAGTTCGAGCAGGGCTACAAGACGCCGGCCTGGGAGTTGTTCCCCTACGAGCGCAGCGCCCTGTTCCCGGCCCCGGGACGAGGAGGTCACCAGTGAGCGTCCAGACCAAGCCCACAGAGGTCGCGGTTCCCGAACTGATCAGCGTCTTCATCGACGGAACCGAGGTCCAGGTGCCCAAGGGCACGCTGGCCATCCGGGCGGCGGAGATGATCGGGATTGCAATCCCGCGATTCTGCGACCACCCGCTGCTCGATCCGGTTGGCGCCTGCCGGCAGTGCCTGGTCGAGGTCCCCGACATGGGCAACGGGCGCGGCATGCCGAAGCCTCAGGCGTCCTGCACGCTGGAAGTCGCCCCTGGAATGCGGATCAGCACCCAGTTGACCTCGCCGGTGGCCGAGAAGGCCCAGCGGGGGATGCTGGAGTTTCTGCTGATCAACCATCCGCTGGACTGCCCGATCTGCGACAAGGGCGGTGAGTGCCCGCTGCAGAACCAGGCCATGTCGAACGGACGAGGCGAGTCGCGTTACGAGGGGGTCAAGCGCACCTTCCCCAAGCCGGTGGCGATCTCGGCGGAGATCCTGCTCGACCGCGAGCGCTGCATCATGTGCGCTCGCTGCACCCGGTTCTCCGAGCAGATCTCCGGAGACCCGTTCATCGCGCTGGTGGAGCGTGGCGCGCTGCAGCAGGTCGGGATCTATGAGGAACAGCCCTACGACTCCTACTTCTCCGGCAACGTCATCCAGATCTGCCCGGTCGGTGCGCTGACCTCGGTCGCCTATCGCTTCCAGTCGCGGCCCTTCGACCTGGTCAGCACCCCCACCACCTGCGAGCACTGCGCGGCGGGCTGCCAGTTGCGCAGCGACCACCGACACTTCCAGGTGAAGCGTCGGCTGGCCGGTGACGCCCCCGAGGTCAACGAGGAATGGTCCTGTGACAAGGGACGATTCGCGTTCGTCTCGGCCCGGGGTGGCGACCGGCTGACCCGGCCGCTGATCCGTGAAGACGGAGTCCTGCGGGTCGCTTCCTGGCCGGAGGCGATCGACGCCGCCGTGGCCGGCCTGCAACGGGCGGGTTCCTCGGTCGGCGTGCTGACCGGTGGTCGACTCACCCTTGAGGACGCCTACGCCTACTCCAAGTTCGCCCGGGCGGTGCTGGGCACCAACAACATCGACTTCCGGTCCCGGCCGTCCTCTGCCGCCGAGGCGGATTTCCTGGCCGCCTCGGTCGCCGGCAAGACCCTCGGCGAGGGGGTCACCTACGCCGACCTGGAGCAGGCGCGCACGGTGGTGCTGGTTTGCTTCGAACCCGAGGACGAGTCGCCGATCGTGTTCCTGCGGCTCCGCAAGGCGGTCCGCAAGAAGAAGCTGACGGTGGTCACGTTGGCCCCCTTCGCCAGCACGGGATCGACCAAGCTCGACGCCGAGCTGATCGTCACTCGTCCCGGGGCCGAAGCCGCAGCGGTGGCCGGCCTGGACGTCGACGCCGACACCGTCATTCTGGTCGGGGAGCGGGCGGCCACCTCCCCGGGAACCTTTGCCGCGCTGACCGACCTGGCCGGACGCAGCGGCGCCCGGCTTGCCTGGGTCCCGCGCCGCGCTGGCGACCGCGGGGCGGTCGAGGCGGGCTGTCTGCCTGAGCTGCTGCCGGGTGGACGTCCGGTCGGTTCGGCCGGCGCCCGGGTGGACCTGCAGGCCGCCTGGGAGTCCAGCGCGCTACCGACCCAGCCGGGGCTGAGCGCCACCGATCAACTGACCGCTGCCGCCAACGGGACGCTGAGGGCCCTGGTGGTGGCCGGCGTCGAACCGGTCGACTTCGCCTCCGCGGCCGCCGCCCGCAACGGGCTGGAGAAGGTCGGCTTCGTGATCAGCCTGGAACAGCGGATCTCCGAGGTCACCGAACGGGCGGACGTGGTCTTCCCGATCGCCCTGATCGAGGAGCGTCCCGGCACCTTCGTCAACTGGGAACACCGCCGCGGGCGGGTCACCACGGTGATCAAGCAGAACAACTCGCCGATGACCGACCTGCGGGTGCTGGCCGCCCTGGCCGACGCCCTCGGCAAGCCGCTCGGTTTCCGGACCGCGAAGGATGCGCTGGCCGATCTGGACGCCCTCGGGGTCTGGGAGGGCGACCGGCCGGTCGCCGGCCAGACCCCCGTCGCGGAACAGTTCGCCGCCGAGGGTGAGAGCGTGCTGTCGACCTGGCGCGAACTGATCGACGGCTCCCGCGGCAACGACCATGAACTCGCCCTGCTGGCCACCGCCCGTCCCGTGGTGGCTCGGATCAGCCCGGCCCACGCCGAGCGCCTCCGGGTCACCGACGGCGGCCGGGTGAGCATCGGCGGCGACGCTGGCTGGCTCGACCTGCCGGTCGCCGTCACCCCCGGGATGGCCGACGACGTGGTCTGGGTGCCGACCAACGCCCCCGGTACGCCGCTGGGCGAACTCGGCCTGACCTCGGGTGCTGCCGTCCGGGTTGGGGTCGCCGGTGCCGAGGACGAGACCGAAGGAGGTGCGGCATGACCCCCGACACTCAGATGATCATGAACGACCCTTGGTGGCTGGTGCTGATCAAGTGCGTTGCGGTCTTCGCCCTGTTGCTGGTCTGGACGATCTTCAACGTCTGGTTCGAGCGGCGCCTGGTGGCCAAGATGCAGCACCGGCTCGGCCCGATCATGAACGGTCCCGGCGGGCTGCTGCAGGCGGTCGCCGATGGCATGAAACTCCTGATCAAGGAGGACTTCATGCCCCACATGGTCGATCGGGTGCTGTTCACCTTGGCGCCGCTGATCACCGGTACCGCGGCGTTCACCGCCTGGGCGGTGATCCCGCTCGGCGGCGAGGTTGAGATCTTCGGGGTCAAGACTCGGCTGCAGGCCACTGACCTGCCGGTCTCGGTGTTGGTCATCCTGGCCGTCGCGTCGGTCGGCATTTACGGGTTCGTGCTGGCCGGTTGGTCGTCCAACTCGACCTACTCGCTGCTCGGAGCCCTGCGCTCCTCGGCCCAGATGATCTCCTACGAAATCTCGATGGGCCTGTCCCTGGTCGCCGTCTTCCTCTATGCCGGCAGCATGTCGACCTGGCAGATCGTCGAAGCCCAGGGCCAGCCGTTCCTGCCCTTCAACATCAACCTCGGCATTCAGAGCTGGTACTGGTTCCAGTTGATCCCGTCCTTCGTGATCTACGTCATCTCCATGGTCGGCGAGACCAACCGCGCTCCCTTCGACCTGCCGGAATGCGAGTCCGAACTCGTCTCCGGGTACATCACCGAATACTCCGGCTTCCGCTACGCCACCTACTTCCTGGCCGAGTACATCAACATGGCAACGGTGTCGGCGGTGGCCACCACCCTGTTCCTGGGCGGTTACCACGCCTTCTGGCCGCTCAACCTGATCCCCGGCGTCGACGGTGGCTGGTGGGGGCTGCTCTGGTTCTTCCTCAAGGTCCAGTTGCTGATCTCCTTCTTCGTCTGGCTCCGCGGCACCCTGCCGCGCTTCCGCTACGACCAGTTCATGGATCTGGGCTGGAAGTGGCTGATCCCGATCTCGCTCGGCTGGATCGTCATCGTCGGGTTCATCAAGGCCACCCGGCTCCCGGTGGGCGGCCTGAACCCGCTGATCGGCTGGGGTGTGATCATCGCCCTGCTGCTGGCTGGGGTGGGTGCCTGGTACTGGTGGGACGACCGCCGCGAGAAGCGGCGCGAAGCGCTCGCCGCCGCTCGCCAGCGCACCGGCGACTTCGACGCCTTCGCCGGTGGCTACCCGGTGCCGCCGCCACTCGGGCAGACCCTGCCTGAGTTGGCCGACGTGGTGCCCGCCAGCACCGAGGAACGAGGAGACGACTGATGGGGTTCACCGAGGCTTGGGCCGGGTTCGGCGTCACGTTCCGCACCATGTTCCGCAGGACCTTCACCCAGGGCTACCCGGAGAAGGGCAAGGTCAAGATCACCGCGCCGCGGTTCCATGGCCGGCACCAGCTAAACCGCTGGCCGGACGGGCTGGAGAAGTGCGTGGGCTGCGAACTGTGCGCCTGGGCCTGCCCGGCAGACGCCATCTACGTCGAGGGCGCCGACAACACCGAGGGGGCCCGCTACTCACCGGGCGAGCGGTACGGGTCGGTCTACCAGATCAACTACCTGCGCTGCATTCTGTGCGGCCTGTGCATCGAGGCGTGCCCGACCCGGGCCCTCACCATGACCAACGAGTTCAAGCTGGGTGACACCACCCGGGAGAAGATGATCTACACCAAGGACCGGCTGCTGGCACCGCTGCTGCCCGGCATGGAGGCGCCGCCGCATCCGCGCCGTCTGGGTCCGGACGAGAAGAGCTACTTCCTCGGGCTGCCGAAGACCGGCAGCCCCGACACCCGGACGCCGAGCGCCGAGTTCTCAGGGGAGGGAGCGACCTCATGACCCCCTTGTTGCCCTTGATCACCGGGGCGGAGGTGACGTTCTGGATCTGCGCCCCGCTGATGGTGCTCGGCGCCCTGGGCTTGGTGCTGTTCCGCAAGGCGGTGTACTCCGCGCTCAGCATGGCCTTCGTGATGGTCAACCTGGCCGTGCTGTACGCGGCCATGGACGCCCCGTTCCTGTTCGCGGTCCAGATCATCGTCTACACCGGCGCGATCATGATGCTGTTCCTGTTCGTGCTGATGCTGGTCGGCATCGACACCCCCGACTCCCTGGTCGAAACGATCAAGGGCCAGCGGCTGATGGCCGGCCTGGCCGCCTTGGGGCTGCTCGGGCTGATCCTGTTCGGGGTCGGCGGGACGGTCACCAAGGCGTCGGTCGGATTGGGCGGCCCGATCGCCGAACTCGGCAACGTGCCCGGACTGGCCCAACTGATCTTCGGCCGTTACGTGTTCGTCTTCGAGTTCACCTCGGCGCTGCTGATCGTGGCCGCGGTCGGCTCGATGATCCTGGCCCACACCACCCGCGTCCGGGCCAAGGACGGTCAGCGGGAACTGGCCGAGAAGCGGATGCAGGCCTACGCCAAGCACGGTGCGCATCCGGGATCCCTGCCCAACTCCGGTGTCTTCGCCCGACACAACTCGATCGCCACCCCGGCGCTGCTGCCGGACGGCTCCTTCGCCCCGACGTCGATCTCGGCCACGCTGGCCGAACGTGGCGCGACCGTCGATTCGACCGCGCTGGACGCCCAGACCAAGGGCACCTTCGCCGCGATCGCCGCGGTCCGCGACGAGGAGGAGGAGTGATGGCTGCCAACTACCTGTACCTCGCCTGCATTCTGTTCGTGATCGGCGCGGTCGGCGTGATGATCCGCCGGAACGCCCTGGTGGCGTTCATGTCGGTCGAGCTGATGCTGAACGCCGCCAACCTGGTGCTGGTCGCCTTCTCCCAGCAGCACGGCGCCCTGGACGGGCAGGTGGCGAGCTTCTTCGTGATGGTCGTCGCCGCCTGCGAGGTGGTGGTTGGTCTCGCGATCATCGTCACGATCTACCGCACCAGACGTTCGACCTCGGTCGACCAGGCCAACCTGCTGAAGCTGTGAGGAAGGCTCGATGATCCCTCTCGAAACCCTGGAACCGATCGCCGCTAGCGGGTTGTTCAGTGCTGCCGGGCTGTTGATCCTCTTCCCGGCGCTGGGTGCCCTGATCCTGCTCGGGGCGGGCCGGACGATCGGCCGCAGCGGACCCTTGCTGGCCTGCCTGATGGTGGCGGCATCGTTCGTCCTCGGCCTCGGCCTGTTCGTCGTGATGATGATGCACACGCCGGAGAACCGCTCGCTTGTAGTGCCTCTGTACCACTTCCTGACCACCGGCTCCTGGTCGTTCGACGTCGGCCTGCTGATCGACCCGCTGAGCATTCTGTTCGTGCTGCTGATCACCGGCGTCGGCGGCCTGATCCACGTTTTCTCGCTCGGCTACATGGAGCATGACGAGCGCAAGACCCGCTTCTTCGGCTACCTGAACCTGTTCGTCACCGCCATGCTGACCCTGGTCCTGGCCGACAACTACCTGATCCTGTTCGTCGGCTGGGAGGGCGTTGGTCTCGCCTCGTACCTGCTGATCGGGTTCTGGCAGCACAAGCCGTCGGCGGCAGCGGCGGCCAAGAAGGCGTTCGTGATGAACCGCGTCGGTGACATTGGCATGACCGCGGCGATCTTCGCGATGCTGGCCATGTTCGGCTCCTCGTCCTTCGTCGACGTCAACCACGGCGCCGCCCACCTCAGCGGCGAGTGGGCCACCATCATCGGCTGCCTGCTGCTGGTCGGCGCCTGCGCCAAGTCCGCGCAGGTGCCGCTGCAGGCCTGGCTGCTGGACGCCATGGAGGGCCCAACGCCGGTGTCGGCGCTGATCCACGCCGCCACCATGGTCACCGCCGGCGTCTACCTGGTGGTCCGCTCCCACGCCATCTTCGAGCAGAGCCTCTGGGCGTCCACCGCGGTCGTCGTGGTCGGCACCGTCACCCTGCTGGCCGGCGCCTGGATCGGCACCAGCAAGGACGACATCAAGAAGGTGCTGGCCGGCTCCACGATGAGCCAGATCGGCTACATGATGCTGGCCGCCGGAATCGGCCCGGTCGGGTACGCGTTCGCGATCTTCCACCTGCTCACCCACGGCGCCTTCAAGGCGAATATGTTCCTGGGTGCCGGCTCGGTGATGCACGCGATGAACGACGACGTGGACATGCGGCACTACGGCGCTCTGCAGAAGTACCTGCCGGTCACCTTCTGGACCTTCGCCATGGGCTACCTGGCGATCATCGGGTTCCCTTTCACCTCGGGCTACTTCTCCAAGGACCACATCATCGAGGCCGCCTTCGGCCACAGCCTGCTGGTCGGCCTGTGCGCCCTGCTCGGGGCCGGGGTCACCGCCTTCTACATGACCCGGCTGATGTTCATGACCTTCTGGGGGCAAAAGCGCTGGCAGGCCGGCGTCCACCCCCACGAGTCGCCGAAGGTGATGACCATCCCGCTGATCGTGCTGGCCGCGCTCAGTGTCGGCGCGGGTATCGCGATGAACGGCTGGATCCAGGAATGGCTGGAGCCCAGCACCGGCGTCCACCCGCACGAGGTGTCGCTGATCCCCAACATCTACGGTCTGGTCACCGTCTTGGTGGTCGCGGTCGGGGTGGCCCTCGGCTGGTACTTCTTCGGCCGCCAACCGATCCCCGAGACCGCGCCCCAAACCGGCAACCTGTTCGCGATTGCCGGCCGCAACGACCTGTTCGGCGACGCGATCAACAACACCCTGGTGGTCCAGCCGTTCATGGCTTCGGCCCGCGGTGCGGTGCGCACCGACGACCACGGCGTGGATGGGGCGGTCAAGACCTTGGTCGCCGTGATCGGCGGACTGAGTTGGCAGGGCCGCAAGTCCCAGACCGGCAACGTCCGCAGCTACGCGTTGACCATGGTCGCCGGGTTGTTGGTGATCGGCGTGGTGCTGATCCTCGGGCAGTGGGCCTGAGGGAGGAGCTGAGATGACATTTCCCGTTCTCACCCTGCTGGGGCTGCTCCCGCTGATCGGTGCCGCGGTCTTGTGCCTGCCGGTCAAGGCGGCCGCACGTCCGCTGGGTATGGGCTTCTCGCTGGCCACCCTGGCCGCCGCGCTCGCAGTCACCGGCCTGTACCTCGGTGGGGTGAACCTGACCGTTCAGGTTCCCTGGATCCGGGCGTTCGGCGCCTGGTGGGCGCTGGGGCTGGACGGCATGGGTCTGATGATGGTCCTGTTGACCGCGATCGTGACCCCCTTCGTCCTGCTGGCCGAGGGCAAGTGGTCCAGCCAGCACCGTGACGGCGCTCGGGGTTTCTACGGCCTGGTGCTGCTGTTGGAGGGCTTGGCGCTGTTCGTGTTCCTAGCCAACGACGTGTTGCTGTTCTACCTGTTCTTCGAAGCCACGCTGATCCCGATGTACTTCCTGATCGGCAACTACGGCGGAGCCAAGGCCAAGGCGGCGGCGCTGAAGTTCATGCTGTTCAACTTGGCCGGTGGCCTGGTGATGCTGGCCAGCGTGATCGGCCTCTACGTGTGGTCGGAGCGGCTGACCGGGACGCCGAGCTACTTGTTGCCGCACCTGGTCGGACTGCCGCTCGGCCCCGGCGTCGGCTTCTGGCTGATGGTGGGCTTCCTGGTCGCCTTCGTGATCAAGGCACCGATGGTTCCGGTGCACACCTGGTTGCCGGACGCCGCCGAGAGTGCCACCCCCGGCTCGTCGGTGCTGATGGTCGGCATCCTGGACAAGATCGGCACCTTCGGGATGATCAAGTTCTGCCTGGCCATCTTCCCCGGCCCGTCGCAGTACATCGCCCCGGTGATGATCGGCCTGTCGCTGATCTCGATCCTCTACGGCGCTGCCGCCGCCGTTGGCAGCAGCAACCTGCTGCGCCTGGTGGCCTACACCTCGGTCAGCCACTTCGGGTTCATGGTGCTCGGCATCTACTCGTTCACCACGGCGTCCACCGCTGGCTCGATCTTCTACATGCTCAACCACGGCTTCTCCACCGCCGCGCTGTTCCTGGTGGTCGGGATGATGATCAAACGCCGCGGTGCCGCCGGCGTCGCCGACTTCGGGGGGGTGGACAAGGTGGCCCCGGTGCTGGCCGGCGCCTTCCTGATGTCCGGCCTGTCGTCGCTGGCGCTGCCCGGTTTCAGCAGCTTCGTCAGCGAGTTCCTGGTGCTGGCCGGAACCTGGTCGCGCAACCCGTGGGTGGCCGCCGTGGCCGCCCTTGGCATGGTGCTGTCGGCGGTCTACATCCTGCTCGCCTACCAGCGGACGATGACCGGCCCGGTCACCGAACAGACCCAGACCCGGGTGACCTCGGACCTGTCCGGACGGGAGCGGGTGATCATGAGCACGATGATCGTGATCATGTTGGGCCTCGGTCTGTTCCCCGGACCGGCCCTAGCCGTGATCGATCCAGTGGCGAAGGCCGCCGTCCAACAGGTCGGGCTGGTCGATCCCGCGCCCGTCGCGAAGGGAGAGAAATGACCCCGGTGTTTCCGGCCCCGGTCTTCGAGTTCCGTGAACTCGCACCGGTCCTGCTGGTCTTCGCTGGCGCCTGCCTGGGCATCCTGGTCGAAGCCGTGGTGCCCCGCGTGCACCGCTACTTCGTGCAGGTGGTGCTGCTGGTCGTCTCGATCGTCGTCTCCTTCGCCTTCTTGATCGCCAACTGGCGCAAGGGTCTGGGTGGCCCGCTGGCGATGGGGTCGGTGATGCTGGACGGTCCCAGCTACTTCCTGTGGGGATCGCTGCTGGTCTTCGGACTGCTCAGCATCCTGGTGTTCGCCGAACGGCGGGTCGGCGGTGGCTCGTCCACCTTCGCCGCCTCGGCGGCCTCGGTGCCGGGCAGTGTCGCCGAGTCCGAGGCGACGGTCGCCCGTCACGAGCACACCGAGGTGTTCCCGCTGGCGCTGTTCGCGCTGGTCGGAATGATGGTGTTCCTCGCCTCGGCGGATCTGATCACCATGTTCGTTGCCCTGGAGGTGCTGTCGCTACCGCTGTACCTGATGTGCGGCATGGCTCGGCGTCGTCGGCTGCTGTCGCAGGAGGCGGCGCTGAAGTACTTCCTGCTCGGCGCGCTGTCGTCGGGCTTCTTCCTGTTCGGGGTCGCCCTGATCTACGCCTACGCCGGCACCTTCGACCTGAACCTGATCGCCACCGCCGTCGGCAACCCGCCGATGGGCCGCGGGCTGCTGGTGGTCGGGATGCTGCTGCTCGGGGCCGGTCTGCTGTTCAAGGTCGGCGCCGTGCCCTTCCACTCCTGGACGCCGGACGTGTACACCGGCGCTCCCACCCCGGTGACCGGGTTCATGGCGATCTGCACCAAGGTGGCGGCGATCGGCGCCCTGCTCCGGGTGTTCTACGTCGCCTTCGGCGCCGACGTCTGGTCGTGGCAGCCGTTGATGGCCGTGGTGGCCACCCTCACCATGGTGGTCGGCGTCGTCCTCGGCCTGACTCAGACCGACGTCAAGCGGATGCTGGCCTACTCCTCGATCGCCCACGCGGGGTTCATCCTGACCGGTCTGGTCGGGGCGTCCGTCGGCTCCCCGGGGGCCACCTTGACCAGTGTCGGTGCGGTGATGTTCTACCTGGTGGCCTACGGTTTCGCCACGGTCGGCGCGTTCGCGATCGTCACCCTGGTCCGCAACAACGTGGGCGAGGTGAACTCCCTCGACGGCTGGGCGGGCCTGGGCCGACAGCATCCGATCCTGGGTGGCATCTTCGCCTTCTTCATGCTCAGCTTCGCCGGCATCCCGCTGACCGCCGGGTTCGTCGGCAAGTGGGCGGTCTTCGCTTCGGCCTGGCGGGGCGGGTACGCCTGGCTGGTGGTGGTCGCGGTGCTGATGAGCTTGACCGCGGCGTCGTTCTACATCCGCGTCGTGTTGATCATGTTCTTCGACGACCCGGCCGAGAACGTGGGCATCGGATCGGCCACCGCCTACACCTGGACCGCGATCGTGGTCGGCGCCGTCGCCGTCTTGGCCCTGGGTGTTGCGCCGGGCCAGTTACTCGACCTGGCCAGTGCCGCCGGCACTTTCCTGCGCTGACGAGGGTGGCGCGTTGAGTCAAGACTTCGGGGTGGACGACGCATTCGCCGGGGAGGTGACCGAACTCCTCGAGCTGATCGAGGAGCGCCTGGCCACGGCTGCTTTTGCCGACACGCCCTTTGTCACCGAGGCCGCCCAGCACATCATCAACGCCGGGGGCAAGCGCTTCCGGCCGCTGCTGGTGGTGCTGGCCTCGACGCTGCACCCGGGGGCGGACGCCGACGCGGTGGCCCGGGCGGCCCTGGTGATGGAGCTCACCCACGTGGCCAGCCTGTACCACGACGACGTGATGGACGACGCGGTCATCCGTCGTGGGGCCGAGAGTGCCAACCAACGCTGGGGCAACACCGTCGCGATCATGATCGGCGACTACCTGTTCGCCCGGGCGTCCTCGATCGTCGCCACCCTCGGCACCGAGTACGTCGCCCTCCAGGCCGACACCTTCGCCCGGTTGGTGCAGGGGCAGATCGCCGAGACCCGTGGTCCGGGCGCCGGGGATGTGGCGGTGGAGCACTACCTCAAGGTTGTCGCCGACAAGACGGGGTCGCTGATCGCGGCGTCAGCCGTCTTCGGCGGGATGGTCTGTGGCGCCAGCGCTGAGGTGTTGTCGGCCCTGGCCGCCTACGGCGAGGAGATCGGGGTGGTCTTCCAACTCAGCGACGACATCATCGACATCGCCAGCGACACCACCGGAAAGACCCCGGGCACCGACCTCCGCGAGGGGGTCTCGACCCTGCCCACGTTGTTGGCCAAAGCCTCCGACGACCCCGCCGACGCTCGACTGCGCGAGCTCCTGGCCGGGCCGATTGACGACCCCGACGACCTGGCCGAGGCGTTGACCTCGATGCGCGCGCATCCGGCGTTGCAGCAGGCGCGCGACGAGATCACCCGGCGCTCCCAGCTGGCCAAGGCCCAACTGGCGGCGCTGCCCGAGGGCAACGCCAAGACCGCGCTGATCGAGCTGTGCGACCAGGTCGTCCAACGCTCAACGTGATCGTCCAGCGGCGCCGCTGAGACCTGTCCCTGCTTGCCAAAGCCCCCGTATCCTGTCGGCAGCATCCATCCAGGAAGGATCTCCATGGCCAGGCCCCACGTCCTCATCATCGGTTCCGGATTCGGTGGCCTCTTCGCCGCGCGGGCCATGGCGAAGGCCGATGTCGACATCACGATCGTCAGCAAGACGACCGCGCATCTGTTCCAGCCACTGCTCTATCAGGTGGCCACCGGCATCCTCTCCTCCGGCGAGATCGCCCCGGCCACCCGCGACATTCTGCGCTCGCAGAAGAACGCCCGGGTGCTGCTCAGCGACGTGACTCGGATCAACCTGGACGGCCGGACCGTCGTCGCGGTCAAGCTGGAGAAGCAGACCGTGCTGCGCTACGACTACCTGATCGTGGCGGCCGGTGCGGGGCAGTCCTACTTCGGCAACGACCACTTCGCCACCTTCGCCCCCGGCATGAAGTCGATCGACGACGCGTTGGAGTTGCGGGCCCGGATCTTCGGCGCTCTGGAGATGGCCGAGCTGAGCAACGACGCCAGCGAGATCGCCTCGCTGATGACCTTCGTGATCATCGGCGCCGGCCCGACCGGCGTGGAACTGGCTGGTCAGGTGGTGGAGCTCTGCCACAAGACGCTGGTCGAAAGCTTCCGCAGCATCGACACCCGCAAGTGCCGGGTGCTGCTGCTGGACGCCGCGCCGGTGGTGCTGCCCCCGTTCGGCGAGAAGTTGTCGGCGGCCGCCCACAAGGAGTTGGAGCGGATCGGCGTCGAGGTGAAGCTGAACGCGATGGTGACCAACGTCGACGGCACCGGCCTCGACATCAAGAACAAGGACGGCAGCACCGAACGGATCCAGGCCACCTGCAAGGTGTGGGCCGCCGGCGTCCAGGCCAGCCCGCTGGGCAAGACCCTGGCCGAGCAGTCCGGGGCGGAGCTGGACCGCGCCGGCCGGGTTGGCGTCCAGTCAGACTTGACCCTGCCGGGCTACCCGAACGTGTTCGTGGTCGGCGACATGATGAGCCTCGACCGCCTGCCTGGGGTAGCCCAGGTCGCCATCCAGGGCGGTCGCTACGCCGCCAAGAAGATCATGGGCGAGATCTCCGGATCGCCGGTCACCGAGCCGTTCAAGTACCACGACAAGGGCTCGATGGCGGTGATCAGCCGCTTTGGCGCGGTGGCCAAGATCAACGACAAGATCCAGTTCAGCGGCTTCATCGCCTGGCTGGCCTGGCTGGCGCTGCACCTGATCTACGTGGTCGGCTTCAAGAACCGGATCACCACGCTGCTGCACTGGTTCATCACGTTCCTCGGCTCCGGACGCTCGGAGCGGGTGACCACCGAACAGCAGTTGGTGGGACGCCTGGCGGTGCGCCAGCTCGGTTCGGACTTCCAGCCGACCATCAGCGGCACCCTCGACCCGTCGAAGATCAAGCACTAGCTCTCGGGCGGGTCCGGGGCGTTGGACGTCACCGACTACCAGGAACTCGGCGCCCGCGGGCTCGCGGCAGCCTTCGCCTCCGGCGCGGTCGCCGCGGTCGAGATCACCGAGGCCGCGCTGACCCTGGCCGAGCAGCGGGGTCCCGCAGTCGGTGCCTTCGTCCGATTGGCGCCGGAGTTGGCGCTGAGCCAGGCGGCCGCACTCGATCGACGCCGGGCTGCCGGTGAGCCGTTGCCCCCGCTGGCCGCGGTGCCCTGCCCGATCAAGGACCTGACCCCGGTTGCCGGACTCGGCTGGGAGGGTGGCAGCGCGGCCCTGGCCGGCAACGTGGCCGAGGCGGACGACGGGATCGTCGGCTGGCTGCGGGAGGCCGGAACGACGATGATCGGCAAGACCAACACCCCTGAGTTCGGCTTCCCCTGCTACACCGAACCCGACAACTGTGCCCCGGCTCGCACCCCCTGGGATCTGACCCGCTCGGCTGGCGGGTCGAGTGGGGGAGCAGCCGCCGCGGTCGCGGCCGGGATCGTCCCGATCGCCCACGCCTCGGACGGTGGCGGCTCGATCCGGATTCCGGCCTCGGCCTGCGGCCTGGTCGGCCTGAAGCCGAGCCGCGGCCGGATCAGCGCCGGCCCGTTGCGCGACCCTGGGATCGGGCTCGGCACCGACGGGGTGATCACCCGCGACGTCCGCGACACGGCTCTGGCTCTGGACCTGCTGGCCGGGGCGCGTGCCGGAGACCCGTTCTTCGCGCCGTCGCCGGCGACCTCCTTCCTGGGGGCCTGCGACCGCGACCCGGGCCGGCTCCGGGTGGGCGTGCTGATGGAGCCGGTGATCGTCGAGGACTCGGTCGTCCATCCCGCCTGCCTGGCTGCGGTCGAGGTGGTGGCGGCGCTGCTGGTGTCGCTCGGCCATCGCGTTGACCTGGCGCCGGTCCCGTTCCCGGCCCAACGCTGGGCGGCGTTCGAGTCGGTCTGGACGGTGGGCGCCCTGAGCATCCCGCTGCCCGAGGAGGCCGAGCCGCTGCTTCGTCCGCTGACCCGGTGGTTGCGGGAGCGCGGCCGGGAGGTGTCCGGGCTCGACTATGCCCAAGCCGTGACCTCGGTGCAGCAGTTGACCCGGGAGACCGCCACCGCCTGGGCCGACTTTGACGCAGTGCTGACCCCCACGCTGGCGTCCCCGCCCGCCTTCGTCGGCGAGCTGCGCAACGACGCCGATCCGGCGGCCGATTTCCAGGCCCAGATGGAGTTCACGCCGTGGACCAGCGTGGCCAACCTGACCGGCCGCCCGGCCATCTCGCTGCCGTTGGGTCAGGCGATGGTGGATGGCGTGACGCTGCCGATCGGCGTGATGCTCACGGGTCGGCCCTTCGGCGAAGACACCCTGCTGGGTCTGGCCGCTCAACTGGAGGAGGCAGCCCCGTGGGCCCGATTGCGCCCAGGGCGTATCCTCGGCGCATGACCCGCACGGTCGCGCTGGCTGCGTTGGTGTGCCTGGCGGTCACCGGCTGCTCGGCGGCTTCGGTGGCGGCTCCCGCCGCCTCCACCAGCGTCGCCTCGCCCTCCGCGCCGCTGCACATTCCCCAATCCGGCACCGGAACGCCCGGCACCTCGGCGGCCTCCGGGTTCTACCTGTCCTACGAGCAGTGCGTCACCGACCCGACCGTGACGGCCGGCACCACCCAGGTGCTGTTCTTCTTCGACCGTAACTGCCCCGAGTGCGTGGCCGCCGACGATGAGTTCGCGCTCACCGGGCTGCCGGCCGGGCTGACCGTGATCAAGGTGACCTGGGACGCCTATCCCGAACTGCAGGAACGGTTCGGGGTGAAGGAGCCGGGCACCTTCGTCCAGTTGAACGGCCTGGGCGAGAAGGTGAAGGCGTGGCAGGGCAGCACCAACGGCCAGGAGTTGGCTCGGCGGCTCAAACTCTGAGGGACTGGCCGAGCACCGTGGCCAGCAGCGCCAGGCCCTGACGAAGACTGGCCTCGTCCACCCCGCCGTAGCCGAGCACCAGGCCGGCGGCCCCGGCTGCCGGACGCGACCAGTACGCCGACAAGGCGGCGACCAGGATCCCTCGCTCGGCGCAGGCACGGATCACCGGCTGCTCCGATCCGGGAAGCTCGACCACCGCGTGCAGCCCGCCGTCCATCGGCTGGACGACCACTCCGGGAATGCCCCCCAGCACCTCCAGCACCAGCGCCCGGCGGCGCCGGTAGTGGCGGCGCATCCGCTGCACGTGGCGGCGCAACTCGCCGCTGGCCAGATAGCGAGCCAGGGCAAGCTGGACCGTCTGGCTGACCGGCAGGCCGAGGTCGGCCCGGGCCGCCACCAGGGCCGGGACCAGGCCGGGTGGCGCCACCAGGTAGCCGGCACCAAGCCCCGGACCGAGGGTCTTGGCGAAAGTGCCCAGCATCACCACTCGTCCGGCGCCAGGGTCGTCCAGGGAGGCAAGCGCGGGCAGGGGTCGCGACGTGTAACGCAGCTCGGCGTCGAAGTCGTCCTCGACCAGCCAGGCATCCTCGCGGGCGGCCCAATCCAGGAGCGCGAAGCGGCGGGCGACCGGCAGCGAGCCGCCCAGCGGGTACTGGTGGCTGGGCGTCACCACCAGCAGGTCCGGTGCGTCATCGCCGGACGGCAGCCGGTCGCAGACCAGGCCGTGCTGGTCGGTCGGCAGCGGCGTCACGGCCGCTCCCAGCCGGTGTGGCACGCGACGCAGCGACGGATACCCGGGATCCTCCACCCCGACGCTCTGCCCCGGGCCGAGGGCGGCCAGCAGCAGCGCGAAGCCCTCGCGGGCGCCGGCGGTGATCAGCACCTGGCTCGGATCGCAGACCACGCCCCGCATCCGCCGCAGGTGCTCGCAGACCTCGGTCCGCAGCGCAGCCAGGCCCGCCGGGGGCGTCGCGACCGGGGGGATCGCTGCCGCCTGACGCCAAGCGGCCCGCCAGGCCGCGTTGGGCACCTGATCGGTCCAGGGACGGCCTGGCCGCAGGTCGATCACGCCCGGCTGGACGATCGACCGATCGGGAGCCGGCGGCCGCTTCGGTGGCGTCGGATGCAGATCGGACAGAGCGGGGTTGACCACCGTGGAGCGGCCGGCCCTGGCCGACAGGTAGCCCTCGGCGATCAACTGGTCGTACGCGGCCACCACAGTTCCCCGGCTCACCGCGAGCTGGCTGGCCAGCGTCCGGCTCGCCGGGAGGGCCTCTCCGGGGCTGACCAGACCGTCGGCGATCACCCGACGGATCTCGTCGGCCAGTTGGCTGGGCAGCGGTCGCTCGTCGTCCCGGTCGACGGTGATCGGCAGGGTCGCCTCGGACGCGGTCCTCATACTGGTTCAGTCCTCAATCGCTATTGCGGTCTAGGTATTGGACCACTATCCCTGATCCAATCGCCAGGTGACATCGACAACAGGAACTCCGCTGGTCAAGCGCGGCCTCGCCGACATGCTCAAGGGCGGGGTGATCATGGACGTGGTGACCGCCGATCAGGCGCGGATCGCCGAGGACGCCGGAGCCATCGCGGTGATGGCGCTGGAGCGCGTGCCGGCCGACATCCGCGCCCAGGGCGGGGTGGCCCGAATGAGTGACCCCGACCTCATTCAGGGCATCATCGACGCGGTCTCCATCCCGGTGATGGCCAAGGCTCGGATCGGCCACTTCGTCGAGGCTCAAGTGCTGCAGGAACTCGGCGTCGACTACATCGACGAGTCCGAGGTGCTGTCGCCGGCCGACTTCGCCAACCACATCGACAAGCACGCCTTCACCGTCCCGTTCGTGTGTGGGGCGACCAACCTGGGTGAGGCGCTGCGGCGGATCACCGAGGGGGCGGCGATGATCCGCTCCAAGGGTGAGGCCGGCACCGGCGACGTGTCGGAGGCGACCCGGCACATCCGGCAGATCCGCCGCGAGATCGCCGGGCTGCAGGCGACCTTCGCCAACGATCCGGCGGAGCTGTACGTGGCCGCCAAGGAACTGCAGGCGCCCTACGCACTGGTTCGTGAGGTCGCCGAGCGCGGCTCGCTGCCGGTCGTCCTGTTCGTCGCCGGAGGGGTGGCGACCCCGGCGGACGCCGCGATGATGATGCAGCTGGGCGCCGACGGCGTCTTCGTCGGGTCGGGCATCTTCAAGTCCGGCGACCCGGCGGCCCGGGCGGCAGCGATAGTCAAGGCGACCGCGTTCTACAACGACCCGTCGGTGATCGCCGAGGTGTCGCGCGGGCTGGGCGAGGCCATGGTCGGGATCAACGTCGCCGACGTGCCGGCGCCACACCGGCTGGCCGAGCGCGGCTGGTGACCGCCGCCCGCGTCGGCGTCGTGGCCCTGCAGGGCGGCGTCCGAGAACACGTCGACCTGCTGGTCGGCCTCGGCGCCGAGGTGGTCGAACTTCGCCGTCCGGACGACCTGCTGGGGCCGGACGGCTACCGCGTGGACGCGCTCGTCCTGCCGGGTGGGGAGTCGTCGACCATCGATCGGCTGCTGCGGCTTTTCGGACTGGGCAAGCCGCTGGCTGCGGCGATCCGGGCGGGGCTGCCGACGCTGGCCACCTGCGCCGGGCTGATCCAACTCGCCACCCGGATCGAGGACCCGGCACCGGGCCAGCAGTCGCTCGGCGTCCTGGACGTGGACGTCCGCCGCAACGCCTTCGGTCGCCAAGTTGACTCCGCCGAGGTCGCCCTGGAAACGGCCTGGGGGCCGGCCGAGGTGGCGTTTATCCGGGCGCCCGCGGTCACCCGGGTCGGCGCCGGAGTGGAGGTGCTGGCCACCTTCCACGGCCAGGCCGTGGGCGTCGCGCAGGGCGCCATCACCGGCGTGGCTTTTCACCCCGAACTCACCGGGGAAACCCTGTTCCACCGGCGGCTGCTCGCCCAAACCCTTCGCTGACCTGAGCACCGAGAGCCAGGGCCGAGGTTGGCGCGGACGCGAATCGTGTTTCGTGTCGTGATGGCGCCGCTGTCACCGGCCCCAGAAGTCGGATCACCAACCCGAATCGACGTGGTTGCGGCCGGGGCGCCGCCATCCAGCCAGCCACCCCCCGCGCCCGCGTCAGCGCCCGCGGGTCCAGTGGGGCGGCCGGTGGTTCACCAGATCTTGACCCGCTCCTCCGGCGCCAGCCACAGCGCGTCGTTCGGGCCCACCCCGAAGGCAGCGTAGAACTCCGGAATGTTCCGGACGACCTGGTTGCAGCGGAACTCGTCGGGGGAGTGCGGGTCGGTGGCGATTCGCTGCTTGAGCGCCTCGTCACGGGTCTTGGTCTGCCAGGCGTTGGCCCAAGAAAGGAAGAACCGCTGCTCACCGCTGTGGCCGTCCACGCTCTGATCGCCGGCGTTCTCGGTGGCGATCCGCCAGGCCAGGAAGGCGATCGCCAGCCCGCCCAGATCGCCGATGTTCTCGCCGATGGTCAGGTCACCGTTGACGTGCACCCCGGGCAGTTGGGCGGGCGAGAGGGCGCTGTACTGATCCTTCAGCGCCCGGGTGCGCTGTTCGAAGGCGCTCTTGTCGGCGTCGGTCCACCAGTCGCGCAGCGCCCCGTCGCCGTCGCAGGTCGACCCCTGGTCGTCGAAGCCGTGCCCGATCTCGTGGCCGATCACCGCCCCGATCGCGCCGTAGTTGACCGCGTCGTCGGCGTCGGCGTCGAAGAACGGCGGCTGCAGGATGGCGGCGGGGAAGACGATCTCGTTGCGCAGCGGGTGGTAGTAGGCGTTGAC
>CAYVOW010000049.1:0-4025 GCA_964453585.1 uncultured Micropruina sp.
CTCGCCCAACACGTGGACGAGCGGACGAAGCTGGTCTTCGGTGAGACCGTCGGCAACCCCCTGGTGAACGTGGTCGACCTCGACGCCTGGTCGTCGGCTGCGCACGCGCTGGGCCTGCCGTTCATCGTCGACAACACCGTTCCCACTCCCTACCTCTGCCGGGTGTTCGATCACGGTGTCGACGTCGCCGTGCACGCCGCCACCAAGTACATCGGCGGCCACGGCACCTCGATCGGCGGGGTGATCGTCGACTCGGGCAACTTCGACTGGGCCGCCCACGCCGAGCGGTTCCCGGGCCTCACCAAGCCCGACCACGCCTACCACGAGGTGGTCTGGACGGAGGCGGTCGGCAACCTCGCCTACATCATCCGGGCCCGGACGGTGATGCTGCGTAACACCGGGGCGGCGATCGCGCCGCTCAACTCGTTCCTCTTCCTTCAGGGCCTCGAAACCCTGCACCTGCGGATGGAGCGGCACAGCAGCAACGCTCAGGCCGTCGCCGAATACCTCGAGCAGCATCCGGCGGTCGCTTGGGTGAACTACCCGGGGCTCGCCTCGTCCCGGTGGCACGAGACTGCGCAGCGGATCCTGCCCCGCGGGGCGTCCGGGATCATCTCGTTCGGCCTCAAGGCCGGACGCGAGGCCGGGTCGAAGTTCGTGGAGTCCCTCAACCTGTTCAGCCACCTGGCCAACATCGGGGACGCGAAGTCGCTGGTGATCCACAACGCCTCGACCACGCACTCCCAGCTCACCGAGGAGGAGTTGAAGGCGGCCGGCGTCGCACCGGAGATGGTCCGGCTCAGCATCGGCATCGAGCACGTCGACGATCTGCTGGCCGATCTCGACCAGGCGCTGGCGTCGCTCTGACCGTGGCCGACGACCCTGGTTCGGTCGGGCTGGTGCAAACCCAGTCCGTCCGACTGTTCACCGCGGAGGAGCCGCTGCGGTTGGCCAGCGGCGAAACCCTTGGCCCCGTCGACGTCGCGTACGAGACCTACGGGACGCTCTCGGCGGCGGCCGACAACGCGGTGTTCATCTGCCACGCCCTGACCGGGGACGCCCACGCCGCCGGCCGGCACGATGGTGCCCGTCGTCCGGGCTGGTGGGACAACCTGATCGGGCCCGGGAAGCCGCTCGACACGGACCGCTTCTTCGTGATTAGCGCCAACCTGGTCGGCGGCTGCCAGGGTTCGACGGGTCCGGGAAGCGTGAATCCGGCCACTGGCGAGATCTACGGGCTGGGCTTTCCACTGCTGACGATGTCCGATTTCGTGACCGTGCATCGCGCGCTGCTCGAACACCTGGGGGTGGGACGCCTCCTCGTCGCGCTGGGCGGCTCGCTGGGGGGCATGCAGGTGCTCGACTGGGCGCTGAGCCACCCCGATGAGGTCAGCCACGCCATTGTGGTCGCCGCTTCGTCCCGGCTGACCGCCCAGAACATCGCCTTCTCCGCGGTGGCAAGGCGGGCGATCATGGACGATCCGGACTTCCGGGGAGGCCGCTACGCCGCCGAGGGCGTCACCCCTCGGGTTGGCCTGCGCACGGCCCGGATGATGGCGCACATCACCTACCTGTCCGAGGAGGCGCTGAGCGAGAAGTTCGGCCGAACCCCGCACCCGGGGGGGACGCCCGGCTTCGGGATCGACTTCGCGGTGGAGAGCTACCTCGATCACCAGGGTGAGGTGTTCCTGGAGCGCTTCGATGCGCTCAGCTACCTCTATCTCAGCCGGGTGATGGACTACTTCGATGCGTTCGCCGACCCCACCTGGGTGGAGCGGCTGGCCGCCGATCCGGTGCGGTTCCTGGTGATGTCGTTCGATACCGACTGGCGCTTCTCCAGCGATCACTCGCGCCGGATCGTCCGGCGTTTGGAGCGCGCGGGGCAGCAGGTCACCTACCGCAACATTGCGTCGGCGTGGGGTCACGACTCGTTCCTACTGCCGATTCCGGCCTACCACGCGACGATGCGGGCCTATCTCGACCGGGCCCTGGAGGAGGTGCGCCGATGAGGTTGCGCGCTGACCTGCAACTGGTCGCCGACCTGATCCCGTCCGGCGCTCGGGTGCTGGATCTGGGCTGTGGCTCCGGGACCTTGCTGCACCACCTGATCAGCGACCAGCATTGCCACGGGACCGGCGTGGAGATCGACCCCGACGCCGTCCTGGACGCGATCCGCGCCGGTGTCCCGCTGATCGAGTTGGACATGGACACCCAACTCGCCGAGTTCGCCGACGGTTCCTACGACGTGGTGGTGCTGTCTCGCACCCTGCAGTCCATCCGGCGGCCCGAACAGGTGTTGCAGCACATGGCCCGGATCGCCCCACGGCTGATCGTGTCGATGCCGAACTTCGGGTGGTGGCGGCACCGGCTGCGGTTGCTGGCCGGGCGGATGCCGATGTCGCGCGAACTGCCCTTCGCCTGGTACGACACCCCCAACATCCGGTTCACCACGCTGGCCGACCTGGAGGACCTGTTCGCCAAGCTGAACCTGGACATCGAACAGCGGATCACCCTGACTCCGCAGGGCACGCCGCTTCGGGGAGGGCAGCGGTCGGCCAACCTCAGGGCGGGCGCGGCCGTCTACGTGCTCAGCCGCTCCTGATCGTGCTCAGCGTCCCTGACCAGTGCGCTGGACGAGGCTCCCAAGCGCCGCTCAGGCGGCCAACTGGGCGCGGGTCGGTGCGTACGCCCTCACCCGCAACGGCATTCCCGCCTCGCCCGGCGTCCGGTTGGCCTTGCGCGCATTGCAGTCGGGGCAGGCGGCGATGGTGTTCGTCCAGGTGTTCAGGCCGCCTCGGGACAGGGGCAGCACGTGATCGACGGTGGACGCCCGTTCACCGCAGTAACCGCAGGTGTACTGGTCGCGCTTGAGCACACCCCGCTTCGTCCAGCCCGGGGAGCGGGCGTAGAGGAAGCCGGTCTTGACGTAGCGAACCAGCCGCAGGGCCGTGGGGGTCGGGTAGGGGCCGAACCAGAGCGTCGGGTGCGCGGCCTCGATCACCGCCACCTGGCGGATCAGCATGCCGATCGCGTGCTTGAGGCTGACCGTGTGCAGCACGGTGTTGTCGGTGTTCAGGACCAGCACCCCGCTCATGGCCTCTTCCTTAACGAACAACGCCGCCCCGCAGAACAGCGGGACGGCGTGGTTGGCGACGTGGGTAAGGCAGGGCAGCCACTGGTGGGCGTGGACGACCAGCGTGTGTCTGGCGGAACCGCGACCATGGCCTTCACCTCCCCGATGGGACGGGTTCAGAGTAGCCCGCCGATCAACGCCGGCCGCACTGCACACGCCCCGCGGGTTCAGCCCTTGACCAGGGTGATCTCGAGCTGGCCCTTGGTCAGGGTCAGTGCGTAGAGGTAGCGGCCTGGTGCCAGCAACTCCTCCCCGACGTAGTCGATTGGCTGGAGGGTGTACTCCTTGACCCCCACCCTGACCACGACCGCAGCGTAGGAGTAGGCCCGGGTCACCCTCTGGAAGCGGCTGGCCGCACCGGGCGCCAGCGGGCCGTAGGACACCACCGTGTCGGGGAAGCGGACCCGGACCCCATCGAAGAAGATCGACGTGTCGTTGCGGATCGCGATCAGCACCTTGTTGCCTGTTGGCGAGGAATTCGACGTCGGCTGGTCCGGGGATGGCACGGGCGTCGGGAGCGGGCCTGGTGATGCATCCAGCATTCGCTCAACGAACGTGAGCAGTTGCGAGCCGTCAGCGCCGTACAGAACCAGGGAGAGGGCGGAGCGCTGCACCCGGGCCACCTTCATCAGAGCGGCCCCGAAGGCGCTCTGCTGCTTGACCACGGCGGTGTCGCCGCAGGCCATCTCGGTAACGGCAACATCGCTGAGCGTCAGGGCGTCCCCGGTCAGGCGGTAGCGGCCGCGCAACGCGTTGCAGGGGTCTCCGCCGATCAGCACGCCGTCGTCGGCGAAGATCAAGTACGGCACTCCGTCGTTGCTCGAGATCGCCTGCAAACCGTTGATGGCCGTGAGATCCCAGCGGACCCCGGTCAGCCCCGGCGAGCCGGACG
>CAYVOW010000049.1:4125-17421 GCA_964453585.1 uncultured Micropruina sp.
GGGATCGGTTCGGCATCGATGCTGTGCAGGGCGTCGCGGACGCTGGTCTCAAGATCAGGCATGGTGCTCTCCCTCCTGGTCGGCCAGGCGGCGGAGCGCCGCCAGGGCTCGATGAACGTGGGAACGGGCTGTCGCCTCGGGGCAGCCGAGAGCGGCCCCCACCTCGGCGAACGACAGATCGCGGTAGAACCGGAGGGCCAGGGCGGCCCGTTGCTGGACGGGGAGGGTGCCGCACCAGCTCAGCAACAACGCGGCGTCGATGACGCCGGCCATCGGGTCAGGCGCATCGACCTCGGCCGCGACTTCCGCCACGGGCAGCAATCGCCGGTCGCGACGAAATCCGGCCAAACACGCATTGACCACCGTCCGGTGGACGTAGGCGTCGCGCTGGGCCTGGTTGCTGAGCCGACCCCAGCGGGGAAAGAGGCCCACCAGGGCGTCCTGCACCGCGTCCCGGGCCCGCTCCCAGTCACGCGTGACGTGCCAGGCCAGCCGAAGTAGCCCTGCTTGCCGGTCGCGGACGTAGGAGTCGAACGACGCTTCGTCGGACACTTCCACCTCCACGACGCTGCTGGTGGCCTCCATACCTGACAGAGTCGGCAGCCCGTCATTTCGTTGCAGGGCAGGCCTACTGGCGAATGGTCAGCTTCCGGCTTGCTGCATCGCGGCCAGAATCCGATCGGCCGGGCCGCCGAGATCGAGCAGCTCGGTGAGGGCTTCGAAGGCGTCCGGATCGACCGGCGTCGTGCGGAGCCGCAGGTCGTCCACAGTGACGCCCAGGCGCAGATCGGTGCGCACCTTGACCACCTCCTGGGCCGCGGCGAGGTAGTCGACGCCGGCCCCCAGCTTGGCGGTGAGGGTCGATGAGAGCCGCCCTTCGGTGGCAGCCCGGAGGATGCCCTCGAGGTCGCCGTGGTCGGCGACCAGTCGGGCTGCGGTTTTGTCGCCGATGCCGTTGACCCCGGGCAAACCGTCCGAGGCGTCCCCGCGGAGGGTGGCCAGGTCGGCGTACCCAGCCCCGGTGATCCCGTAGCGGGTGACCAGCTCGGTATCGGTGATCCGTTCGTGCTTCGCCACTCCCTTGGTCACCGACAGCACCCGGACGCCGCGGGCGTCGTCCACCAGTTGAAAGAGGTCGCGATCGCCGGTGACGATGTCCACCGGAATGGTGGAGGTGGTGGCCAACGTCCCGATCACGTCGTCGGCCTCCATGTCCGGCGCCCCGACGATCGGAAATCCGAGCGCCGTCAGCACCGCTTCGATCAGGGGGACCTGCTCGGTCAACTCCTCCGGCACGGTTTCGACGTCGCCGTAGGCCACCCGGTGGGCCTTGTAGGACGGCACCAGCGCCACCCGCCAGGACGGCCGCCACGCCTGGTCCCAACAACAGGCGATGTGCGTCGGCCGGTACTCGCTGATGAACCGGGCCAGGAAGTCGAGCAGCCCTCGCACCGCGTTGACCGGACGCCCGTCCAGCCCTCGGAGGGTGGACGGCAAACCGTAGAAAGCACGGAAATATAGCGATGCGGTGTCATACAACTGCAAGGATTCCCGGCTCACCGGGCCATGGTGCCACAATATTCGCATGGAGAGCATTGACCGCCAGATCCTCGCCCTGCTTGCCCGGGACGGTCGGATGTCCTACACCGACATCGGCCGGGAGACCGGGTTGTCGACCTCGGCGGCCCAGCAGCGGGTGCGCCGATTGGAGCAGCGCGGGGTGATCACCGGGTACCGCGCGCAGATCGACCCGGAGGCGCTGGGCATGATGCTGACCGCGTTTATCTCACTCAAAGCCTCCGATCCGGGGTTGGACGACCAGACGCCGCAACGCCTCGCCCACCTGAAGGGGATCGTGTCCTGCTATTCGGTCGCCGGGGAGGCTTCGCACCTGTTGATGGTTCAGGTGGCCAGCCCGTCGGAGTTGGAGGCACTGCTGACCCAGATCAGGTCCACCGCGGGTGTGCAGACCTTGACCACCCTGGTGTTGTCGGTGCCCTACGCAGAGCGCCCGCTGGTCTGACGATGGGAGGCGGTGGGTAGAGTTCCCGCCGTGCCCGACCTGTTGACTGGCCTGCCCTGGTGGGTCAGAGCCTCGCTCGGGGTCGGATGCGGGTTGGCCACCGCCTGCGGCTTCGCGCCGCTCGGCTGGTGGCCGCTGCTGCTGGTGGGGATCGCAGCGCTCGGTCTGCTGTGCGTCAGCGCGCCCCGATGGTGGACGGCCGTGGCCACCGGGCTGTTCTTCGGAATCGGCTTCCTGGCGGTCACCCTGCGCTGGATGACGGCGATTTTCGTCGAGGCAATGCTGGGACTGGTGGCGCTTGAGTCGCTCTTCTTCGCGCTGCTCGGGCTGCTGATCTGGTCGGCCCGCTCCACACGCGCCTGGCCGGTGCTGGCCGCCGGCAGTTGGCTGCTGGTGGAGGCGCTGTACTCGCGCGTTCCGTTCGACGGGTTCCCGTGGATGCGGCTCGGTTACGCGATGGTGGACTCCCCGCTGGCCGGCCTGCTGCCGTTCGTGGGCGTGGCCGGGGTCACGTTCGCCACAGCCCTTCTCGCCCACGTCGCCACTTGGATCGCCATGCCGGGACGCCTTCGCGGACGAGTGACGGCTGTCGTGGGTCTGGTGGTGTTGATCGGGGTCTCGTTCGGCGGCACCGCCTGGCGTCCGGACGAGCAGCCTCGCGCCGGCGACGGGCTTGACCAGGTGGCCGTCGGGTTCGTCCAGGGGAACGCTCCGGGTGGGGGTGTCTTTGGCCTCGGGCAGGCCCGAACGATCACCCGCAACCACCTGGACGAGACCAGGCGGCTGATGGCTCGGGTGGCGACCGGTGACCAGCCTCGTCCCGACTTCGTGGTCTGGCCGGAGAACGGCACCGACATGGACCTGTTCCGCGACGCACTTACCGGGAGCTACGTCAACCAGGCCCTGGCCGCCACCGGGACCCCGCTGTTCCTGGGCACGATCACGATGGGGCCGGGCCCAGACGAACGCCAGACCGCGAGCATCTGGCTCGACCCCGCGGGCGGCGTCGTCGGGCGCTACGACAAGCGCGACATCGTCCCGTTCGGGGAGTGGGTGCCCTACCGCTCGGTGCTGTTGCCGCTGTTTCCGATCCTCGAGTACGTGGGGCCGCAATCCATCCCCGGAACCACCCCGGGAGTGATCGCGGCCCAGGTGCGCGGGCGTCCGCTCAAGGTCGGCACGATCATCTGTTACGAGGTGGCCTTCGACCAGACGGTGCGCGAGGCCGTCACCGCCGGGGCGGAGATCCTGGTCGTCCAGAGTTCCAACGCCATGTACACCGGAACCGACCAGGTTCACCAACAGTTCGCCATCACCCGCGCCCGGGCCGCCGAGTGGCGCCGGGAGATCCTGGTCGTGACCACCACCGGAATCAGCGGGCTGATTCGCGCCGACGGGAGCATCGCCTTCACCCTGCCCGAACACCAGGCGGCGTCCGGCGTGGTCGACCTGCCGACCCGGCACGCCCTCACCCCGGTGGTCACGCTCGGCCCGATTGTCGAGGGCGGTTTGGCCTTGGCGACGCTGATCGGGCTGCTCGCTTTGGCGTTCGCTCGGTTCCGCGCTGGCCGGCGTAGACACCGCGCGTCCTGAGCGTCGGGCAGAATGGACGCCGGACCTTTCCTCCCGATCGAGAGACGTGCATGGCAGCCAAGGCAAGCGCCCCCAAGACCACCGGACCGCTGGGCAAGGTGCTGGTGATCATCCCCACCTACAACGAGGCCGAGAACATCGGCCCGATCGTGGCCCGGCTCCGGGCTTCGGTGCCGGACGCCGACATCCTGATCGCCGACGACAACTCCCCGGACGGCACCGGCCAGCTGGCCGATGAGCTCGCCGCCTCGGACGACCACGTCCACGTTATGCACCGGACGGCCAAGCAGGGGCTCGGTGCCACCTACGTGGCGGGCTTCCGTTGGGGTCTCGATCGCGGCTACGGCGTGCTGGTTGAGCATGACGCCGACGGTTCGCATCAGCCGGAGCAGTTGCCGTCGATGCTGGCGGCGCTGCAGAACGCCGACATGGTCAAGGGGTCGCGCTACGTCAAGGGTGGTTCGGTGAAGAACTGGCCGTGGCACCGGGAGCTGCTGTCGCGCGGCGGCAGCCTGTGGTCGCGGACCGTGCTGGGTCTGCCGATCAAGGACGTCACCGGCGGCTTCACCGCCTTCCGGGCCGAGACCCTGCAGGGCATTGGGCTGGAGCACATCGAGTCGGCCGGTTACGCCTTCCAGGTCGACCTGGCCCGGCGTGCGGTCGCCGGCGGCTACAAGGTGGCCGAGGTGCCGATCGAGTTCGTTGAACGCGAGTTGGGCTCGTCGAAGATGAGTTCCAACATCGTCCGCGAGGCGATGCTGCTGACCACCCGCTGGGGACTCACCCATCGGGCCGCGCAGGTCAAGGACTACCTCGGCTTCGCCTCCAACAAGGCTCAGCAGGTGGCCGGGGACGTGGGGGAGCGGGTCGGACCCGAGGTGCAGAAGTACGCAACCGAGGCCAAGCAGGTGGCCGGCGAGGTGGGGGAGCGGGCTGTCCGCGAGGCTCAGCGACTGGCCGGGGAGCTGAACAAGCTGGCCGGCGAGGTCGGCGATCGCCTTGGCCCCGAGGTGGAGAAGTACGCGAAGGAGGCCAGCCGAGTGGTGGGCGAGCTCAGCTCCCGAATCCGCGACGAAGCCAAGGTGCTGCGCGCCAGGCTGGACGACCGCAGCGCGTCGAAGGACGAACCGGGCAGCCCGACGTGACCGCCCAGCCCGGTCCTCGTCTCCGCCGCCCCTGGCTCTTTCCGGTGCTCGTGGCGCTGTTCATCGCGGTGCCGATCACCGAGGTCTGGACGCTGGTCTCGGTCGGCCAACGGATCGGCCCGCTGCCGACCATCGGGTTGTTGGTCGCGACGGCCCTGTTGGGCACCTGGTTGATGAGGCGCGAAGGCAGCCGAGCCTGGAAGGCGCTGACGGAGGCGTTCAACTCCGGCAAGATGCCCACCGGGGAGCTGGCCGACGCCGCCCTGGTGTTGGTGGGTGGAGTGCTGCTGATGTTGCCCGGGTTCTTCACCGACCTGATCGGGTTACTGTTCCTGCTGCCGTTCACCCGGCCGTTGGCGCGGCGACTGATCGGCTTCTTGGTGGCCCGTCAGGTCGCGAAATCCGGCGTCGATCTGGGAGCGATGCGCGCTCGGATGGAGCGCGGCACGGTGATCGAGGGAGAAACGGTTCCCGACCAACCGGCGCCCCCGGCGTCCGACCCCACAGTGATCAAGGGAGAGATCGAGCCCTGACCAGGCGGGCCGCCTTTACTGGGGGCCCGTGGTCCTCCCCGTACCAAGCAACGTTGCCCACCTTCGCTGCGCGACACGCCGAGCCCAAGCGGCGTGTCGCGCTCGCTAGGTGGGCAACGTTGGAAGACCGGGGTTCCCCAGACGGCGTGTCGCGCTCGCTAGGTGGGCAACGTCGGCAGACCGGGCTAGCCAACCTGGCCACGCCAGGCCGGACGCGGGGGTCGTCCGATCAGTGGTTGCCGCGGATCTCGTCCAGGCGCTCGGCCAACAGTTCCTCGAGTTCGGGGATCGAGCGCCGCTCACGCAGCATGTCCCAGTGGGTGCGCGGCGGCTTGACCTCCTTGGCCGGCGCCTCCACCCCGTCCGAGCGCTTGCCCACCTCGCCGCAGCGGGGGCACTCCCACTCGGTGGGTAGATCGGCCTCCTCGGCGAAGGTGATCGCGAAGTGATGGTTGCGGGGGCAGTCGAAGCCGACCTCCTGACGGGCGGCGAACTCGACGCCAGTCCCGTCGGCAAAGCTCTTCGAGCCCAGCCCGGAACCGCGTAGTGATCGATCGGCCATCGTCCCTCCCAAGTCGTGGATTGATTGGTGCAACGCCCAAGGGGGCGGCTTTCTTCCACGGTAGCCCTGGTGGGAAGGCTGGGTCAGATCACCCGGGGCACCCTGTTACCGGCCTGCTCGATGCCCTCCCGCATCCGGACGCGACTCAGCAGCACCCCGCCGACCAGGAAGAAGACGATCAACGCCACGATCGCGAGTCGGTAGGAATGGCCGAACTGGAACACCAATCCGAACACCAGCGTCCCGAGCCAACTCGTCCCGCGTTCCATTGCCTGGTAGAAGCTGAAGTACTCCGACTCGCGTCCGGCGGGAACCAGTTGGCTGTACATCGAACGGGACAGCGCCTGGGTGCCACCCATCACCAACCCGATGGCCGCGCCGAAGGCCAGCAGCGCGAAGAACTGGCCGGCAGGGACGACGTAGGCGACGATGACGACGGCCAGCCAGATTCCGATCCCGATCAGCACGGTCTTCTTCGCCCCCAGCACGGCCGCGACCCTGCCGAAGAGGAGAGCGCCGAAGAAGGCGACGAACTGGGTCAGCAGAAAGGTGATCATCACCTGCGAGGTGGCCATCCCTAGTTCGGCGGTTGCGTACAGGCTCGACTGTCCGATCACCGTTTGGATGCCGTCGTTGTAGAACAGGTACGCGGCCAGGAACAGCAGGGTCTGCGGATACTTCTTAAGGTCGCGGAAGGTGTCGGCCAGCTGGCCGAACGGGTTGCTGGCCAGCGCGCTCGCTGGCAGGCCTTCGATCGCTTGGCGGGGCAGGTTCCGCAGCCCCAGCACCGGGATCAGAGTGAACACCGCCCACCACAGCCCGGCAGACAGCAGGCTCAGCCGAATGGCCAACCCGTAACTGATGCCGAGCGACTCGTAACTGCTCATCAGGACGAAGTTGGCCGCCAGCAGCAGGCCTCCGCCCAGGTAGCCGAAGGCCCAGCCGCGGCTGGAAACAGCGTCCCGATCGTCCGGGGGAGCGATTCGACACAGGATCCCGTCGTAAATCACCAGCGACGATCCGAGGCAGATGCTCGCCACCATCAGCAGCAGCACCCCGAACTGCCAGTTCGACCCCTGCAGGAAGAACATCAGGCTGGCCGCGGTGGCGCCGACCCAGGCGAACCCGCCGAGCCACCGGTGCGGGGACGCCGAGCGGTCGGCGATCGCACCGACGAACAGCAGCAGGAGTGCCGACACCAGGGTGGTCACCGTCATCACGATCGGATGCACGGCACCCGGTAACAGCGGCAGCACCCCGAAGAGTCGGACGGGCACCTGACAGAGCTGCCCCTCCGCCAAGTCGGGGCAGGCGTCCTGAGTGGCCAGTGCAGTCAGATACGGGCCGATCAGCACCGTGGCGCTGGTGGTGACGAACGCCGAGTTGGCCCAGTCGTACCAGTACCAGGAGCGTTGTTGGGCAGTGCTCTTCATCGGTCCCCATCCCAGAGGTCGCGGGCCACCAAGACGTCCTTCAGCACATCCGGACGGTCGGTGACGATACCGTCCACGCCGACATCGATCAGCCAGTTCATCTCATCGGCGGAGTCCACCGTCCACACATGGACGACCCGGCCGGCGGCATGCGCGGCGGCCAGCAGGCTGGGCTTCAGCAGCCGTAGCCGATCCCCCCAGGCCCGCCGCGGGATCTGCAGCGCGACCCCCTCGGTGGCCCGAAGCCGCCGGAGGGCGAGCGCGTAGGCGTACCAGGCCACCCCGTACGGGCCGACCGAGGTCGGCACGCGCGGACCCATCAGTTGTCGGAAATGGCGAATCCGACCCGACGAGAAGGAACCGACACAGACCCGGTCCTCGGCCCCATGGCGTCGAATCGCCTCCGCCAACGGCCGGACCGCACGGTCGGCCTTCAAGTCGATGTTGAACCGGATCTGGGGGAACGTCTCGAAAAGCTCGTCCAGGGTGGGAATCGGTTCGCAGCCGCCGACGCGCTGGTCACGCAGTGCAGCCAGCGGGAGGTCACTGAGCAGCCCCTTGCTGCCGGTGACCCGGTCGAGGCTGACGTCGTGGAAGGCCACCGCCACTCCGTCGGCGCTGGCGTGAATGTCGGTCTCCAGATAGCGGTAGCCCAGCTTCACCGCCTCGGTGAACGCATGAACCGTGTTCTCCCGCCCAGAGTTGCTGGCGAGTCCAGCGCCGCCGCGGTGCGCCAAAGCCATGAATCGCGTCCCGAAATACGGGTAGTCGCTGGCTCGCACCAGCCCAAGTATGGGGTTCCCCCCAGGTGATGTCACGGCGTCAGGCCAGCCCGGCAGCCGTCGTTTACCCTGGTTGAGTGATCGATCAACCATCCCCTCTTCGGGAGGCCCTACGCGAAGCCCTGCCCGGAGCGATCAAAGCCCGTGAAGCCGCCACCACCCGAGCGATCCGGTCCGCCCTCGCCGCGGTGGAGAACGCCGAAGCCGTCGGGCCCGTCGCCTCAGCTGTGACCGCCACCAGCGAGTTCGTCGCCGGTGCCGCCGTCGGCGTCGGCGCCGCGGAGGCGGAGCGCCACGAGCTGAGCGATTCCGACGTCTTGGAGATCGTCTCGTCCGAGCGGGACGAGCGGCTGGCCGCGGCGCAGCAGTACCGCGCCCTCGGCCGGATCGACGAGGCCCTGGTCCTTGAGCAGGAGGCGGCGGCGCTGGACGCGTTCCTCTGCTGAGCTTTGGCGCCCTGGGCGTCCTGGCGCAGAATGTGCGCCGTGACCACCATCGTCTCCATCCAGTCGTCGGTCGCCTACGGGCACGTCGGCAACAGCGCGGCCACCTTCCCGCTGATGCGTCTGGGAGTTGAGGTGTGGCCGGTGCTGACCGTCCACTTCTCCAACCACACCGGCTACGGCCAGTGGCGCGGGCCGCTGTTGGCCGCCGAGGACGTGGCCGAGGTGGTCCGCGGGATCGATGACCGCGGGGTGCTGCCCCGGGTGGATGCGGTGCTGTCGGGCTACCAGGGGGCCGAGGCGGTGGGTCAGGTGGTTCTGGACGCGGTGGCCCTGATCAAGGAGCGAAGCCCCCGAGCCATCTACTGCTGTGACCCGGTGATGGGCGACGTTGGTCGCGGCTTCTTCGTTCGTCCCGGGATCCCGGAGTTCATGCGCGACCGGGTCGTCCCCCAGGCAGACATCGTGACGCCGAACCACTTCGAACTGAACTTCCTGACCGGACGCGAGACCCGCACCCTCGACGAGGTGGTGGAGGCCGCGCAGTCGTTGCGCGCGGTGGGGCCGGACGTCGTCCTGGTCACCAGTGTGGTCGCCGAAGGCTCCGATCCCGACACGTTGACGATGCTCGCGGTGACGGGGGAGGGGGCTTGGACGGTGACCACGCCCAAGCTGGAGCGCACCTTCACCGGATCGGGCGACCTGACCGCCGCGATGTTCCTTGCGCACTATCTGCGCACGGGCGGCGATGTCGCTGACGCGGTCGGCCGGACGGCCAACGTCGTCTACTCGGTGCTCAAGGCCACCACGGACTCCGGTGAGTCGGCGCTGCAACTGGTCGCGGCGCAGGACGAGATCGTCAGCCCGACCTATCAGTTCCCGGTGCTGCGCCTCGGCTGAGTGCGGAACACCGCGCCTCAGTCCTGGAAAACCTCGATCTGAGCGCCGAGCGCGTTCAGTCGGTTCGCCAGGTCCTCGTAGCCGCGGTTGATCACGTACACGTCCCGCAGGACGCTGGTGCCGCGCGCCGCCAGGGCGGCCAGCAGGATGCAGACCGCGGGTCGCAGCGCCGGGGGGGAGACGATCTCCTGGGCCCGCCAGCGGGTCGGTCCGGTGACCACGATCCGGTGCGGGTCGAGCAACTGCACGTCGGCACCCAGCTTGGTCAACTCCACGAGGTGGATCGCGCGGTTTTCATAGACCCAGTCGTGGATCATCGTCCGGCCCTCGGCAGCGGCCGCGATCACCGCGAAGAACGGCAGGTTGTCGATGTTGAGCCCCGGGAACGGCATCGGGTGGATCTTGTCCGCCGCCGCCTTCAGGGTCGAGGGATGGACCGTGATGTCGACCAGCCGAGTCTTGCCGTTGAGCGCGTGGTACTCGGGGGAGAGGTCGAAGAGCAGCCCCATTTCCTCCAAGATCGACAGCTCGATCTCAAGAAACTCGATCGGACAACGGCCGACGGTGAGCTCAGAGTTGGTCACGATCGCGGCCGTGAGCAGGCTCATCGCTTCGATCGGATCCTCCGACGGCGCAAACGACACGTCGGTGTCGATCACCGGGAGGCCACGAACCCGCAGGGTGGTGCTGCCGACGCCGTCCACCTCGACGCCGAGCGCCTGCAGGAAGAAGCACAGATCCTGAACCATGTAGTTGCTGCTGGCGTTCCGGATCACGGTCAACCCCGGGTGCCGCGCGGCGGCCATCAGGACGTTCTCGGTGACGGTGTCCCCGCGCTCGGTCAGGGTGATCGCCCGGCTGCCGTCACCGGCCTCCCGGACGTTCGCGTGGTAGGCGCCCTCGGTGGCCCTGATCGCCAGCCCGAAGTGGTGCAGCGCCTGCAGGTGTGGCGTCACCGTCCGGGTGCCGAGGTTGCAGCCGCCTGCATAGGGCAACTCGAAGTAGTCCTCGTCGTGCAGCAGCGGACCCAGGAACATGATCACCGAGCGGGTCCGCCGCGCGGCGTCGACGTCCATGTTCGCCAGGTCGAGCTTCGCCGGACGAATCAGCTCCAGCTCTGACTTGTCGGGCGACCAGGTCGCTTTCACCCCGATGCTGGTCAGCACCTCGAGAATGCGGTTGACCTCCTCGATCTGGGCGATCCCGACCAGCACCGTCCGGCCGCGGTTGAGCAGGGACGCGCAAAGCAGGGCGACCGCCGCATTCTTGGAGGAGCGGACTTCAATTCGCCCGTGCAGGCGGGTCTCCCCGGCGATCCGAAGGTGGGTGGCTCCGCCCGCTCCGGCCCGTAGCAGAGGTCGCTCGAGGGCCTGGGCGATCCGGTTGATCATGTCGATGGACAGGTTCTGACCGCCGGCCTCGATCCGATGGATCGCGCTCTGGCTGGTGCCCAGTTCGGCCGCCAGTTGCTGCTGGGTCAGGCCGCGCTGCTTGCGGGCGTCACGGATCAGGAAACCAACACTCGTGGGTGAGAGCTCAGTCACCGGGGAAGAGTAACTCATATCCGATATGAAGCCACCAGATTCGGTGTCCGGGAGCGTGCGGGGGAGGCTGTGCGCCCGGCTTCGTTCATCTAGAGTGCCGAGCATGACCACACACTTCGATGTCGTTGTCCTGGGCGCTGGACCCGGGGGTTACGTCGCCGCGATCCGAGCGGCCCAACTGGGACTCAAGACGGCGATCATCGAGAAGCAGTGGTGGGGCGGCGTGTGCCTCAATGTCGGCTGCATCCCGACCAAAGCCTTGCTTCGCAATGCCGAGATCGCCCACATTTTCACCCACGAGAAGGCCCTCTTCGGCATCGAGGGCGAGGTCACCTTCAACTTCGGGACCGCGTTCAAGCGCAGCCGGGACGTCTCCAACCGGATGACGAACGGCATTCACTACCTGATGAAGAAGAACAAGATCACCGAACTCAACGGCTGGGGGACCTTCGTCGACGCCAAGTCGATCAAAGTGGCCGACGACAACGGGGGAGAGCAGACCGTCACCTTCGACAGCTGCATCATCGCCACCGGCGCTACCCCGCGGCTGTTGCCCGGCACCGCACTGTCGGAGCGGGTGGTCAACTATGAGGGACAGATCCTGTCCGACAGTGTCCCGGGCGAGATCGTGATTGCCGGATCGGGTGCCATCGGCACCGAGTTCGCCTACGTCCTGGCCAACTACGGCGCCAAGGTGACGATCGTCGAGTTCCTGGACCGGATGGTGCCGCTGGAGGACCCGGAGATCTCGGCCGAGCTGGCCAAGGCCTACAAGAAGCTGGGTGTCACCGTGCTCACCTCGACGCGGGTGGACGGGATCGACGACAGCGGCGAGAAGGTCAAGGTGACCGTGACCGACCTGAAGAAGGAATCCCAGACCGTCCTTGAGGCCGATCGCGTCCTGCAGTCGATCGGGTTCGCCCCCCGCACCCAGGGCTACGGGCTGGAGAACACCGGCGTGCAGTTGACCGAACGCGGTGCGATCGCCATTGACGACTTCATGCGCACCAACGTCGACGGCATCTACGCCATCGGCGACGTGACCATGAAACTTGCCCTGGCGCACACCGCCGAGGCCCAGGGAGTGGTTGCCGCCGAGACGATCGCCGGCGCGGAGACGATGCCGATCAACTACGACATGATCCCGCGCGCCACCTACTCGCAGCCCCAGATCGGTTCCTTCGGGTACACCGAGGCGCAGGCCAAGGAGAAGGGCTTCAACGTCAAGACCGCCAAGTTCCCGTTCGCCGCCAACGGCAAGGCGCATGGGCTGGGCGACGCCACCGGCTTCGTCAAGGTGGTCGCGGACGCCGAGCACAACGAGATCCTGGGCGCGCACATGGTGGGTCCGGACGTGACCGAGTTGCTGCCCGAGCTGACCCTGGCCCAGCAGTGGGACCTGACCGCCGACGAGGTGGCCCGAAACATCCACGCGCACCCAACCCTGTCCGAGGCCTTGAAGGAGGCCGTCGAGGGGATCGCCGGGCACATGATCAACTTCTGATCACTTGTCACTGGCGGCGAGGCCGCTGAATCGTCCCGCCATGGGATCCGGCCGACCCGAGGACGCGGTGGGCTAGCGTCACTGTCATGACGCTCACCCCCAGGCGCCTTAGTGTCGCCATGCTCATCGTCGCCTTGCTCGCCGGATGCACCGGCTCTCCACCTCCGCCCCGGGGCCGACCACTGAGGTGCCGGCGCTGCCCGCTGACCAGTTCCCGGGCCTGACCGGTCGGCCCAAGAACGTTCGCACCGAGGCGGGTGCGATGGTGGCGGCCGGTGGCCGCGTGGTCATGGTCGGTACGACCTACGGTCGCCGAGAGGTGCCTTCCTTCCAGTGGTCCGACGACGGGGGGTGACGTGGCGAGCGGGGTCGCTCAGCCTGCAGGCAGCGAAGGAAACCGCCATCGGGGAAGCCTCCCTCGGACTCGCCGCTCACTCGCGGTCCGACCAGGGCGGGTTCTGGCTCGCGCTGGGAGTGAAGGACGAGAAGGTACATGCCTGGCGCAGCACGGACGGCATGATCTGGGATCGGGTGCCGGTCACTGGGATGACAGCCGAGGGGTACTGGTTCAGCGGGCTCGCGGCCCTCGACGGCGGAGGGTTCGTGGCGACCGGGGCGCGCATCCGGGGATCGGACCAGGTACCGATGGCCTGGCGTTCCGATGACGGCGTGACCTGGCGGTCGCGCCGGGTGGCATCGTCGGGCTACCTCAGCGACGTAGCGGCCTCGGGAAATCGAGTCGTGGCGGTCGGTGCACGCTCGCTGGACAAGGTGACCAGGTCGGGTCGATCGGGGCTGCCCACCATCTTCGTTTCCTCCGATCGGGGAAAGACC
>CAYVOW010000050.1:0-17361 GCA_964453585.1 uncultured Micropruina sp.
GGAAGACGGTGTTGATCCAGGAGATGATCTACCGGATCGCCCACAACTTCGGTGGTACCTCGGTGTTCGCCGGCGTGGGGGAGCGGACCCGTGAGGGCAACGACCTGATCCACGAAATGATCGAGGCCGGGGTCATGAAGGACACCGCCCTGGTCTTCGGGCAGATGGACGAGCCGCCGGGCACCCGGCTCCGGGTGGCACTGTCGGCGCTGACCATGGCCGAGTACTTCCGCGATGTTCAGAACCAGGACGTGCTGCTCTTTATCGACAACATCTTCCGGTTCACCCAGGCCGGTTCGGAGGTGTCCACGCTGCTCGGCCGGATGCCGTCCGCGGTGGGCTATCAGCCCAACCTGGCCGACGAGATGGGCCAGTTGCAGGAGCGGATCACCTCCACCCGAGGTCACTCGATCACCTCGATGCAGGCGATCTACGTCCCGGCCGACGACTACACCGACCCGGCCCCGGCGACCACCTTCGCCCACCTGGACGCCACCACCGAGTTGTCGCGTGAGGTCGCCTCCCGCGGTCTGTACCCGGCGGTTGACCCGCTGTCGTCGACCTCCCGGATCCTGGACGCCCAGTTCATCGGGCAGGAGCACTACGACACCGCGGTGCGGGTCAAGCAGATCCTGCAGCGCAACAAGGAACTGCAGGACATCATCGCCATCCTCGGCGTTGACGAACTGAGCGAAGAGGACAAGATCGTGGTGGCCCGGGCCCGACGGATCCAGCAGTTCCTCAGCCAGAACACCTACATGGCGGAGAAGTTCACCAACGTCCCCGGTTCCACCGTTCCGCTCGCCGAGACCATCGAGTCGTTCAAGATGATCTGCGACGGCGAGGTCGACCACATCGCCGAGCAGGCCTTCTTCAACGTGGGCGGCATGGACATGGTGATGGCGAACTGGGACCGGATCCAGAAGGAAGGCTGAGATGGCCGAAGGCGACGTGCTTGACGTCGACGTGGTGGCCGCCGATCGACGGGTGTGGGAGGGGCAAGCCATCTCGGTGGTCGCTCGCACCACCGAGGGCGATGTCGGCATTCTGTCCGGCCACGAGCCCTTCCTGGCGGTCCTCGTCCCCTGCGTGGTGGAGATCCTCAGCGTCGACAGCAGCCGCGAAATCGTGGCCGTCGACGGTGGGTTCCTCTCGGTGGCCGAGAACCGGGTCGCGGTGCTCAGCCAGTTCGGCCGATTGGCCAAAGAGATCTCCCTGGCCGACGCCGAACGTGAGCTGACCGCCGCCGAGCAGCGCCTCAACCAGGGCGAAACCGACGTGGAAACCATGCAGCACTACCTGCGCGCCACCGCGCAGGTTCGGGCGGCGCGCAGAGCGCACGGCGAGAGCCACTGACGAGCAGGGCTTGCTGGACGTGGACGCTCTCTTCACCGTGGAGGTGTTGGTCGCGGCCCTCGTCCTGGCTGTGCTGATTCCGGTGGTTTGGCTGACCGCCCGTCGCCGCTGGCTCTCGCGCCAAGGCGGAATGTTCGACTGTAGCGTCCGCCTCAACGCCACGACTCCGAGCGCCGGCTGGGTGCTCGGAGTCGCTCGTTACTCGGGGGAATCGCTGCAATGGTTCCGGGCGCTGGGGCTCAGCCTGCGGCCGGGCAAGGTGATCACCCGGGGGCAGGCGACCGTGACCGGCCAACGTGCTCCCACCCCCGTGGAGGCGGTGGTGCTCTTCGACGATCAACGGATCGTGGAACTGAGCACGCCGAGCGGGCCGTGCGAGTTGGCGATGTCCCCGGACTCGATCACCGGGCTGCTCAGTTGGCTGGAATCGGCACCGCCGGGCACGGCCTACCGCACCCAGTTGCGCTGAGCGATCGGCCGGTTTCGACTATTCGGTGGCCGTACCTGCGGCCCGGGCTCGCCGTTTGGCCGCCCGCGGCTCGACCGGGGTGCGGTCGGTGCCCGGCACCCACAACACGTCGCCGACGTCCTGGTTGGCCCGCCGCGAGGCCAGGAAGAGCAGGTCGGAGAGCCGGTTCAGGTAGGTGATCGCCAGCGAGTTCACGCCGCCGTCGACGTCCAGCCCGTGCTCCTGGGCGGCGCGCCAGGCAACCCGTTCGGCCCGCCGCACCACCGTCCGGACGACGTGGAGTTGCGCGGCGCTGACGTTGCCGCCGGGCAGGATGAACGACTCCAGCGGGCCGACCTGCTCGCTCAGCTCGTCGCACCAGGCCTCCAGCCGATCGATGCACGGCTGGACGATCCGCAGTGGCTCCCAGCGCGGCGCCGGGTCGATCGGCGTGGACAGGTCGGCGCCGACGTCGAACAGCTCGTTCTGGATGTGCCGCAGCATCGCCTGCAGCGACTCGGGCAGGTCCGCCCGGGCGGTCACCACCCCGAGCTGGGAGTTGGCCTCGTCCACGGCGCCGTAGGCCTCGACCCGCAGATCGGTCTTGGCGGTTTCGGACATGTCGGAGAGCCGGGTCGTGCCCGCGTCGCCGGTACGGGTGTAGATCCTGGTGAGCCGAACCATGCTGCCACCCTAACGGCTGGCAGGATGCGCTCATGAAGCCGTTCGTCGCCGTCGTTCCCGCCCTGCTCGCCCTGCTGGTTGCCGGGTGCTCACCGACGACAAAGCCGTCCTTTGTCGCGGGTCAGGCGACCTCCTGCACCTATTCCTCTGCCGGGACTGCGGCCCGTCCGGTGAAGACACCCGCCGGGAGCGATGTGCCCACTACCGGCAGCGCCACCTTCACGTTCACCTTCAGCGCGGGCACCGTCACCATCACCGGGGACCGCACCACGGCACCGTGCACGGTGAACTCGATGGAATCGCTGGTGAGCCAGGGCTTCTTCAACCAGACCAGCTGTCACCGGCTGGCCACCGGTGGCATGTTCATGCTGCAGTGTGGCGATCCCACCGGGACCGGACGGGGCGGCCCCGGCTACCGGTTCGCCGACGAGTTGAACCCGCCGCCGACTTATCCGGCGGGCACCGTGGCGATGGCCAACGGTGGCAAGGACACCAACGGGTCGCAGTTCTTCCTGGTCTACGAGGACACCCCACTGCCGTCCCACTACACGGTGTGGGGACGGATGGACGCCGCGTCGATCGCGGTGATCAAGGCGATCGCCGCCAAGGGTCAGGACGGCTCGGAGAGCGGGAGCGTCGGGAAGCCGCTCGGCGACGCCAGCATCGTCAGCGCCGCGGTGTCGTGAGGAAGTCACGCAGTTCGGCGATCAGCGCGTCCGGCTGATCGGCGTGCACCCAGTGCCCGGCTCCCTCGATGGTGATCAGTTGAACCTGCGGGAAAAGGGCACGCATCGCTTGGTGGTGCTCCTCGCGGATGTAGGACGAGTCACCGCCGGCGATCCACAGCACCGGTCCCGGGTAACTGCCCCGGACCTCCGGCCAGGCTGCGACCTCATCGATCGAGTCGCCCAGCATGGCCAGGTTCTGCTCCCAGCGCCACTGCGGTTCACCCTCGCCAGGGTGGCGAACGTGCCGCAGGTTCTGCAGCAGGAAGGCTCGGACGGCCGGATCGGGAACCCGGGCGGACATCGCCTGGTCGGCGTCCCCCCGCGATCCGATGGCGGCGAGGTCAAGGGCCCGCATCGCCGCGACCAACGGAATGCTGGTCACGATCTGGTCGGATCGATCCGGGGCGATGTCGACCACCACCAGGCTCTTGACCAGCTCGGGGTGGCGCAGCGCCACCAGCATCGCCACCTTGCCGCCCATCGAATGCCCGACCAGGGTCAGTGACGCCGCCCAGCCCATCCGTTCGGTGATGAAGTCGGCCACGTCGTCGGCGATGGCGAGGTAGTCGAAATCGTCGGTCCACCGGCTCCGCCCGTGGTTCGGCAGGTCGAGCAACACGCTGGCCAACTCGTCGTCCAGCAGCGCCCGGGCGATCCCGTTCCAGTTCTGGCCGCGCCCGAACAGACCGTGCAGGAAGGCCACCTTCGGCCGTCCGCGACCCACCAGTTGCGCTGCCAACATGTCAACGCCGCCGATTCCAGCAGGCGGTGTGCCAGTGCCGCCGCTCGTCCACCCCTGCCGGCCCCCAACTGGCCGGCTGGTGCGGCCACACCACCAGGTGCGGGGTGCCGGCGCTGATGGACTGCTGGCAGCCTGGGCAGCGATAGGTCTTCACGGCCGATCCGGACGGCATCGACTGGGTCATCCAGCTCCCGTCGGCCTTGTCGCTGATCTGAGCGTGGCTGGCCAACAACGGCCGTGGCGGCCGCAGGTGCTTGCTCGGTCGCTTGGCCATGCCGCCGATGCTACCGGTCTGAGTTCGGCCTCTGCTGCCCGCCGACACCGGGTAGGTTGTCGGGGTGCGTTTGCTGATCGCCCGCTGCCAGGTCGACTACACGGGTCGGTTGACCGCACATCTGCCGATGGCGAACCGGCTGATCCTGGTGAAGGCCGACGGCTCGGTCAGCGTCCACGCCGACGACCGGGCCTACAAGCCGCTCAACTGGATGAACCCGCCCTGCACCGTCACCGTCCGATCCGGCGACGCCGACCTGGTGGAGATCTGGGAGGTGCGCAACCGCGAGGCCGACACGCTGCAGATCTCGATCGCGGAGGTGCTGCACGACAGCCTGCACGAACTGGGCGTTGACCCCGGCCTGGTCAAGGACGGGGTGGAGGCACATCTGCAGGCGCTGCTGGCCGAGCATCCCGCCACCTTCGGTGCGGGGTGGACGCTGGTCCGCCGGGAACACCCGACCCCGATCGGCCCGGTCGATCTGCTGTTCCGTGACGCCGCCGGAGACCTGGTCGCGGTGGAGGTCAAACGACGCGGCGACATCGACGGCGTGGAACAGTTGGCGCGCTATCTGGAGCTGTTGAACGCCGACCCGCTGCTCGGCGGGGTGCGCGGGATCTTCGCCGCCCAGCAGATCAAGCCGCAGGCGAAGGTGCTGGCCACCACCCGCGGAATTACCTGCCTGACCGTGGACTACGACCTGCTCCGGGGCCTGGACAACGCCGAAGACCGGCTGTTTTGAGTCAGGACCGGTTCAGCGCCGGAACCACGACTTCCTGGTAGAGGACGGTCAGGGCCGCCGCGGTGGGCACCGCCAGGATCGCCCCCATCAGGCCGTACAGGGCACCGCCGGAGACCGCGGCGAGAATCGCGACCACCCCGGGCAGGTTGACCGAGCGCTGATAGACCCGCGGCTGGATCACGTAGCTGTCGAACTGCATGTAGAGCAGGAAGTAGATCAGCGTGATCAGGCCGGTGGTGGGGGACACGGCAAAGGCGACGATGGACACGATGGTCATCGACAGGGTCAGCCCGACCAGCGGGATGAAGGCGCAGAGCGCGACGATCACCGCCAGGGCGAGAGAGTACTGACCTAGGCCCACGATGTTCATGAAGACGAAGGCGGCCAGGGTGGTGCAACTGACGATGATGAACAGACCGGTCAGATAGCCACCGATCCGGTTGAAGATCTCGGTCGCCAGGTAGCGCACCCGGGGACGCTTGGAGGCCGGCGCCAGTTGGTAGATGAACTCCTTCAGCGAGGGCATCGAGGCCAGGAAGTACAGGGTCAGCACGGTGGTGATGACCACCGAGAAGGCGATCCCGGCCACGGCCTGCCCCGCGCCCACCAGGTTGCCGAACAGGGCCGTCAGCAGATCGCCCGAGGTGAGGTATTCATTCACCCGGTTGATGATGTTGAAGCGCGCGTCCAGGTCGTTGATCTGTGGGTTCTGCCTCAACTCGGTCAGCAACGCGGGCGCGTTCTGGATCAGCCCGGCCACCTGTTCACTGGCCACCGGGACGATTGCCCACAAAGCCAGCCCGAGCAGACCGAGCATCACGAAGGCGACCAGGCCCACCCCGAGCCAGCGCCGTAGTCCTCGATGGTGCAGCCACTCCACGGCGGGGTTCAGGCCCAAGGCCAGGAACAGGGCGAGCACCACCATGAACACCACCGACTGGATCCGCAGCAGCTGAGTGGCCAGGGTGTAGGCCGTGAAGGCTCCCAAGGCCAGAAAGAACCCGATCGAGAACGGGTTGCGGTAGAGCAACGACGCGCTGCGGGCATCGGCCAGGATCCCTGAGTCAAAGGATTCCGGTTCGGAGGGGGTGGCCTGCGCCGACCGGCGGATTCGCCGCAGCCAGCCACGAGGCCCGGAGGGGGTGGGCGCCGACAGCGGAGCCCGGGGCGCCGGGAGGGCCGCAGCGGGCGGCGCCGCGGGCGTCGGCTCGGCTGACGGCCCGTCGGGTGCTGCTGGCTGCGGCTCCGGGGTCATCCGCGCTGCTCCTCCTCGACCTCGTCGCTGACGGCGATGCCGTCCACACGGGTTTCGTCGGCATCGTCGTCGGGAGCCACCTGGGTCGGCTCCTCCTCGGCGTCCCCATCTCCCGGCAGGTCATGGACGCCGCTGTGCTCGTCCTCGGCGTCGGGGAACTCCTCGGCGCTGCGGTTGGCCAACGATGATAGGCCGGAGAGCTGAGCCAAGATGGCCTGCTTGCGGTGCTGCAACAGGGTGGTTTCGCGGCGCAGTTGCTCAACCTTGGCGGAGGCTTTCTGCTCCGCTTGGTCGAGGATCGATTCCGCTTCGGCCTTGGCCTTCTCGATCAGCGCTGACGCTTCCTCGTTTGCGGTCAGCTTGATCTGGTCGGCTTCGCGCATCGCCAGTTGGCGGCGCTCGTCTAACGTCGCCGAGTCCGCCGCCAGCTTGGCCCCGAAGTCCTCCGACTGCTGCCGGGAGGTGGCCACCAGGGCCCCCATGGTGCGCTGCACCTCCTCGTTGCGCGCGGACAGCGCGGCCAGCGCCTCTTCCCGCTCCTTGGCGATCGCGGCCCGGAGTTCGGCGGCCTCTCGTTCGACCGCCTGGCGCAGTCGATCTGCCTCGACCCGCGCCCCCTCCTTGATCGCGGCCGCGGCCCGCTCGGCGTCGGCGAGCAGCATGTCGCGATGCTGATCGGCAGCCTGGCGCAGCGCCAGCGCCTGGTCGCGCGCAGCCGCCAACTCCGCCGCGGTCTGGGACGACAGGTCGTCGCGGAGCTTCCTGAGTTCCCCCACGCCGCTCTCTCGTGCGGTGGCGGCCCCCTGCTTGGCGTCGATCGCCACCCGGTTGGCCTCGGCTTGCGCGCCGGACTTGATCCCGTGGGCCTCCAGTTGGGCCTGCCGGATCAGTTCGGCCGCCTGGGTCTCAGCCGTGCGCAGCAGGTCGCCGGTGTGGGCTCCCAGCTTTCCGTAGTCGGTCTCCTCGGACCGGGCCTGGGCCTGCCGCTGGGCCGAACGCAGCTTGCGCTTGGTCGAGGCCAGCATCCGCTCCACGTCGCGCACGTAGGCGTCCACCGCTGCCCGCTCGTAGCCGAGCATCGAGTGCGGAAAACTGCCGGCGGCGCTCGCGGTCTCGTCGAACAGGTCGAGGCCAGCAGTCTCTTCGGGCTGGTGCGACACGGGGGGTGCTCCTTCCGGCGGCGGGTCGGTCCCGATGCTACCGCCCGCCCCCGACGAGGCTCACCCGGCGCGTCAGTGTTGCGCGGGTTCGACCAATTCCAACAGGACGCCGCCGACGTCCTTGGGGTGGGCGAAGTTGATCCGGGACCCGTGGGTGCCGCGCTTGGGCTCGGGGTAGAGCAACCGGACGCCTCGTTCGCGCAGGGTGGCGCTGACCGCGTCCAGGTCCTTCACCCGGTAGGCGAGTTGCTGCATGCCGACCCCGTTGCGGGCGATGAACTTGGCGATCGTCGAGTCCTCGTTGAGCGGCGCCAGCAGCTGGATCTGGGCGTTCTCGGCCCCCTGCTCGCCGGTGCCGATCATCGCCTCTTCGACACCCTGCTCGTCGTTGCGCTCCCGGTGGAGCACCCGCCACCCCATCACCGTGGTGTGGAACTCGATGGCCTCGTCGAGGTTGGGGACGGCCAGGCCGACGTGGTCGATGCAGACAAACAGATCGTCGTTGCTCATGTCGTCCAGCCTGGCACAGCCTCCACTCCCGGTTGAGGGTTTCCGTCAGGTAGCAGCGGCGACGGCGTGGCTGCCGGGGGCCTAAACTGGGCGCCCGCACAATGGATGGCGTTATGACTGCTCGCCGACTTCCCCTGGAGGCCCGTCATGGGTAAGTGGATCAAGACCATCCTGCTCGTCCTTGTGGTCGGATTCGCCCTGTTCTACCTCTTCACCAGGCCGGAGGCGGCCGCGGAGGCGGTCAAGAACTTCTTCGGGGCGTTCGAGGCCGTCGGCCGCTTCTTCACCCAGCTCGCCCGCTAGGCCCGCCGTGGCGCGGGGGTTCACCCGGTTCCTCGACCCGCAGGTCGAGCAACGCATCCTGGTCGAGCGCAACGAACGGGTGCTGTGCGAGGTCCGCCGCCACCCGGTGACCCGGATCGTCCCCGTACTGGAGATCATCGCGGGGATGGGTCTGTTCGTGGCGATGCCCCGATTCGGTCACCTGTGGTGGATTCCCCTGTTCGGTGGGCTGATCCTCGGCCTGCACGGGTTTTGGCGGATGCACGTCGAGTTCATGGACCGGTTCGTGATCACCAACCTTCGGGTCTTCCGCGTTCGCGGGGTGATCGACCAACGCTTCGGGATGATGCCGCTGGCCCGGGTGCTCGATGTCTCGGTGCACCAGCCGTTCTGGGGCCAAGTGTTCAACTACGGGCACCTGGAACTGGAGAACGCGGCCCAGGAGCAGGCGCTGCGCGAGATCGGGTACGTCGGCCGGGTGGAGGACGTCTACCGGGTTCTGCAGACCGCGATCATCGACCGCGATCTCGGCTCGCTCGTCCTCGCCGAGGACGAGCACAGCAGCGGCACCTGAGTATCCCCAGGTGCCGCTGACCGATGCGACCGCTCAGCCGAGGGCGGCGTTGACCACCTCACGGGCCTCCGCCTGCACCTGAGCCAGGTGCTCGGGGCCCTTCAGCGACTCGGCGTAGATCTTGTACACGTCCTCGGTGCCCGACGGGCGCGCGGCGAACCAGGCGTGCTCGGTGACCACCTTGAGGCCGCCGATGGCCGCACCGTTGCCGGGGGCATTGGTCAGCTTGGCGATGATCGGCTCGCCGGCCACCTCGGTGGCGGTGACGTCCTCGGGGGAGAGCTTGCCGAGCTTGGCCTTCTGCTCGCGGTTGGCCGGGGCGTCCACCCGGGCGTAGGACGACTTGCCGTACTTGGCCTCCATCTCAGCGTAAATCTGCGACGGTGACTTGCCGGTGACCGCGCGGATCTCGGACGCGAGCAGGCAGAGCAGGATGCCGTCCTTGTCGGTCGTCCAGGTCTGACCGTCGAGGGTCAGGAAGGACGCCCCCGCGGACTCCTCGCCGCCGAACCCGATGTCGCCGGTCATCAGGCCGGGGACGAACCACTTGAACCCGACCGGCACCTCGACCAGCGTCCGGCCAAGTTCTTCGGCAACCCGGTCGATGAACGACGAGGACACCAGCGTCTTGCCGATGCCGGCGTCGTCCTTCCAGCCGGGGCGGTGGCTGTACAGGTAGTCGATCGCCACCGCCAGGTAGGCGTTCGGGTTCATCAGCCCGGCGTCCGGGGTGACCACGCCATGACGATCGGAGTCGGCGTCGTTGCCGGTGGAGATGTCGTAGTTGTCCTTGTTGGAGATCAGCGACGCCATCGCGTAGGGCGAGGAGCAGTCCATCCGGATCTTGCCGTCCCAGTCCAGGGTCATGAACCGCCAGGTCGGGTCGACTGTGTCGTCGATGACCTCCAGGCCGATGTCCAGGTTGTCGGCGATGTACTGCCAGTACTGAACCGCAGCCCCGCCCAGGGGGTGGGCGCCGATCTTCAACCCGGCCGCGCGGATCGCGTCCAGGTCGATGGCGTTCTTGAGGTCCTCGCAGTAGGCCGTCCGGTAGTCGTGCCGGACGATGCCGTCGGCGATCTCGTCGTAGGACTTGTCGCGCTTGATCGCCGACGGGTCGGCCATCAACTCGTTGGCGCGGGCCGCGATCACCGAGGTGGCGTCGGTGTCGGCCGGGCCGCCGTGCGGGGGGTTGTACTTGAACCCGCCGTCGGTGGGCGGGTTGTGCGACGGGGTGACCACGATCCCGTCGGCGCGTGGACCCTCGTGATCGCGGTTGTAGACGATGATCGCCCGGGAGACCGCCGGGGTCGGGGTGTACTCGTCCTCGAGTTCGGCCCGCACGTCGACCCCATTGGCGACCAGCACCTCCAGCGCGGTCTTCCAGGCCGGCAGCGAGAGGCCGTGGGTGTCCTTGCCGATGAACAGCGGCCCGTCGATCCCCTGGGACGCGCGGTACTCCACGATCGCCTGGGTGGTGGCGGCGATGTGCAGGTCGTTGAAGGAGGTCTTCAGGCTGGACCCGCGGTGACCGGAGGTGCCGAAAACGACCCGCTGGTCGATGTTGGCGGGGTCGGGCACGAGGTCGTAATAGGACGAGAGCAGGGCGTCGACATCGACGAGGTCTTCGGGCAGTGCGACCTGCCCAGCGCGTTCGTGAACCATGAACGCCATCATGCCAACGTTGGCATCCCGGCGGCAGCGGTTTGGCCTGGCCGTCTCACCCGGCTATGGCCGGTCAGTAGGTGCCGCGCGGCCACTGCTGGGCGGAGCCGTGATCGTCGCGGCGGCGGCGGCGCCGCTGCAGCGCCCGGTCGCGTTCGGCGGCCAGGGCGGCGAAGCGGAGGGCGAGGAACTGCCCGGCGAGGTCAAGGTCGGGGCGGGCCGCATCCAGGTCGGCGAGCTGCTGTTCGGCCTCGGCTTCGGGGGTGGGGGGCTCCATCCGCGACCAGCCGGCGAACGTGTCGTGGTCGACCTCCGGGTGCCATTGGACGCCCCACACGGTGGCGGAGAACCGGGCCGCCTGCACCTCGCCTCCCGGGGAGCGGGCGAGCACGACCGCGCCAGGCGGCAGTTCGCTGACCACGTCATTGTTCGAGTGGACTACCCGCGCGGGCGCGTCCCAGGACCGGAACAGTCGATCGTCGGCCGCGTCGCTGGTCCAGCCGAGCGGGGTCACCCCGCGGGTCTTGCCCAGCGGGTTGACGATCACCGTGCCGCCTAGGGCCACCGCGGCCAACTGGTGACCAAGGCAGATGCCCAGGGTCGGCACTCCCTCGGTCGCGGCTTCGCGGAGCAAGGCGCGGACCGCCGGGAGCCAGGGCGCCACCTGGTCGTCGTTGGCGCCCATCTCCCCGCCGAGCACGATCAATCCGGCCAGGTCGGCCGGCTCGGGCAGTTCGGCACCGTCGGCCGGGTGGAACACCTGGAGGGCCGCACCGGCCGCGTCCAGCCAACCGCCGAACAACGCGGGCGGGCACTCCGGCTGGTGTTGGATCACGGCGATCACCGGACGGGAGGTCATGGAGGCCAAGGTAGCCGCCGGACGCGGCTCCAATGTTGGATCTTTCGTCGACTACCACGAAAGATCCAACACTGAGAGCGTCTTCGCCAAGCTGACACAATGGCGGCCATGAGTGCCCAGTTCCACGCCTCCCGCGCCATCGACCTCTCGGCCATCGCCGCCGCCGCCAAGGCTCCGCCGGTGCCCCCGGGGAGCAGCTTCGTCCTGGACGTGGATGAGCGGAACTTCGAGGCCGTGATCGGCCAGTCGATGAAGTTCCCGATCGTGATGGAGCTCTACTCGCCGCGGGCCAACGCCGAATCGCTGTCGGAGGACCTGATCGCGCTGGCCAACGCGGCCGGCGGCAAGTACCTCTTGGCCCGGATCAACGTCGACGTGGCCCGGGGCATCCCGCAGGCGCTCGGCATCCAGGCCGTGCCGACGGTGATCGGGGTTCTCGCGGGCCAGTTGGCCCCGCTGTTCCAGGGCACCAAGACCCGGGCCGAGGCGGAGGCGGTGATCGGTCAGCTGCTGGCCGCGGCGGCCGCCAATGGGGTGGTCGGTCGGGCCGAGCCGGTGGCCGGCGGGGCAGGGGAGAATCCTGACGAGCCGGACCCCCGCTTCACCGAGGCGGACGCGGCCCTGGAGCGCGGCGACTTCGCCGCCGCACGGGACGAGTTCGACAAGATCCTCGCCCAGACCCCGAACGACCCCGAGGCGCTGGCCGGACGGGCCCAGGCGGGCCTGTTGGCACGCTCGGTGGTGCTGGACCCGCCAGCGGTGTTGGCGGCGGCCGACCAGGCCCCCGACGACCTCGACGCCCAGTTCTCGGCCGCCGACGTCGAGCTGATGTCGGGGCATGCGGAGGCCGCGTTCAACCGGCTCATCTCGGTGGTTCGTGACTCCGATGGTGCTGAGCGCGACCGCGCTCGGCAGCGTCTGTTGGAACTGTTCGAGACCTTGGGCGCGGCCGACCCGGCCGTCCTGAAGGCCCGGCGTGACCTGATGAGCGCGCTGTTCTGAGCGGCTACGCGGCGACCGTCGCACTGGCCGGCGCGGGCCAGGGCGCTGCGGCCGGACGCCGATAGGCGAGCAACGCCAGCAGCGCGGCCAGGCTGGCGGCGGCGGTGGTCAGATAGACGTCCCGGAAGCCGAGGTTCAAGGTGGCCTGGAAGGTCCGTTCAATCTCCGGCCGACGCTCCTCGATGGCGGCCAGGTAGCCCTGCTTGGCCGTCTCGAAGCTGCCCGGGACGGCTGCCCTGAGCACGCGAAGCTGACGGACGGTTTCGGCGAGGTCGGCCTGCCGGTCGCGGACGTCGCGCCGGGCCGTGATCACGTCGTCCCGGGCCTCCCGGAGCTTCGCCCGCGCGGTGATCAGTTTCTGGCGCGCCGCGATCAGCCGGGCCCGGGCCTGGGTCAAGGCCGTGCGCTGGGCGATCAGCGTCGAGCGAGCGACGATCAGCTTGTTCCGGGAAGCCTGGGCCGTGGCGAGCTTCCGGCTCAGCTGACTGCGCTTCGCCACTGTTGTGGATCGCTGCGACTCCAATGAGGAGATCCCGGCCTTCAACCCCTGGATCGGGCCGAGGAGCGCAGGGTCGTGGCTGGCCTGGTACGCAACTTCGAGCTCGGCAAGTTTGGTGCGCTGGCTGGCCAGCCCGGCGTCGATGCCGGCGATCGCCTTGGTGAGGCCCGCCACCCCGGAGCGCATTCCGTTGATCGCACTGGTCAGGCCATTGATGCCCCGGGTCTGCCCGGCGATGCCGGAGGTCATCCCGGCGATTCCCCTGGTCATCTTGGCAATCGCCGCGCCCTGACTGTTGATGCCCTTGGTTTGTCCCTGAATGCCCTCGGTCATCTTCTGGATGGTGTTGCTCAGGGAGGCATCGGCCTTGACCAGCGAGCGCTGGCCCTCGGTCAGCCCGTCCAGACCCGTGTCCACTCCGGCGGTGATGTCGGCGATCGTGGCCGGCGTCTCGCTGTCGAACATCCGGACGGCGACCGTCTTGACCCGTTCGGTGATGGTCGTGACGTCGGCGGTCTTGAGCAGGTCCACCAGGTCGGCGGCGAGGGTTCCCCCACCGGTGGGATCGATCTCGATGGTGCGGTCCGTGCTCACCTGCGGGAACTCGACGCCGGCCAACCGGTCCTTCAGTTCGGGGTCGGTGCGGTAGCGGGCGAAGGCGGCGTCCAACTCCTTGGCGTAGGGGAGCGGGGGTGTGGTCACTTCCCTGGGCAGCAAGTCGGTCAGCGCCGGTTGCAGCAGGGTTCCGGCGTTCGCCAGGAAGCCCACCATGATCGCCGGGGCAATGGTCGTCCCGATCGACCGGACGAGCGAGAGCGTGGCCAGGGCTGAGTTGGACTCGGCCGGGTCGGTGTGCTCGAGCATCATGTAGTTCAGCGGGGAGCCGATCGTGAACCCCAGGCCCAGGCCGAGAAGGGCCAGCGACGTGGTCACGCTGGCCACCGAGGGCTGCGGGATCGCCCACCAGATCAGCACCGCGGCTCCGATGATCGAGGCCACCAGTCCGAATCCGAGAACCGGTTTCGCGCCGAACGAGTCGGTGAGGCGTCCACTGACCGGGGCGCCGATGCCCGACGCCAAGCCGAGGACGATCACGTAGTAGCCGCCCGCCCCCGACGGCAGGTGGACCGCGTTCTCGGCGAACTGCGGGATGAACACGACCCCCATCAGGATCACGCCGCTGAAGAACGCGAGCAGCAGAGTCAGCGAGACATCGCGGTGGGTGAAGAAGCCGAGGTTGATCACCGGATCGGCGGCGCGTCGCTCGGCAAGGATGAAGAGCGGGAGCAGCACCGCCGCCCCGACCAGGAAGGGCCAGACGTCAAGGCTCTGCAAGCTCTGGCCCAGGTTGAAGAAGTCGAGGTTCCGTAAGCCGTAGAGCAGCGCCATAATCATCGCCACCAGCACCACGATCCCGATCAGGTCGACTCGGGCCACCTTCTCGGCGCGGTGGTTGGGCAGGAAGATCAGTCCGCCGACGATGATCAGGCCGCAAATCGGCACGTTGACGTAGAAGAGCCACTGCCAGTTGTGGGCGCCGGCCACGTCCAGGATCAGGCTGCCGGCCGAGGAGCCGAAGATGTTGGCGATGCCGAAGGCGGCACCGACCAGGCCGAGCGCCAGGCCGCGCTTTTCGGGGGGCACGGCCGTGCCGAACTCCGCGGTGGCGATCGGCAGGATGCCGCCGCCGCCGATCGCCTGGACCGCGCGGGCCAGGATCAGGAACGTGAACGACCCGGTGGCCTCGGAGAGGCCGCACAGCAGGGACCCCACCCCGAACAGGGTGATCGCCACCAGGTAGACCGGCTTTCGTCCGACCCGGTCGGCCAACTTGCCCATCACCGGGATGCTGGCGGCGTAGGCGAGGGTGTAGATCGTGATCATCCAGACGCCGGTCTGGTCGTTGACGCCGAGGTCGTTTTGGATGACGGTGCGCGCGGGCGTGACGATGCCGGTGTCGATGGCGCCGATGAAGATGCCCAGCAGGTAGAGGGTCATGATCGCCGGCAGGTTGCGGCGGGTGGAACTCACGAGTCGAAGGTAGGCCCGCCCGCGCCCGTTTCCGCGCCTGGCGGCCGAAGATCAACCGGAAGGTGGACGGGCGTTCGCGGACCGCGGCCCACCTGCGCTGGTGACGGTTGGTGGCGGCGGGTTGGTGGTGAGGACGACAAACACGCCGCCACGTGGTGTCACCAGGTGGGGGGACGGGGCGGGGGCTTTGGAGTGTGGCGAGGGCCCGCCCTGGACGAGGGGCAGGTCACCCGGGGCCAGGCGAAGTGGGATGTGGTGGCGGTTGGTGGCGGCGGGTTGGTGGTGAGGACGACAAACACGCCGCCACGTGGTGTCACCACCTGGTCCCCAGCCGCGGTGGACACGCCCCAGGTGGCATCCCAGGTGGCCTGCACCGGGAGCAATCAGGCCACGGGCTGGCCGCGCTCCAGATAGCGGCAGCGTCCGTCAGCGGCAGCCGCCACCGCGGCGGCAAGCCGACCCCGGGCAAACGGGGCAAAGCGGGGGAGTGCTTCGTCGAGCGGCAACCAATAGACGGCCATGATTTCGCGGGGGTCGGCGACGATGGCGTCCTTGGCCACCTCGGCCAGCACCGGGCCCGCGAAGATCACCTCCACCGCGTCCTCCCAGCCCAGGTGCGGCCCGAGCCAATCGACCACCAGCACTCCGGCCGGCTCGATCGCCAACGACAACTCCTCGGCGGTCTCCCGGATCGCGGCCAGCCGCGGGCTCTCCAGCGGCTCCACGATGCCGCCGGGCAACTCCCAGTCGCTCTTGAACGTGGTTTCGACCACACAGATCCGACCCGCCTGATCGGTGATCAGGACGTGGGCGATCAGCCTCTTGCGGGGCAGCACCGCGTTCATCACGCCGGTGAACGCCGTGCGGCCCTCGACCTCGTCGGAGCTGAGCCTCGCGTATTGGGCCTCGTCGACCGGTCCCTCTGGTCCGGATCGGCCACCTCGTCGGACACCCTCGAACCGGAACCCGGTCCGATGCAGCGCCCGTCGCACCGCCGGGATGTCCGCCGGCACCCGCAGCTCCACCCGATGTCGCCCCCGGAACAGGAACGCGTCGCGGCAGGCGTCATCGAACAGCGCCTCCAGTTGCGCGACCGTGGGGGTCCCGGAAAGTTCCAGGACCCCCACGTCACCGTCAAAACTCAGCGAGACCGAGTTCACTCGGCGGCCTTGTCACCTTCCGCCGGGGCTTCGACCTCGGCCGCGGCCGGTTCGAACTTGAAGAACACCGCACCCAACGGCGGGACGACCACCGTCGTGCTGGCGTCGAAACCGTTCCACGGATCCGGGTGAGCGATCACCTGGCCGAGGTTGCCGTGCGCCCCCGAACCGTCGTAGCTGCCGGAGTCGGAGTTGAAGATCTCCTTCCAGGTGCCGACCTGCGGCAGCCCGATCCGGTAGTTCGTCCACGGCTCGGAGGAGAAGTTGACGATGCACGCGATCTGCTCGCCGCCGGCGCTGGATCGGACCCAGGAGAACGTGTTGCCGCCGGCGTCGTCGGCGTTGATCCAGCGGAAGCCTGCCGGGTCACTGTCCAACTCCCAGAACGCCGGGTTAGCCCGGTAGAGGTCGTTCAGGTCCTTGATCATCCGCTGCAGTCCGTGGTGACCCCACAGGTCGCTGACCCACCACTCGAGGCTGGTCGCCTCGTTGAACTCGGTCTTCTGGCCGAACTCGCAGCCCATGAACAGCAGCTGCTTGCCCGGGAACGACCACATGTAGGAGTAGAAGGCGCGCAGCGTGGCGAACTGGCGCCACTCGTCCTGCGGGATCTTGTTGATCATCGACCCCTTGCCATGGACGACCTCGTCGTGGCTGATCGGCAGCACGAAGTTTTCGCTGTACTGGTAGACCATCGCGAAGGTCATCTCGTGGTGGTGGTACTGCCGATGCACCGGCTCCAGCGCCAGGTAGCGCAGCGAGTCGTTCATCCAGCCCATGTTCCACTTGAAGCCGAACCCGAGACCGCCCCAATCGACCGGCTTGGTGACCCCGCCGAAGGAGGTGGACTCCTCGGCGGTCATGGTGACGCCCGGAACCCGCTCGTAGAGGTGCTTGTTCACGTAGCGCAGGAAGTCGATCGCTTCCAGGTTCTCGTTGCCGCCGTAGATGTTGGGCACCCACTCGCCGTCGTTGCGCGAGTAGTCCAGGTAGAGCATCGACGCCACCGCGTCGACCCGCAGGCCGTCGATGTGGAACTCGGTGATCCAGTACAGGGCGTTGGAGACCAGGAACGACTTCACCTCGTTGCGGCCGTAGTTGAAGATGTAGGTGCCCCAGTCCTTGTGCTCGCCCTGGCGCGGGTCCTCGTGCTCGTAGAGCGCGCTGCCGTCGAAGCGGCCGAGTGCCCACTCATCCTTCGGGAAGTGGCCCGGAACCCAGTCGAGGATGACCCCGACGCCGGCCTGGTGCAGCCGGTCGACCAGGTAACGGAACTCGTCGGGACGGCCCAGCCGTGACTGCGGCGCGAAGTAGTTGGTGACCTGGTAGCCCCAAGACGGCTCGAACGGGTGCTCGGTGACCGGCAGGAACTCGACGTGGGTGAAGCCCT
>CAYVOW010000051.1:0-16881 GCA_964453585.1 uncultured Micropruina sp.
CCCATCAGCACGTAGTCGGCGATGAACACCGGGATCTGCTGGCCGTTGACCGGGTTGATCGCGTAGCCGCCGGTGAACACTCCGGACTTGGTCTTGGCGTCGGCCTGGCGCTCCAGGTCCGTCTTCAGGGCAGCCTGGGCCCGGTAGGCGGCGACGGCCTCGGCTGGGGTGGCCGCGCCGTTCGTCCACGACGCGGGGATGCCGGTTGGCCACGCGCCGTCCGGGGTGATGGCCTCGACCAGCCGGTGCTCCGGCGCCAACACCATGAAGGTGGCGCCGAATAGGGTGTCGGGGCGGGTGGTGAACACCTCGATCGCGTCGTCCTGACCGACCACCGGGAAAGCCACCTGGGCACCGGTGGAGCGGCCGATCCAGTTGCGCTGCATCGCCTTCACCTTGTCCGGCCAGTCCAGCCGGTCCAGGTCGCCCAGCAGCCGGTCGGCGTAGGTGGTGATCCGCATCATCCACTGCTTCATGTTGCGCTTGAACACCGGGAAGTTACCGATGTCGGAGCGACCCTCGGCGGTCACCTCCTCGTTGGCCAGCACGGTGCCCAGGCCGGGGCACCAGTTCACCGGCGCCTCAGACACGTAGGCCAGGCGGAACCCGTCGACGATCCGGGCCTGCTCGACATCGGTCAGGTCGGCCCAGGGCCGGCCGTCCGGGGTGGGCCGCTCGCCGGCGGCGAACTGCTCGATCAGCTCGGCGATCGGACGGGCTCTGCCGCGTCCGGAGTCGGCGGACCGGTCGTACCAGGAGTTGAACACCTGCAGGAAGATCCACTGCGTCCAGCGGTAGAACTCGACGTCGGTGGTGGCCACCGAACGGCGGTCGTCGTGGGCCAGGCCCAGGCGGCGCAGCTGGCGGCGCATGTTGGCGATGTTCTGCTCAGTGGTCACCCGTGGGTGCTGGCCGGTCTGGACGGCGTACTGCTCGGCGGGCAGGCCGAACGCGTCGTAGCCCAGGGCGTGCAGGACGTTGCGGCCGTTCATCCGCTGGAAGCGGGCGAAGGTGTCAGTGGCGATGTAGCCCAGCGGATGGCCGACATGCAGGCCGGCGCCCGAGGGGTAGGGGAACATGTCCAGCACGAAGAGCTTCTCCCGACCGGCGACGCGCTCGGGCTCGGCCCACACTCCGGCCGGATTCGGCGCGTGGAAGGTGCCCTCGTCGGCCCAGCGGTCCTGCCAGGCGGTCTCGATCTGCCCGGCGACCTCGGCGGTGTACCGGAACGGGTTCTCGCTCATCTCATCCTGTCCTTCGTTTCTGCTGCGGGCATGAAAAAGCCCCTCGACCAGGGAGGGGCGCCGCGGTGACGGTGGTGGTGTCAGCGCGGCTGCACAAGCAGGAGTCGGCGTGCCATGCGGGTTAGGTTACTCCGCTGACGCCGGTCCAGGCGACCAACCCCGATCACCGGGACGCCCAACGGTAGGGGCCGAGTCCGTTGGCCGCCCTGGAATCGCCAGCCCACAGGCCCTATATGGAGTTAGCAGGCCCGATGGCGGCTGTGGGATGGAGATTCCAGGGTGATCTCAATGCCGGCGGGGGCGACCGCCGACGTCACCGCGCGCCCGCCCAGGGAGGACCGGGGGCCGCGGCTAGGGTCGGTCGGGTGAACCGCTACTCCGGAGACGTCCTGCAGCCGGGCTGGCAGCGCGCCAACAAGCCGGTGACGGTGGAGCGGACGGCCGAGGTCGGCCTGGTGGTCGAGGACCCCACGTCGGGTTTCTGCGGGGCGATCGTGCGCTGGGAGAACGGGCTGGTCGTCCTGGAGGGTCGGCACGGCAAGCGGCGCAGCTTCCCGCTCGGTCCCGGATTCTGGCTGGACGGGCGACCGGTGGCCCTGGTTGCCCCGAAGCGGGCCGCTGCGGCGAAGGCCACGCACACCGCGTCTGGGTCCAGGATCGGCGCCCACCAGTCGCCCAAGGTCGCCCTTCCCAGCCGGATCTACGTCGAGGGACGACACGACGCCGAGTTGGTCGAGAAGGTCTGGGGGGACGATCTGCGGCACGTTGGGGTGGTGGTCGAGTACCTGGGCGGCATCGACGACCTGCCCGCGATCGTCGCCGACTTCGCTCCGCAACAGGGACGCCGGCTGGGGGTCCTGGTCGACCACATGATTCCCGGGACGAAGGAGTCGCGGATCGTCGAACGGCTGTCTTCGCCGTATCTGTTCGTCACCGGCCACCGGTTCGTCGACATCTGGACAGCGGTCAAACCCGAGCGGCTCGGGCTGAGGGCGTGGCCGGACGTTCCCCGGGGCACCGATTACAAGGTGGGGCTGTGTCGGGCCCTCGGCTGGCCGCACGCCACCCAGGCCGACACCGCCTCCGCCTGGCGCCGGATCCTCGGCACGGTGGAGTCTTGGACCGACCTCGATCCGGCATTGCTCACCGAGGTGGAGCGGCTGATCGACTTCGTGACCCTCGACCATCAGGAGCAGTGATGCGGACCGAAGAGGTCAGCGACCTCTTGGTGGACATCGCCGCGCGGATCGTGCTGCCCCGCTGGCGGACGCTGACCCGCTCCGAAGTCTTCGACAAGGGCCACGGAGATCTGGTCACCGTGGCCGATCGGGAGGCCGAGGCCGAACTGACCGCAGCCCTCAGCGGCCCGGGCGTCGCGGTGATCGGCGAGGAGGCGGTCAGCGCCGAGCCTGCCACGCTTGCCGGACTCGCCACTTCCGACCACGCCTGGGTGATCGACCCGGTGGACGGCACCGGCAACTTCGCCCGGGGCAGCGCCGACTTCGCGGTGATGCTCGCCGAGGTGAAAGGTGGCGAGACCGTCCGATCCTGGATTTGGCAACCGGTGCACCAGCGGCTCTACGTCGCCGAGCGGGGCGCCGGGGTCACCCGCAACGGTGCTCGGCTGGCGCCGCGCCCCCGTGGTGACGACCTGCGCGGCCCGCTGCAGCGGGGCCGTCCCGCCCAGCCCCCGCCCTGGCTCCACCTGGCGCCGTCGGCGCGCTGCTGCGGGGTGGAGTATCCGCGGGTGATCGAGGGGGATCTCGACTTCCTCGGCTACCGCTCGATGAAGCCCTGGGACCACCTGCCCGGGGCGCTGATGGTCACCGAACTCGGCGGACGAGTGGCCACCGTCGAGGGTCAGGACTACCGGGCGATGACCACCGGACGCTCACTCCTGGCCGCCGCCACCCCGGCGATCTGGTCGAGGGTCCGCGGCACTCTCGACTGACCCGCCGCTGGGCGTCACGTCCCGGCGTCCGAACGGAGCCGAGTCAGCGCCGTTGGACGACTCTTCAGCCACGAAGGCGGGCGAGTCGAGCGGGTTGCGCGCCGCCCAGTCGAGGTACGCCTCCTCTGCGACCGGCAGGGTCGGGAACAGCATGTCCTCGCCGATCAGGTCGATCACGCCACCGCGAGCCAATTCGTCGTGCAGGTCGCGCTTGATCCGCACCATGCCGAGCCGGACGCCCTGCGCGGCCAGGTCCTGCTGCAACTCCTTCAACCCATCGCTGGCGGTGATGTCCACCTGGGAGTTCGCCTCGCAGTTGAGCAGGAACCAGCGCGGCGGTTGATCGGGGTAGGCCTGGGTTTCGGTGTCGACCACCCGCTGGACGCGGCGACGCAGATCTCCGATGTTGGCGAAGAACAGCGGCGCCTCGTAGCGGTAGATGATCAGCCCGGGCAGCGTCTGGGTGCCGGCGTAGTCGGTGACGTCGTGCATCCCGGCAAGCCCCGGTACCCGTCCGAGGACGGCGTCGCGGGGGCGGGCCAGCCGCTGTCCCATCTCGAGCAGGCTCAGTGTGATCGCCACCAGCACCCCGGCCACGATCCCGTAGACCACCGTCCCGACCAGGGTGATCAGGGCGAGCAGAAGTTCGCGCCGACGGAAGCCGGCCAGCCGCCGGAACTCGCCGAACTCGAACAGCTTGCTGGCCGCGTAGACCACCACCACGCCCAGCGCCGCTTGGGGCAGCAGGGCCATCACCGGGCCGGCGATCAGCAACATCGCGATCACCACCCCGGCCGCGACCAGCGAGTACACCTGGGAGCGGGCGCCGCCGGCGTTGGCCAACGCCGTCCGGGAACCCGACGAAGACACCGGGAATCCGCCAAATGCGCCAACGGCCAAGGTGACCCCGCCGAGCGCGACCAGTTCGCGCTGTGGATCCACCTCGCGTTCGGAGAGCCGCTCGCCGGGCAGCAGCGGCGCCGGGAAGGCGCGGCTGATCAGCATGTTGTCGCTGTAGGCCATCACCGCCACCCCGAGCCCCGCCACCACCAGGACCTTGAGCTCGTCGATACTGACCGCGGGCAGCCGGGGGGTGACGATGCCGGTCGGGACAGCACCCACGACGGCGATCCCGTAGTCCTGGAGTCGCAGCGCGAACGTCGCCACCGTGGCGGCCACCACGGTGATCAGCGCAGCCGGGGCCCTGGGAAGAAGCCAATGAATCCCGAAGATCAGGACGAGGCAGGCCAGTGACAGGTACAGGGTCGGCAGGTGGCTGGACGGCCACACCTGCAGGAAGGACGCAGTCTGGGCGATGATCGAATCGCCTTCCACCGTGGTCCCGGTCAGCCGGCCCAGCTGACCGGCGAGCATCAGCACCCCGGCCGCGGCCAGGTAGCCGACCAGGAGCGGCTGGGAGAGCAGGTCGGCCACGACGCCGAGCCGGAACATCCGCCCGATCAGGCACCAGCCGCCGACGATCAGGCTCAGTGCGGCGGTCAGTTCCAGGGTTCGGGCGGGATCACCGGCCGCAAGCGGCGCCACCGCCACCCCGGCCATCAGCGCGATGGTCGATTCGGGGCCAACCGAGAGCACCCGCGAGCCGCCCATCACGGCGTAGACCAGCATCGCCACCAGGGCGGTCCAGAGGCCGACCACCGGCGCCACCCCCACGATCGCTCCGTAGGCCATCACCTGCGGGACGAGATACGCCGCCACCCCCAGCCCCGCGATGACGTCCGCGCGCAACCATTCGCGCCGGTACCGCTTGGTCAAGAAGGTGAGACCGGGGGTAGCTGCCTGGAAGGCCTTGACCGCCCAGTGGTCGTTCTGCTGGTCGAGGTGGTAGTCGATCGCGGCGTGCCGCTGCAGCGGCCGTGGACCGTCGGGGGCCGGGGAGCCGTTCACCTCCGCGTCACCCATTGGCCACCCTCCGTTCACCAAGTGCACCGGAATCTACCGTGGGTGTTGCGCAAGGTCGATTGGCGGCGCCGGGTCAGACCAGCGGCAGCGTGCGTCCCGGCCGTTTCCCGGCGGCGGCCAGTTGCGCGTAGGCGTGCGGAAGCAGGGCGGTGATCGTGTCGGCGTCGTAGGGCCAGTCTCCCTCCGCCAGCGCCCGCTCTTGGGGGACCCCCCGATCGATCAGGTGCTCCACCATCCCGTAGACGCCGGAGATCTCGGCCCGCTGGTTGAAGGCGAAGAACCGGTCAACCACGTCCCCGTGCCCCGGGACGACCAGCCAATCCTCGCCGAGCACGCCGAGTACGCCGTCCACCGCTGACGGCCACGACTTGAGGTCGCAGTCCGGTCCGAAGGCCGGGGGAGCGGCCTGTTCGAGCAGGTCGCCGGCGAACACCACGTGGGCGTCCGGGACGATCACCACCACGTCGCCGCGGGTGTGACCGGGGCCGAAATGGACGAGTTCGGCCCGGCGGCCGCCCAGGTCGACCGCCTTGGCCAAGGAGAAGGGGACGTTCGGCGCGACCAGCTCGGCGGGGTCGAACCCTAGTTCGGCGGCCTCCTGAGCCACCGACTCACCGGGCGCGAGCGAGGCGTGCCCATAGGTGGTCAGGTCGGAGAACGCAGCCAGCCCATAGAAGTGGTCGAAGTGGTTGTGGGTGACCACGACCGCGGTCAACGGCAGGCCCGCGACGGCTTGGGCGGCTTCCCTGATCGCAGCCCCCTGTGCCGGGGACGATCCGGTGTCGATCAGCAGGGCGCCCCGCTCGCCGACCACCAGCCCGATGTTGACCGCGGCCGGCTGGGCAACGGCTCGGTAGACGCCGGGGACGACCTCGGTGAACGGGCTGAGGCTGAACTCCATGCGGCTGAGGGTAGCCGGGCCGCGAGGTGTCCCGGGCCCTCAGGTCAACGAGGACACCAGCAGGGCGATCAGGCCGACCAGCGGTGGCAAGCCCTGCACCAGGGCCGCCCGCAGCTTCGTCCGGTCGTTGGTGATCAGCACCGCAGCAGCGCCGACCATTGAGCCCAGAGCCACGATCAGCAACGTGGTGGACACCACGTTCCAGGACGCCAGGGCCACCCCGGCCATCGCCGTGATCGCCAGGAACAGGTTGTAGAACCCCTGGTTGTAGGCCAGTTGTTTGGTTTGGGCGGCTTGCTCGGGGGTCGTCCCAAACACGGCCCGGGTGTTGGGCGCCTCCCAGCTCATCGACTCCAGGACGAAGATGTAGACGTGGATCAGCGCGGCCAGCCCGGCGCAGATCAGGGCGACGATGTGCATGGCTCTCCTTGGGTCGGCGACAAGAATCCTGTCATGCCGGGAGCCGGCTGCCTCGCCCTCGGTCCGGATGTCGCTCCGCGCCGCCCCAGATCCCGGCCCGCCACTGCCAGACCAGCAGCAGGACGAGCTCCAAGGTCAGTTTCAGCCCGCACACCAGACCGCCCAGCCGCGCCAGCTCCGACAGGTTCACCGGACGGGAGTCCCCCTCGCTGATACCGGCCGCGGCCAGGGGGATGAACAGCGCTGCGTAGGCCAATGACAGGCGCAGGTAGGCGACCAGGATGTCGCCGAACCGCAACGGTCGACCCTGCTGCAGCGGGATCCGCTGAGCCCACAGGGTCACGCCCAGGCTGGCCAAGGTGAGAGCCGCGACGACCCAGACCGAGGTCGTGGTCGGCAACTTGGGCAGCACCAGCCAGTACCCCAGGACCACCGGAAGGATGGTGAACATCCCGACGTAATGGACGAGGAAGAAGCTGCGGGCGAAGCCGGAGGCCATCCCGAACTCGAAGAACGCGCCCTTCTTGGTCCGGTTCAGTCGCAGTTGGGTGACGAAGGCGATCACCAGGATCTCGGCCCACAACCAGACCAGGACCTCGCCGTAGCCGATCTGCTGGGTGGTGACCAGGTACCAGGGCACCGCATTCAGCACGAGGGTCAGCAGCACCGTGACGGCCGCGCCGGGACGGGGCGGCAGCCGGTCGATCAGGTCACGGAGGGCCGCCAGGCCGAGGATGCGGGCGAGTCCGGTGAGCACGGGTGGCAGTGTAGGCGTCATCCGACGTTCGCTCGTCGCCCTGCGCGGCAGTATCGGGATGCCCTGCCGGGGATGAGCGTCGGCTGGCGCGATCTCCATCGAGCGCCTCGACGGCGCCCACGCGCGGGGTGGCACGGCCCTCTGGCCGGGCCCTGACCGGGGCCCCGCTTATCACCACCACGTGGGGTGCGGCTGCGTCGCAGAACCGCACCCGCGCCACGGACGCGCCGCAAGCGGCTCGCTCGCTCGCTGGCCGCGAACAGCAATTAGTCCGGTCGCCAAACAGCAATCGGTTTTGGGATCAGCCCGCTGAATCGGGGCCTGCCGCCCGCCATGCGGCGACGGCCAGCAGCGCCGACACGGGCCCCCAGATCAGCCGTTCGGGCGGGCTCGGGGACAGCGCATTCATCACCCCGGCGAGGACGCCCACCCCGGCCAACGCCCGGAGTCCGCGGCGCTGCCGGGCCGTCGGCGGGTCGGACACGCGCGACACCGCCCGAGCCACCGTGAACCACACCAGGGCGCTGCCCGTTGATGCCCAGCGCAACCCGGCCGGCAGGCGTCCGGGCTCGCCGCCGCCCCACGCGGCAGCGCCCCAGGGAGCACCGGCGGCGAGCGAACACTGAAAGGCCCCGATACCGCTGGCGATGATCACAACCGCGCGCTTCGCTAGATATCTCATAGATATATTCATAGCAGATAGCATCCGGCCATGAGCCGTCGATCGCAGACCGAACTGGCCGTGTTGGGCGCCCTCTCCTTCGGACCGATGACCGGGTACGAGGTGCGCGCAGGCATCACCGAGGTGCTCGGCCATTTCTGGAGTGAGAGCTTCGGCCAGATCTACCCGGCGCTCGCGGCGCTTGAGGCCCGGGGCTGCGTGCGCCGGGCCGCACCAGGGAGGACCTCGGGCACCCGGTTCGAGATCACCGACGACGGGCTGGTCGCGCTCCGGGAGGGCCTGGCCGACGACTTTCCCAGCCCGCCGCGACGCAACGCACTGCTGCTGCGACTCTTCCTCGGCAGCCACCTCGCGCCAGGTCGGCGCGAGGCCCTGGTCCACCGGGCCCGGGCCGACGCCGAGCAGGCGGCGGCGACCTACGCCGGCATCAGGGCCGAGACTCTGGCCGAGCCACCGACCCTGGACCGGGCCCTTCGGCTGGCGACCGTGTCGTACGGCGAGCACCTGGCCCGGGCCCAACGGGAGTGGGCCGACGAGACACTCGCGGCACTCCGGGCAGCCGGTGGTGACGACGACCGAGGGTGACCCGGTCTGGCGCACCGCGCAGCGACGGCGGGGCCATCCCGCTAGACTGGCACTCGACTGTCGAGAGTGCCAACGAGAGGGGGCCCGATGCTGGACGACCGCAAGCTTGCGATCCTGCGGGCCATCGTCTCCGACTACGTGTCCTCCCAGGAGCCGGTCGGCTCCCGAGCATTGGTGGAGCGTTACAACCTGAACGTGTCCGCGGCCACCGTCCGCAACGACATGGCGGTGCTGGAAGAAGAGGGGTACATCACCCAGCCGCACACCAGCGCCGGCCGGATTCCCACTGACAAGGGCTATCGCCTGTTCGTCGACCGGCTGCACGGCGTGAAGCCGCTGTCGGTGGCCGAGCGCCGGGCGATCCAGACCTTCATGAACGGCGCCCTCGACGTGGACGACGTGGTTCGCCGCACCGTCCGGTTGCTGGCCCAGATCACCCACCAGGTGGCCATCGTCCAGTACCCGGTGCTGTCCAGTGCGACCGTCCGGCTGGTCGAGTTGATCGCGCTGTCGGCCGAGCGGGGCCTGGTGATTCTGGTGAACTCGTCCGGGCGGGTCGAGCAGCGCACCTTCGATCTGACCGGGGTTACCGACCAACAGCTGGCCGATCTGCGCGGCCGGATCAACGCCGCACTGGTCGGGCTGACGCCGTCCCAGGTGGTCGAAAAGCTGAGCGCCCTGCTGGACGAGCTCGCTCCCGATCATCGACAGCTCGGCTCGATGGTGATCGCCACGTTGTTGGAGATGGCGACGGCCGACCCGTCCACCCGGGTGGTGGTTGGGGGTGTGCCGAACCTGACCCGCTTCGGCGACCAGTTCGAAACCACGGTCAAACCTGTGCTGGAGGCGCTGGAGGAGCAGGTGGTCCTGCTCCGGCTGCTGGGTGAGGCCGGGGGCTCGGCGGACGTGACGGTCCGGATCGGCGCGGAGAACCCGTACCAGCCGCTGCAGTCAACCTCGGTGGTGGCTAGTTCCTACAGCCACGGCAACGACGTGTGGGCGAGTATGGGTATCGTCGGCCCGACCCGGATGGACTACCCCAGCACGATCGCCTCCGTGCGGGCCGTTGCCCGCTACGTCGGCCGGTTCCTGGCAGAAGGATGAGTGTGAGAACCGATTACTACGAGGTCCTGGGTGTTCCTCGTGACGCGACCACCGAGCAGATCAAGAAGGCGTACCGCAAGCTCGCTATGCAGTACCACCCCGACGTCGCGGACACCCCCGACGCTGCGGAGAAGTTCAAGGAGATCGGCGAGGCCTACGAGGTCCTGCACGACCCGAGCAAGCGTTCGCTGTACGACCGCGGCGGTGATCCGCTGGGCGGCGGCGGCTTTGGCGGCGCCCAGGGCTTCGGCTTCCCGGGCGGCGCGGCTGGCTTCGACTTCAGCAACCTGGTCGACGCGATGTTCGGCGGCGCCGGCGGCAGCCGCGGTCCCCGCTCCCGGGTGCGACGCGGCCAGGACGCGCTGGTGCGCACCGATCTGACCCTGGCCGAGGCGGCCTTCGGCATCACCAAGCCGCTGCGCGTCGACACCGCCGTGGTCTGCCCGAAGTGCAACGGCTCGGGCGCCAATGAGGGCAGCGAGCCGGTGCCCTGCACCACCTGTCACGGCCAGGGGGACGTGACCACCATCCAGCGCTCGTTCCTGGGCGACATCCGGACCACCCAGCCCTGCCCGACCTGTCGCGGCTACGGGACGATCATCCCCAATCCGTGCGGCGAGTGCTCCGGCGAGGGACGCGTCCGCAGCCAGCGGACGATCAACGTCAAGATCCCGGCCGGCGTCACCACCGGGAACCGGATCCATCTGGATTCCCAGGGCGAGGTCGGCCCCGGCGGCGGGCCGTCCGGCGACCTGTACGTCGAGCTGACCGTGCTGCCGCACGAGGTGTTCAAGCGCAACGGCGACGACCTCGAAGTCGTGGTTCGGGTGCCGATGACCGCGGCTGCGCTGGGCACCACGATCACCTTGGACACCCTCGAGGCCGAACGCGACGACCGCGACGCGGCCGAGGCTAAGGTGACGGTGGAAATTCCCAGCGGCACCCAGTCGGGCACCCGGCTGACCGTCGCCCAGCGCGGCGTCCCTCGGCTGCGGGGCGGCGGACGCGGCGACCTCGGCGTTACCCTGTTGGTGCAGACACCGAGCCGACTGGACGACACCCAGCGCGACCTGCTCCGCCAACTGGCCGAGTTGCGCGGGGAGAGCCGGGCGGAAATCTCGGTCGAGCGAGCTCACAAGGGTGTTTTCGGCTGGCTGAAGGATGCGTTCACACAATGACCGAAGCTTTGTTCCTGGCAGACCTCGACGCTCCGCGCGTCGGTTCAACGGTGCTGGTCGGCGGTGATGAGGGCCGCCACGCGGCCATCGTCCGGCGGATCAGGAAGGGCGAAACCGTCCTGGTCAGCGATGGCATCGGCCAGGCAATCCGCGGCCAAGTGACCAACGTCGACGTGAACGGCCTCGAGGTCGCGGTGTCGGAGGTACTCAGCCAGCCGGTGATGCCGCACCGCTTCACCGTCGTCCAGGCACTGGCCAAGGGTGACCGCGCCGAGCAGGCCGTCGAGATGCTGACCGAGCTTGGGGTGGACGAGATCGTCCCCTGGCAGGCGGAGCGGTCGATCGTGAAGTGGGCGCCGGACCGGGTGGAGCGGGCCCTGGCCCGCTGGCGCTCCATCGCCCGGGAGGCGACCAAGCAGTCCCGCCGGTTCCGGGTGCCGCGGGTATCGCACCCGATGACCACCGCCGAGTTGGCGTTGCGGATTCCTGAACCCGCGCTGACCCTGATCCTGCACGAGTCGGCCGACGTCCGGCTGGGTCAGGTGGAGTTGCCGGCCGAGGGCGAGATCCTGCTGATCGTGGGGCCGGAGGGTGGCCTCACCGACGCTGAGGTGCAGCGGTTCAGCGAGGCCGGGGGCACCCCGGTGCTGGTCGCCGATGCGGTGCTGCGTACGTCCACTGCTGGGCTGGTCGGACTCGCACAGGTGCAGGCCCTCCTGACCCGCTGACGCTCTCGGGCTAGCTCGCCGGTCTCGGGTTATAACACGAGATTCGCTGGACAACCCGAGATTCGTGCGACAACCCGAGATTCGTGCGACAACCCGAGACTCGTCCGATGCCGGACGCCACTCAGGGCACCGGGCCGACAGCGGATCGGGGAGAGTGACTAGGGTCACCACCATGACCGGCTTCTCCTTCACCCAAGGCGCCGTCCTGCCCAACGGCAAGGGACGCAGCGGCCTGATCAGCACTCCCCACGGCGACATCGCCACCCCGGCCTTCGTCGCGGTCGGCACCAAGGCCACGGTCAAGGCGGTCGTCCCCGAGGCCGTCCGGGAACTCGGCGCCCAGGCCGTGCTGGCCAACGCCTACCACCTCTACCTGCAGCCAGGCTCAGACATCGTGGACGCTGCCGGCGGCCTGGGCGCGTTCATGAACTGGCCGGGCCCCACCTTCAGCGACTCAGGCGGCTTCCAGGTGATGAGCCTCGGAGTTGGGTTCAAGAAGGTGCTGGCGATGGACACCGCCGGGCTGGCCGACGACGAGGTGATCGCCGAGGGGAAGACCCGGTTGGCGCACGTGGACGACGACGGGGTGACCTTCACCTCGCACCTCAACGGCGACCGGCACCGGTTCACTCCCGAGGTGAGCATGCGGATCCAGCACGAACTTGGCGCCGACATCATGTTCGCCTTCGATGAGCTGACCACGCTGAAGAACACCCGCGGCTACCAGGAGGCGTCGGTGGCCCGCACCCACGGCTGGGCGATCCGGTGCCTGCGAGCCCACCGCGAACTCACCGAAAGCCGCGCTGAGAAGCCCTATCAGGCGCTCTTCGGGGTCGTCCAGGGGGCTCAGTACGAGGACCTGCGGCGGCAGGCGTCCCGGGACCTCGCCGCTCTCGAGGTGGACGGGCAGCGCTTCGACGGCTTCGGCATCGGCGGAGCGCTGGAGAAGGAGAACCTCGGCACGATCGTCGGTTGGGTCACCGACGAACTGCCCGCCGACAAGCCCCGACACCTCCTCGGCATCTCCGAGCCCGACGACTTCTTCGCCGCCATCGCCGCCGGGGCCGACACCTTCGACTGCGTGATGCCGTCCCGGGTCGCCCGGAACGCCGCCCTCTACACCGCCGACGGCCGGTTCAACGTGAATACCGCGGCCAACCGGCGGGCGTTCGCCCCGATCGAGGACGGCTGCGACTGTTACACCTGCGCCCATTACACCCGGGCCTACCTGCACCACCTGTTCAAGGCCAAGGAGATGCTGGCTTCGACGCTGGCCACCATTCACAACGAGCGGTTCACCGTCCGGCTGGTCGATCAGATCCGCGGCGCGATCGACCGGGGAGACTTCGAGGCGTTCCGAACCGAGTTCCTGGGCCGGTTCTACGCGGGCAGTTAGCGTGAGGCCGGACACAACCTCCCGACCCTCAGGAGCGTCTACGCGGTATGGAGAACAGCCGAGCGCGAACTGACGCCGAGTTCAGCGACTTCGTCGCCGGCTCGCGCGAACGACTCGCCCGGCTGGCGATCATGCTCACCAGTGACCGGACCGCCGCCGAAGACCTGCTTCAAGACGCCCTGCTCAAGACCTATCTGGCCTGGTCCCGGATCGGACCGGGGATGGGCGTCGCCTATACCCGTCGGGTCCTGGTCAACCTGGCGACGGACGGGTGGCGCCGCCGGCGCTGGTTCCGGCCCGTGGGGGAGGAAGCCACCGGTCAGCTCCCCTCGGCCGAGGCCGGGGATGCCTTCGACGCCGTGGAGCACCGGGCCAACATCGTCCGGCAGCTCGCCCGGTTGACGCCAAGGGAGCGGGCCATGGTGGTGCTGCGCTACTACGCGGACCTCACCGAACAGCAGGTCGCCGATGAGTTCAGCGTCACGGCAGGAACGGTGAAGTCGACCTGCTCCCGGGCCCTCGCCCGACTCCGCGCCACCGCCGAACCGATGCGGGAAGGAATCTGACATGGCCCCGATCAACGAAGACCAACTCCGCAGAGAGCTGAACCAGATCGCCCCGTTCGACACCGAGCACCTGGGCGAGGACGTGATGGCGAAGGGCCGGATCGTCCGCCGCCGCCGGATCGCCTACGTTGCCGTTGCGGCTGCTGCCGCGGTGACCGTGGTGTCCCTTGCGGCGAGCAACCTGTCGCTCGGGCCGCGGATCGCCGTGCCGGCCGAGACGCCGTCGGCGAGCCAGGCGCCGACGACCTCCGCGAGCGTCACGCCGACCTCCCCCGGCGCCGTCACGACCGAGATCCAAGCGACCTTCGGAACCGTGCCGGTCGGGTTGCCGCTCACCGGAACGAAAGAGTGGGAGGCGGCCCCGTGGGCGGCGAGCACCTTGGATCTCAAGGTGTGTGCCACCGCCAACCTCCCGGCCCTCGCCGCGGCCACTGGATCGCGGGTGATCGGGCACAAGGGTGACTTCGAGGACAGCTACTACAACGGGATCGTCGAGTTCCCCGACGAGCGGTCGGCGATCGACTTTGTCACCCAGGCGACCCAGGGCCTGAAGGCCCAGTGCACCGGCCAACCCGCGCCGACCGCCGGTCTCCGTTTGACGGTCAGCGTGGGTGTCTCGGCGGGCGGCGCCAAGGAGTGGAGTGCGCCGGTCGCTGCCGTCCGGGTGATCGAGCACGCCGATCCCAGCGCGCCGGTCCCGCTGGAGATGGCGTTCGCCCGGATGGGTACAACCGTGGTGTTCGCCGGGTCGAAGCTCGCCTCGGTGGGACCCGACAACGTGGGCACCGCGATGACGGCCCAGGACGTCCAGATCGACACCGTGCTGGACGAGTTGTGCAAGTCCGGCCGGTGCGCCATGCCCCCGCCCGCGGCCGACTGCCAGTCGGTCTTCGACGTCGCTGCCCAGGCCGAGGTCCAGGACATCAGCGTCGTGGGTGTGCGGTGCAGTGCCGGCCGGAGAATGGCAACGGCCACCGACTGGTCGGCCCTGGACACGTGGAGCAAGCCGAACGGGCAAACGGGTGGTCCGGTGGAAGGCTACGAGTGCACGGTGGTGTCGGCGACAGCCGGAGCCGGCGTTCGCAGAGAGGTCACCTGCACCAAGGGCGCCGCCACGATCCGGTTCTTCGCGACGTACTAGGTTCCGTGGCACCGAGGGGACACGACCGCGGGACAGGCAACAAGGAAAACCCTCGCCCCGAGCCAGACCACCCCGCATCCGGGATGGCCCTGCTTCAGGGCGAGGGTTGCCGACCGCGCGTGGCGGACCGATCAGGGGGTGACCAACTCACCCTCTTCGGCCGCTGCGGCAGTGCTCACCCGACGGTTCGGCGGGGTCAGCGCCCGGCTGGGGTCGAGGCGGTAGCGCACGTCGACCGTGCTGGTCGCTTTGATCAGGTCGACCTTGGTGATCGTGGCCTGCTTCACCTCGGCACCGAGCAGGATCTCCAGCTCCGAGCTGAGCACGCGCTCGTCGGTGTAGACCCCGTCCAGGGTCATGGTCTGGTGGCGGTAGCCACCGAAGACCAGCGGGTGGTCGGCCACGTACATCACCGCCACCAGGCCGAGAGTCAGCGCCTCACCGAGCCAGGTTGGCTCGAAGCTGAGACCGCAGAGCAGGCCCATCGCCAGCGAAACGAAGTAGTAGGCGACTTCGGCATGGCTGAGTTCGGAGGAGCGCAGCCGGATGATCGACAGCACGCCGAACAGGCCGAGCCCGAGGCCGAGACCGACCGACGCGCTGGCCAGAGCCAGGGACACGGCCATCACGGCGACGTTGAGGCCGATCATCGCGACCATGACCTCGCGGCGCCGGTAGCGACGGAAGTAGATCCCGCCGGCCAGCACGGAGATGGCGGCCAGGTCGACGGCCAGGGTGAGCAGGTTCATGGTTGGTTCCTTCGCAGTGGTTCGATGTCCTGAAGCTACGAAGCGAACCGGTGGCCGAACTTTGCTGAGTCTGTGCGCCTCCTGTGAGGTCGCGGATGGCGCCCGACGGGTCCCAAGGGGCGGGTTGCTAAGGTGACGCCTGACCGCGGCGCTGCCGCCTGCCCTGTCCACGAGGTGCGAACACATGACGATCACGACGGTGGGTTTCCGCACCGACGTCGGACGTCAACGCTCATTGAACGAGGACGCGGTGCTGGCCGGGCAGCAGATCTGGGCGGTGGCGGACGGCATGGGTGGGCATGCCGCCGGTGATGTCGCGGCAGCGTTGGCGATCGGCCGGCTGAAGGCGTTGGACCAGCAGCCCGAGCTGCGGCCCGGAGATCTCAACGCCGCCATTGCCCAGGCCAACGCCGACGTCCTGGACTACGGCCAGCGCCATCCGGACGCCTGGGGCCTCGGTACCACCGTCACCGGCCTGGCCCGCTGCCTGGTCGCCGGCAGCGCCCATTGGGTGGTGTTCAACGTCGGTGACTCCCGGGTGTACCGGATCTGGGACGGCCAGCTCAGCCGGGCCACCGTCGACCACTCCGAAACCGAGGAGCTGGTGCTGAGGGGGCTGATCAGTCCGGAACAGGCCAGAACTCACCAGTTGCGCAACATCATCACCCGCTCGGTCGGCACCGTGCCGGCGCCGCTGGTCGACCTGAGGGTGCTGCCCCAGAGTCCGGGGGAGCGCTGGCTGATCTGTTCCGACGGCCTCAACTCCGAACTGACCGACATCCAGATCGCCCGGGTGGTGACCAACATCGCCGACCCGGTTCGCGCAGCCGATGCGTTGGTGGAGGCTGTGCTACGGACCCGCGCCCGCGACAATGTGAGCGTGATCGTCGTGGATGTCCACGGCGACGACCAGATCGACGAGACCACGAACCCCCGTGGACACCTGTGCAGGAGCTGACATGACCTTCACTCACGGCCCCGGCCGCTCCCTGGCCATCTGCGGTCCCCGGATCGCCATCCTGGTGGACCTGGCGCCCAGCGACCCGGAGATCGCCCAGTTGCTGACGGTGGTCGCCGATCCGGCCAACACCCTCGACGAGGCACTCGAAGTGCTGGTCCAGCGCGGTTTGCGAGCGGTGCATGACTTCGCCCTGGCCGAGGTGACCGACGACCGGTCCCGGATCGTTGTCCGCGGCCGGTTCACCGCCCGCTTCGGCGATGGCGAGCCGCTGATTGCTCAGGGCCTGTGGACTGATCGACTCGGGTCGCCGCGGGTCGTCCTGGCCGACCAGGACGCCGCTGTGGACGCCGAACGGCTGCCGCTGCTGCACGGGATCGTCCGGGCGGGCAGCGTGTCCTCGGGCGACGCAGGCTCGGTGGGCGTGGCAGCGCCGGCCCCCACCCCGGTGCAGGATCCCGCCGACCAGCCGCAGCCGGTCGCCGACCTGACCGCCGTTCCCACGATCCCGGACGCTGATGCCGACGAGTCCGACCTGGCGTCCGGCGTCCTCACGGAGCAGGCCTCAGCCGAGCCCGAGGTGGCCACCGAGACCGAG
>CAYVOW010000052.1:0-16597 GCA_964453585.1 uncultured Micropruina sp.
AGGTGGGCAACGTGGTTTCTGGCGCCCAGCCATGGCCGGCATCGCTCCTGGCTGGCTTCAGGAAGGTCCGCGACGCGCCACTTTCTCGGCCACGCTGACCCGGAAGTGGAAGGTGGCGGTGGCCCCTTCCACCCTCACCAGGTAGGCGTCGGCGCTGAGCTGGAAGACCTCCCGGGACTGTTCCATCATCGGGTGCCGCGGCGTGTAGCTGAGGGCCAACTCAGCCGCCGCCTGCTGGGCTTGGGAGCGGTCTCCGCGGAACCGGCCCGGCTCGGCGATGCCCCAGCGCATCTCCTGGGCGCCGCCCACGGTCTCCTCGATCAGGATCGCGAAGACGCCGGACGACTCGCTGTCAGCCTCGGGCTGGTCGGGGTTGGGCAGCGTGGGCCAGCGGGTCTCGCTCATGGGTTCCATCGTGGACGCCGTCGGGTCAGAAGAACCAGCCGTCCCGCAGAGCGGTGTCCGAACCGACCTCGATGAAGTGCTCGTGGCCGAACATGGTCGCGAAGGCCTCTTCCGGGATGGACAGCAGCCCCTGCACATCGGTGACCTGGCTGGCGTGCGCGGCGATCATCCGTCGCCGGACGGACAGGAAGTCGCTGACGTCGACGCGTAGCTGCAGCTCGGCCTCGGGGGTGCCCATCGGGTTGCCGTCGTCCATCGCGGCGTCGGGATCAAAGCCCTCCACCCCAGCGGCGAGCGCCGCCTGATGCAGGCCGCGCATCAGATCGCGGTTCATGCTGGCCTCGAACAGCCTCGGCGGAGGCGCGCACAACTGAACCGCCCGCCGGACGACCTGATGCACCTTGATGTGGTCAGGGTGGCCATAGTTGCCGTGCCAGTCGTAGCCGACGACCACTGCTGCGTCCACGTCGCGCAGAATCCCCACCAGCCGGACGGCGGCCTCGTCCAGGTCGGCTCGGGCGAAGCAGTCCGGCTCGTCGTTCTGGGCCCACCCGGTCATCCCCGAGTCGGTGTAGCCCAGCCAATGCACGCCCCTCACGCCACCGATCCGAGCGGACTCGTGCGCCTCCCCGTGTCGTCGGTCGGCCAGCGTCTCGTCCGGCGCCAGATCGTCGGGGACCTCGCCGTGTTCGCCGCCGGTGGCGAACACCACATGGACCTGATGGCCCTCGGCTGCGGCCCTGGCCATCGACCCTGAGGTCAGGGTGCCCTCGTCGTCGGGGTGGGCGTGAACGAAAACGATGGCTGACACGGCCGTCAGTATGCCGCTCCCCGCAGCGACATTCGATCAGCGCAGCATCTCCACGACGGAGTTGGCCAGCGCCTTGGCGACCCGCTCCCGGTAGGCGGCCGAGCCGAGCAGATGCATGTCGGCGGTCGAGCGCATGTTTCCCAGCTCGACCATTACCCCTGGCCGTCGGGACAAGCTGAGGCCGGCGATGTCCGACCGCAGCGACAGGGCAGTGCCGCCGCCGATGTAGTTGGAGCGCGGCATGCCCGTGTCTTGAAGGTGCCGCCGGACCACCTCGGCCAAGGCCCGGGAGCGCTGCTCGACCGCCGCCCCGCCGACCATCGTGGTGGACACGATCACGTGGAAGCCTCGTGCCGTGGTGGCCGCGCCGTCGGCGTGGATCGACACCAGGAGGTCGGCCTTGGCCCGATTGGTGATCGCCGCCCGGACGTTGACGCAGGGCCCTGAGCCGTGGTCGTTGGGTCGGGTGAGGACCACCCTCGCTCCCAGGCTGCGCAGCCGGGCGACCAGTCGGGTGGCGACGTCCCAGTTCAGCGCGTGTTCACTCCAGCCGGTGGAGCTGGCGGTGCCGGAGGAGTTGCACGGCTTCGTCCGCCCATTGCCCGCGGGAACCTGCCTGGCCTGAGCCGGGGTCCAGACCCCGTTGTGGCCCGGATCGACCACGATCGTCCGGCCATCGAGGACGAGGCGCGTCGATGCGTGGGGCGTGACCACCGCTGCGGCAGGCGGGATGGGGGTGGGGGCCGCGGCCGACGTTCGGATCGGCGCCACAACGGTCGTCGGAGCCGGTGTCGGTCCCAAGGTCGAGGGCGCGGGTGGTACTGAGCAACCGGTCACCAGGACGGTGATTCCCACCGCCAGCAACCCTCGACCAGGCACCCAGCAAGGGTACGGAGTAAAACCGCCACAGATATGGTTGAATAGTAAACAACTGAGGAAGGGAACGCGATGACCACCGAACTGCTGCCAGCCGAGACCCGGATGGGAACGGTCACCCTGGACGTGGGCGATCTCGACGCACAGACCCGCTTCTACCGCGACGTGCTGTTGTTGGACGTCTTGTCAGCGTCGGGGGACACCGTCGAGCTCGGTCGCGCTGGCGAGCCGTTGGTCCGATTGCGGCACAGCCCCAGCCTTCCCCGTGGCGTCCGCCGCAGTGCCGGACTCTTCCACACTGCGCTGCTGCATCCCGACCGGGCGTCTTTGGCCGCCGTCTTGGGCTCGGTCGGCGCCAACGCCGGGCACCTCTACACCGGATCCGGCGATCACCTGGTGTCGCAGGCCTTCTACCTCGACGACCCCGAAGGCAACGGCGTCGAGTTGTACTGGGATCGTCCCCGAGCCGAGTGGCAGTGGCAGGGGGGACGCGTGGTGATGGACACCCTCTACATCGATCCCAACGCCTTCATCGCCGAGCACCTCACCGATTCCGCGCGGGAGCATCTCGGGACGGCGCCGGAACGGCGGGGCGCTCTGTCCGGCCTCGGCGACCAGACCGTTGGGCACGTCCACCTGAAGGTCGGCGACGCCGAGATCGCCAAGGGGTTCTACGTCGACCTGCTCGGGTTCGAACTGACCGCGCAGATGCCGGGAGCAGTGTTTGTCTCCGCCGGTGGCTACCACCACCACATGGCGATGAACACCTGGGCGTCGCAGGGCGTCGGGCTGCGGACGCCGGCCCTCGGCCTTGGCGTGGTCGAAATCACCTTGCCGACGGCCGATGCCGTGGCCCAGGCCGGATCTCGGCTGCGGGCGGCCGGTCAGGCGGTGCGCGACACCGGAGCCTCGGTCGAGGTCAACGACCCCTGGGGCAACCTGGTCCGACTCACACCGGCGGCCTGAACCCGCTCAGCCCCGGGCGTCCAACTCGGCGATCAGCCGCTTGCCGGCCGTTCGTCGGAAGGACACCTCAATCAGGTCTGCCACCTCGTCCCATTCGACGGCCGCGGCCCGGAAGTCCAGCCCGATCCAGCCGTACGGCCCGTAGTAGGCCGGGACGAAGAACCGCTCGTCGGCCAGCGCTTCCTCCCGGGTGAGCAGGTCGGGCAGGACGAGGACGGATTGGGACCAGCGGTCGTCGTGGTGGTCTCCCTTGACGACACCGCCGAACACCGCGAACACCTTGGTGGTGTAGAAGTTCGGGTGCCCGTGCGACTCCTTCTCGGCCGCCCCGGGCAGAGACAGGCAGATCTCCCGGAGCCGGGACAGGTACGGGTCGTCGGTCTGGTACCGGGGTGGATGGCTCACCGGTAGGCGATGCCTTGGTCGTCCAGGATCCCCTTGAACGCGTTCAGCGCCTGGGTCCAGAAGTCCTCCCCCGACCAGCCGCCCATCCGGTGACCGGCGAGATGCGGCTCCAGCGAGGCGAACCCCTCAAAACCGGAGTCCGCGAACGCCTTCCAGGTCTGGCGGGCCTGCCCGTCGCCCTGACCGCTCGGGACCACCTCGCCGGTGGCCATCACGGCGTCCTTGACCTGGAGGTACACCACGTGCGGGCGCAGCATCTGGTACGCCTCGTCAAAGGGCCGGACGCCGCACTGGACAAAGTTGGCGTTGTCCCAGGTGAGCTTGAGGGCCGGGTTGTCGACCGAGGTGACGATGTCGAGGCAGCGGCTGGGGATGTCGCCGTAGATCTCCTTCTCGTTCTCGTGGATCAAGGTGAGGCCTCGCTCGGCGGCGATCCCGGCCAGGGCGTCCAGCCGACGGAGCACCTCATCGCGGTAGTCGTCGGGGTTGTCACCCTCGGGGATGAAGTAGCTGAACATCCGGACGTACTGGGCGCCGAAGTGCTGCGCCACATCGGCGCAGTGGCGCATCCGGTCGAGGTGGGGGCCGTTGTCGGCGGTGATGTCGATCTTGCCGATCGGCGAGCCGATGCTGGAGACGCCGATCCCGGCGGCGTCCAACTTCTCTTTGGCGCTGGCCAGTTGGGCGTCGGTCAGGTCGAGGACGTTGGCGTCCCAGGCCGAGCGGAACTCGATCCAATTGAGGCCGAGGCTGCCGACCACCCGCAACTGCTCGTCGAAGTCCTGGGAGATCTCATCGGAAAAGCCGGACAGGGTCCACATGGTGTGCTCCTCGGGCGTGCAGGGTTTCGTCCATCCTGACAGTTGCCAACCGGCGGCGCGCCCGGTTCCCCGAAGTTGCCACGCCAGCGCAGCCCGCTGACAACGGACGAGTCCTCCGGCCGCCCGGCCCGGTGGTAACACCACGTGGCGGCGTGTTGGTGGTGGTGCGACGTACACGCCGCCACGTCCTGCAACCACCCGAGTAGTAGAAGGGCTGGGAGCGCTCAGAGGTCGTAATACACGGAAACGGAATCCTCCCGGGAGGGTGTCCCGGGAGGTTCCTGTGGAGTGTCGCTCGACCAATGAGCGCGGAGCGCTCAGAGGTCGTAATACATCTCGAACTCGTGCGGGTGCGGACGAAGCCGGATCGCGTCCACGTCGGCCCGCTTCATCTCGATCCAGGTCTCGATCAGGTCGGGGGTGAACACGTCCCCGGCCAGCAGGTAGTCGTGGTCGGCCTCCAGCTTGTCCAACACCTCGGATAGGGTGCCCGGAACCTGGTTGACCAGCGCGTGCTCGTCCGGCGGCAGCTCGTAGAGGTCCTTGTCGACCGGGGCCGGCGGCTCGATCTTGTTCTGGATGCCGTCGAGGCCGGCCAGCAGGCACGCGGCGAACGCCAGGTACGGGTTGCTGGACGGGTCGGGGCAGCGGAACTCGATTCGCTTGGCCTTGGGGTTCGACCCGGTGATCGGGATCCGGATGCAGGCCGAGCGGTTCCGGGCCGAGTAGACCAGGTTCACCGGCGCCTCGAAGCCGGGCACCAGGCGGTGGTAGGAGTTCACCGTCGGGTTGGTGAAGGCCAGCAGCGACGGCGCGTGATGCAGCAGGCCGCCGATGTAGTAGCGCGCCATGTCGGACAGGCCGCCGTAGCCGTTCTCGTCGTAGAACAGCGGGATGCCGTTGTTCCACAGCGACTGGTGCACGTGCATGCCGGAGCCGTTGTCACCGAAGATCGGCTTGGGCATGAAGGTGACGGTCTTGCCGGCCGCCCAGGCGGTGTTCTTGATCAGGTACTTGAACTTCATCACGTCGTCGGCGGCGGCCAGCATGGTGTTGAAGCGGTAGTTGATCTCGGCCTGGCCAGCGGTGCCGACCTCGTGGTGGGCGCGCTCGACCTGCAGCCCGGCCCCTTCGAGGTTGCGGACCATGTCGTCGCGGAGGTCGGAGAAGTGGTCGACCGGGGCCACCGGGAAGTAGCCGCCCTTGTACTTCACCTTGTAGCCGCGGTTGCGCTCGCCCGAGCCGTCGTTCTCCGCGCCGCTGTTCCACGCCCCGGCTTCGGAGTCGATGTAGTAGTAGCCCGCGTTCTGCTTGGTCTCGAAGCGCACCGAGTCGAAGATGTAGAACTCGGCCTCGGGAGCGAAGAAGGCGGTGTCGCCCAGACCGGTCGAGGACAGGTAGCTCTCGGCCTTGCGGGCGATGTTGCGCGGATCGCGGCTGTAGGGCTCCTTGGTCAGCGGGTCGTGGACGAAGAAGCTGACCGCGAGGGTCTTGCTGCGGCGGAACGGATCGACGAAGGCGGTGGTCGGGTCCGGCAGCAGGGCCATGTCCGACTCGTGGATCTTCTGGAAGCCGCGGATCGAGGAGCCGTCGAAGGCGAGGCCGTCCTCGAACACCTCCTTGCCGAAGGCGGACGCGGGCACGGTGAAGTGCTGCATCACGCCGGGCAGGTCACAGAAGCGGACGTCGATGGTCTCGACGCCCTCGTCCTTCACGTAGGCCAACAGCTCGTCGGCGCTCTTGAACATCGTTTCCTCCGGAGATTGGGGAGCTGAACGGAACTCAACGTAGGACGGACGGATTTCTGGCCAGTTGCGTCCATGTTTCAGCGATGTTACGGGCCGCGCGCCACGCTGGCGACGCTGTCCGCGAACGTGGCTCGGCCGAGTCGAGGACGCCCCTATCCTGACCCGGTGACCGACCCCGACTACCCCGGCCAATCGCTGGGCCTGCCCGCCGCGGGGCCCGGATCGCTGGCCACCTGGCGCTCCCGGGTCGCGGCCCTGACTGTCGACTGGGCGGCTTCGATGGTGCTGGCGGTGGCCGCATTCGGGGTCGGCGTGCTCAACCAACCGGGTTGGCGTTCGTGGATGATTCTGGCCGTGTTCTTCGTCCAGCGGACGATCCTGACCACCTTCGCTGGCGGCAGCTTTGGCCAACTGCTGGCCCGGATCGGTGTGGTCCGGCTGGAGGGCGGCCCGGTTGGCTTTGGTCGCTCGCTGGCCCGGGCGGCGATGATCTGCCTGGTGCTTCCCGCCGTGGTGATCGGCGCTGAACGTCGCGGCCTGGACGACTTGGCTTTGGGGACGGTCGTGGTCACGCGTCGTTGAAGAACCCACACGGCGGAGTCGGACGGTGTGGGTTTCCAGATAACCCAGGTTGCGCTTGCGTAACGATCAGCCAACCGTCCGCCGTGAACGGTTGCTCGATCCAGCAGCGTTGCGTAGCTTGGTCCAAGCTCACCATCGGCGGGGCCGGCATCGGGCATCCACAAGGGCCTCCGGCTGCGTCGACCTAGATCTGGAGGAAAATTGGGCACCAAGAAATGGCTCGCGGCTACCGCGGGCGTCATCGCGGGGGCGCTGGCCCTGTCGGCCTGCACGCCGACCCCGCAGGCGACACAGTCGAATGTTTCGACTGCCTCGGTTGCGACTGTCGCGTGGAACCAGGCGTTCTACTCGTACAACCAGTCGACCTCGTTCGGTAACGCGACCGCGAACGCGAACATCATCTACATGAGCAATGACGGCTTCAACTACTACGACAAGGACCTGAAGCTCGTCCCGAACACCAGCTTCGGCTCCTACGAGAAGGTGTCCGACAGCCCGCTCACCGTCAAGCAGACCATCGCTGATACGGCTATGTGGTCCGACGGCACCCCGGTCACCCCGGCCGACCTCGTCTTGTCGTACGGGGCCCAGAGTGGCCTGTACAACAACTACGAGGCCAAGCTGGATGAGGAAACCGGCAACGTCTCCGGCAAGAACACCGGCACCAAGGTGTTCTTCAACGCCAGCTCGGCGAGCCTGGCCCTGATCAAGAAGTTCCCGACGGTCGAGGGCAACACCATCACCTACGAGTACTCCAAGCCGTACGTTGACTGGGAGATCGGCCTGCTCGCTGCGGGCGTTCCGGCCCACGTGGTGGGCAAGCGCGCCCTGGGCGTCACCGATCCCGCCGCCGCCGCTCAGGCCGTCGTCGACGCGTTCAAGAACAAGGACAACGAGAAGCTGTCTAAGATCTCGAACGTCTGGAACTCGGACTTCAACTTCAAGAACATGCCAGCTGACAAGGAGCTCGTCCTCGGCACCGGTCCGTACACCATCACCGACCTGAAGGAGGAGCAGTACGTCACCTTGTCGAAGAACCCCAACTACAAGGGTGCGCACAAGCCGACCATCGACACCATCACCGTCCGGATCATCCCCGATCCCCAGGCGTCGGTTCAGGCTCTGCAGAACGGTGAGGTGCTCGCCACCCAGCCGCAGGCCACCGCTGACATCCTCAAGCAGATGCAGGGCCTGCAGAACGTCACCCTGCTGAACGAGGTCGGTGGCACTTACGAGCACGTCGACATGGCTCAGAACAACAAGGGCCCGTTCGATCCGGCCGCCTACGGTGGCGACAAGAACAAGGCCAAGCTGGTCCGCGCGGCCTTCCTGCACACCATCCCGCGTCAGCAGATCATCGACACGATCATCAAGCCGCTGAACCCGGATGCCGCCATCCGCAACTCCTACAACGTCGTCCCCGGCTCACCGAACTACGACGCCGTCGTGGAGGCCAACGGCATGAAGGCCACCTACGGCGCCGGCCCTGACATCGAGAAGGCGAAGGCCCTGCTGGCCGAGGCCGGTGTCAAGACCCCGGTCACCGTCCGGTTCCTGTACGCCAGCAACAACACCCGTCGTCAGCAGGAGTTCCAGCTGATCAAGGCTGCTGCTGACCAGGCCGGTTTCAAGGTCGAGGATCATGGCAACGAGAACTGGGGCGCCATGCTCGGCGACACCAGCAAGTACGACGCCTGCCTCTTCGGCTGGCAGTCGGTTTCCACCGGTGTGACCGAGATGGACGCCAACTACCGCACCAAGGGCACGAACAACTTCTACGGGTACAGCAGCAAGGACATGGACGCGCTGTTGGACCAGATGCAGGTTGAGCTCGATCCGGCCAAGCAGGCCGAAATCATGAAGAAGATCGAGAAGCTGCTGGTGGACGACGCCTTCAGCATCACCATCTTCCAGTTCCCGCAGCCGACCGCGGTCAGCAACCGTCTGCAGAACTTCAGCTCGATCCCGCTGTCCCCGACGTTCTTCTGGAACTTCTGGGAGTGGAAGCTGGCCTGACGGCCATCGTGAGCAGCCCCCGGGCTGACTCCACCTGACAACGGAGTGGGGCGCCGAGTTTCCGGCGCCCCACTCCTTGTCATTTCGGGTTGTGATGACCCTAGACTGACCAAGATTTTCGGGCCCTTGCGGGAAAGGCTCTCCATGCTCCGATTTATCGCCAGGCGGCTGGCCATCGCCCTCGGGCTGCTGGTCCTGCTGTCGATCATCGTCTACGGCCTGCTGGAACTGGCGCTGGATCCCCTGGACGATCTGCGTACCTCGCCCGCTCTCAACCGGGACCAACAGATCTCGATGCGGGTGGCGCAACTGAACCTGGACCAGCCCTGGTACGTCCGCTACTGGATGTGGCTGAGCCACTTCGTCACCGGTGACTTCGGGGTCGCCTGGCGAACCGGCCAGCGGGTCAACAACCTTCTTGGCGGGGCCATCGCCACGTCGGTGCAGTTGGTGTTCGCCGCCACTCTGATCTCCCTGATTCTGGGTGTCACGGTCGGCCTGATCAGCGCGCTGCGGCAGTACACCACCTTCGATTACGCGATCACCTTCGTCTCGTTCGTCCTGTTCGCGTTGCCGATCTTCTGGGTCGCGGTGCTGCTCAAGCAGTTCCTGGCGATCGGGGTCAACGACTACCTGAACAAGCCGGTGATGAACTGGCCCGCCGTGATCGGCCTATCGGTGGTGTCCGGACTGTTCTGGGCGGGGGCCTTGGCCACCCGCTTCGCCAAACAGGCGATCGTGTTCGGCGCCGCGTTCGTGATCACCCTGGGCGTGCTCTCCTACGCACTGCTCAGCGGTTGGGTGCTGAATCCGCAGCTGGGGATTCTGGGAGTCGCAGTCATCGGCATCGCCGCCGCCTTCGCGGTCACCATGATCTTTGCCGGTCTCAATAACCGGCGCGCGCTGTATTCAGCCCTCACCACGGCCGTGGCCGGCATCCTGTCCTGGCTCGCCATGCAGTGGCTGTTCTTCCTGGTGCCGATGAACGAGTTGTGGCTGCTCGGGCTGCTGCTGGTCTCGATCGCCGTCGCCTGCGGCATCGGCTACGCCTGGGGCGGGCCGGACAGGGCGGTGTCGATGCGCGGCGCCGCCGTGGTCGCCGTCCTGATTTCGATCGCCATCTACGTCGACCGGGTGTTGCAGGGCTGGCCGACGTACATGAAGGCCTCGGTGATCAGTGGCCGGCCGATCGCCACCATCGGGTCGCAGACGCCCAACCTGGGCGGCGACTTCTGGATCAGCCAACTCGACAAGTGGACGCACCTCCTGCTGCCGACCATTGCCCTGGTGCTGATCTCGTTCGCCGGCTATACGCGCTACCAACGCGGCTCGATGCTGGAAGTGCTCAACCAGGACTACATTCGCACCGCCCGCGCCAAGGGTTTGTCGGAGCGCGTGGTGCTCGTCCGGCACGCCCTGCGGAACGCGCTGTTGCCCCTGGCGTCCATCGTTCCGGTGGACTTCATCACGATGATCGGTGGTGCGGTAATCACCGAGACCATCTTCAGCTGGGCCGGCATGGGGCGAATGTTCGTCAATTCCCTGGCCCAGAGCGAGGTGGACCCCGTGATGGCCTACATCATGATCACCGGAGCGTTGGCGATGGTGGCGAACATCGTCGCTGACATCGTCTACGGACTTCTCGACCCACGGATTCGGGTGAACGCATGAGCGACGACAACCGCCCCGGCGTCGGCGACGACGCCATCAACGAGCAGGTCGATCGGACCGACGGTGTGGTGGAGGACGTTTCGGTCACCCGTGCCGAGGACGTGCTCCCCGACGAGGCAGCGATCGACACCAACCCGGTTCGCCTGCTCCCCGATGCCGGGCCGTCCGACCCCGCTGACGCGCACGGACGCGGCGAGGGCGTCGGCACCGCCAAAGAGGTCGAGGGACTCTCCCAGGGCCAGATCGTGTGGAGCCGGTTCATCCGGCACCGCGGCGCCATCTTCGGCGTCGCCACCATTGCCTTGATCGCGCTGCTGTCCTTCACCGCCATGGGGCTCGGACCGATTCCCGGCTGGTGGAAGTACCAGGACTTCACGTCCCCGGGGACCGTGGTCAACGGCGCGGCGCCGACGTTGACGCTGCCACAGTGGCTGGGCGGACCAGGGTTCGCGATCGGTGACCACCCGTTCGGCCAGGACACCATCGGCCGCGACAACTTCGCGCTGGTGATGAAGGGCGTCCAGACCTCGTTGATGGTGATGTTCGTGCTGGGCGCCATCTCGTGCGCACTCGGCGTGCTGATCGGCTCGCTCTCTGGCTACTACCGCGGCCGTACCGACACCTTCCTGATGCGGGTCACCGACCTGGTGATCACCCTGCCGGTGATCGTCCTGGGCGCCGTGCTCGGTCGGCTCGTTGGCACGCTCCCGGAGCGGATGAACGCCTCCCAGGAGTTCAAGGAGGGACTGCGCAACAACATCCCCTTCCTGCTCGCGGTGGTCCTTGGCCTGATCCTGTGGACGGGCTTGGCCCGGCTGGTCCGGTCGGAGTTCCTATCCCTGCGGGAGCGGGAGTTCGTCGATTCGGCCCGGGTGGCCGGTGCCAGCGACTGGCGGATCATCACCAAGCACATGCTCCCCAATGCAATCGGGGTGATCATCGTCAACACCACCCTGACCATGTCCGCAGCCGTCGTCTTGGAAGCGGCGCTGTCCTTCCTCGGCTTCGGGGTCCGAGAACCGAACGTGTCGTTGGGCCTGCTGATCAGCAACTACCAGGGTGCCTTCGCCACCCGGCCATGGCTGTTCTGGTGGCCTGGTCTGTTCATCATCTTGATCGCGCTGAGCATCAACTTCATCGGTGACGGGCTGCGCGATGCCTTCGACCCGCGCACCAAGAAGATCCCGTCCGCGCGCCAGATGGAGAAGGCGGCACTCGCCGACTCCGCGGCCAAGGAGAAGGAGGCGGTCGCGTGACCACCACACCTGCTGCCGGCAACGGCCGTCCGGCGAAGGCCGCCCCCACCAGCATCGTCGGCGCCGAGCGCCTCTCGCGCACCATCGGCGAGGGCACCGTCGCCAAGGGCGACACCATCCTCGAGGTCCGCGACCTGGGGGTGAAGTTCTGGGTCAGCGGCGACTGGTTCACCGCGGCCGAGAACCTCAACTACGACCTGAAGGCCGGCGAGGTGCTCGCCATCGTGGGCGAGTCCGGTTCGGGCAAGACCCAGTCGGCGATGAGCCTGATCGGGCTGCTGCCGCAGAACGGGCGCGCCACCGGGTCGGCGAAGCTCAAGGGAACCGAACTGATCGGGATGTCGCTGGGGCAACTGCGGGAGGTGCGGGGCAACGAGATCTCGGTGATCTTCCAAGAGCCGATGACCGCGCTCAACCCGGTCTACACCGTGGGCTTCCAGATCGTCGAAACCTTGCGCACCCACTTCCTGATCGCTCCTTCGGCGGCCAAGGAACGGGCGATCGACCTGATGCGACTGGTCGAGATCCCCAACCCCGAGGACAGCTTCAACAAGTTCCCCCATCAGTTGTCGGGAGGGCAGCGGCAGCGGATCATGATCGCCCAGGCCCTGGCCTGTGATCCCAAGTTGCTGATTGCGGACGAGCCGACCACGGCCCTGGACGTCACCGTCCAAGGCGAGATCCTCAAGCTGATGCGCGACCTGCGCGAGCGGGTGGACGCGGCCATCATCCTGATCACCCATGACATGGGTGTGGTCGCGGACATGGCCGACCGGATCGTCGTGATGAAGGACGGCCGGGTGGTCGAGCACGGCACGTCCGAGCAGATCTTCGGCGCCCCCACCCACCCGTACACCAAACAGTTGCTGGCATCGGTGCCACACCTGGGTTCGGCGAGCACCGACCACGACCCGAACCGGGCCCGGCTCACCCTGATCGCGCGCGACGGCCAGCCGGTCCCGATGACCGATGGTCCGTCCGGCGTCGTCCCGGCGTTGCTGATGGAGGATGTCGCCATCGAGTACCCCAAGCAGGGACGCCGCGAGGCGTTCCGGGCGGCTCATCACATCAACCTGCGGGTGGATCCGGGCGAGGTGATCGGTCTGGTCGGGGAGTCCGGTTCGGGGAAGACCACCATCGGCCGGGCCGCGGTGGCCTTGCTGCCGGTGGTCGAAGGCAAGCTGACCGTTGCCGGACGCGACATCACCAATGCCTCGCAGAAGGACCTCAAACCGTTCCGCAAGGACGTCGGCATCGTCTTCCAGGACCCGGGGTCGTCGCTGAACCCGCGACTCCCGGTCGGCGAGTCGATCGGGGAGCCGCTGTTCCTGCACCACGGGTTCAAGGGCGACGAACTGTCCCGGCGGGTCGAGGTGCTGCTGGACAGCGTCAATCTCCCCAGGTCGATGCGCAACCGCTACCCCCACGAGCTGTCCGGTGGTCAGCGGCAACGGATCGGCATCGCCCGAGCGCTCGCGCTGCAGCCCAAGCTGCTGATCGCCGACGAACCCACCTCGGCGCTGGACGTGTCGGTGCAGGCCACCGTGCTGAAGCTGTTCCAGGATCTGCAGGCCGAGTACGGCTTCGCCTGCCTCTTCATCAGCCACGACCTCGCCGTGGTGGAGATGCTCAGTGAGCGGATCGCGGTGATGAAGGACGGATACCTGGTCGAGGTCGGCCCGACCAGGGCGATCGTCAGCGACCCGCAGCACCCCTACACCCAGCGGTTGCTCTCGGCGGTGCCCGTGCCCGACCCGGCCGAGCAGAAGCGGCGCCGCGAACTACGCGACGCCATCATCGAACGCGAACACATCGTTTCCTGACGATCACGTGAACGGGCCCGGTCCAAACCGGGCCCGTTGTGATGTCCGGCGGCGTGTCGCCGTCGCAGAGCGGCCAGGATTGTTCCCGTCGGTAAGGAGCAGCGATGGAACAGTTCGGGGCCGGACGGCGGCTCGGCATTCTCACCAGCGGCGGCGACGCTCAGGGCATGAACGCGGCCGTGCGCTCGGTCGTCCGAACCGCGCTGAGCGCCGGGGCTGAGGTCTTCGCCGTCTACGAGGGCTACCAGGGCATGGTCGACGGCGGCGACGGAATCAGCCCGCTCGGCTGGGACGACGTGGGCAGCATCCTTCACCAGGGCGGCACGGTGATCGGCACCTTCCGGTCCAAGGACTTCCGGGAGCGGGACGGACGACGCCGAGCCGCCGCGAACCTGGTCGCCGCCGGGATCGACCGGCTGGTGGTGATCGGCGGCGACGGCAGCCTGTCGGGTTTGGACGCGTTCCGGACCGAGTGGCCCGACCTGCTGGCCGAGCTGGTCGCCGCCGGCGACCTCGACGCCGAGGTGGCCCGGGCGCATCCGGAACTGATGATCGCCGGCCTGGTCGGCTCGATCGACAACGACCTGGTCGGCACCGACATGACGATTGGCGCCGACACCGCCCTGCACCGGATCGTTGACGCCATCGACGCTCTGGCCAGCACGGCTGCCAGTCATCAGCGCAGCTTCGTGGTGGAGGTGATGGGGCGCCACTGTGGCTATCTGGCGCTGATGGCGGCGGTGGCCGGCGGCTGCGACTACGTGCTCATCCCCGAGTCGCCCCCGGCGCCCGGCTGGGAGGACCGGATGTGCGCGGAGTTGCGTCGCGGACGCGACGCCGGTCGCCGCGACTCGATCGTGATCGTGGCCGAGGGCGCCACCGACCGCGAGGGGGCCCCGATCACCTCCGAACAGGTCCGCCGGATCCTTGAGGAGCGGCTCGGCGAGGACGCCCGGACCACGATCCTCGGCCACGTCCAGCGCGGCGGCGCCCCGAGCGCGTTCGATCGCTGGTGCTCCACCTGGCTGGGCTACCAGGCGGCCCACGAGGTGTTGACCGCCGAGCCGGGCAGCGAGGGTCGGGTGCTGGGGTTCAAGGGCAACCGGGTGGCCCCGGTGCCGCTGGTGGAGGCCGTGCGGGACACCCGTCAGGTTCCGGTGCTGATCAACGAGGGCCGCTACGACGAGGCGATGGCACTGCGCGGCAGATCCTTCGTGGCGATGACCGAGATCTTTGCCGAGTTGGCCGAACCCTCGCGGGTGGACGCAGCCGCTGGTGCCCGACGCCTGGCCATCCTGCACGCGGGCGGGCTGGCACCCGGGATGAACACCGCCGCCCGGGCGGCTGTCCGGCTGGGGATCAGCCGCGGCTTCACCATGCTGGGGGTCCGCGACGGCTTCCCCGGCCTGCGCGACGGCCGGGTGGACGAGCTCACCTGGGAGGACGTCGAGGGCTGGACGGCCAACGGCGGCGCCGACCTTGGCCTGCGGCGGACCATCCCGGGTCTGGAGGACCTCTACGGAATCAGCCGCCAACTCGAGGACCACGGCGTCGATGCCCTGCTGATGATCGGCGGCTGGAACGGCTACCAGGCGGCCCACCTGCTCTTCCAGGAGCGGGAGCGTTACCCAGCCTTCCGCATTCCGATCGTCTGCGTCCCGGCCAGCATCGACAACAACCTGCCCGGGTCCGAGATCGCCGTGGGCACCGACACCGCGCTGAACGTGATCGTCGAGGCGATCGACCGGATGAAACTCTCCGCCTCCGCGACCCGCCGCGCCTTCGTGGTCGAGACGATGGGGCGCTACTGCGGCTACCTGGCCCTGATGGGCGGATTGGCGGCCGGCTCGGAGCGGGTCTTCCTGCACGAGGACGGGATCACCCTGGCCGAGCTGAACCGCGAGGTGGAATGGCTGCGCGACTCCTTCGCCCGGGGCCGCAAGCTGTTCCTGGCCGTCCGGAACGAGCGGGCCAATGAGCACTACACCACCGACTTCATCGCGCGGCTGATCGAGGAGGAGGGCCACGGCGCCTTCGACGTCCGTCAGTCGGTGCTCGGACACCAACAGCAGGGTGGCGCTCCGTCCCCGTTTGACCGGCTGCTGGCGACCCGTCTGGTGTCGAAGGCCGTGAACCTGATCGGGGACGAGTTGGCCGCCGACAGCGACGGAGCCCATTACGTCGGCCTGGTGGAGTCACGAGTGTCGGCCTCGCCGATGGCTCAGATGATGTCCGACATGGATCGCACCTTCCGGCGGCCCAAGCGGCAGTGGTGGCTGCAGCTGCGCGAGGTGGTTGAGGCGGTGTCGCGGGAGCCGTCCGAGTCGAACTAACTCGACTCGTGGACGATCTCGGCCAGCTCCAGCCACTCCTCCTCCAACTGCGCCTGGTCGGATTCCAGCGCCGCCAGTGACTGCTGGAGAGCGACCAGTCGGGTGAAGTCGGCGGACGAGGCGAGCATCTGCGCGTGCAGGTCCTGGATCTGGCCGCTCAGTCGGGCCAACTGCCCCTCGACCCGGGCCAGGTCCTTGCGGGCCTGTCGGGTGGCAGCCGCGGTGGAGGTGCCGGCCGGCTTGGCGGCCGCGGCCGCCGCGGGGGCCGAGACCTCAAGGCGGCGGCGCTCCAGGTACTCCTCGACCCCACCCGGCAACAGCGGCACGCTGCCGTCCCCGAGCAGGGCGTGGGTGACGTCGGTGACCCGCTCCAGGAAGTAGCGGTCGTGCGAAACGACGATCAGCGTGCCCGGCCACGAGTCGAGGTAGTCCTCGATCACGGTCAGGGTGTCGATGTCGAGGTCGTTGGTGGGCTCGTCCAGGAGCAGCACGTTGGGCTCGGTCAGCAGCAGCCGCAGGAACTGCAGCCGCCGCCGCTCGCCGCCGGACAGGTCGGCGATCCGGGTGACCAGCCGGTCGCCGGTGAACCCGAAATCCTCCAGCAGGGACGAGGCGGTGGCCTCGCGTCCGGTGGCCAGCCGGGTGAGCCGCTGGATCGCGGCCACCGAGTCCAGGACGCGCTCGTCGGGGTCGAGTTCGGTGACCGACTGGGAGAGATGGCCGAGCCGAAGTGTCCGTCCGCGACGAACCTTTCCGGTGGTGGGTTCGAGGGTGCCCTCCAGCAGCCGCAGCAGGGTCGACTTGCCCGAGCCGTTGACGCCGACCAGCCCGATCCGGTCGCCGGGGCCGATCGACCACTCGACGCCCTCCAGCAGCGTTCGTCC
>CAYVOW010000053.1:0-16061 GCA_964453585.1 uncultured Micropruina sp.
GCATGTGTTAAGCACGCCGCCAGCGTTCGTCCTGAGCCAGGATCAAACTCTCCATTGAAATTTTTCAGTGCCGGCAAGCCGGTTACTGTCAACTTTTAAGTTTGACACTGACAGGATCCATTGCTGGATCTATCAATAATCAAAGGAATCCGTTCCGAAGGCTCACGCCAACGGGACGGGGTTTCACAAAGTTGTGCACCGAAGTGCACGTTTATGCATTGACTTTAAGCACGCTGTTGAGTTCTCAAGTTTCGGTTGCGCACCGCGCTTTGGCCTCTCGACCGCCGCTTGGGGCAACTCGACTTACTTTACTTGGGTCTTGTAGCCGGTGTCAAACTGAGCTATTTTGACCCACCCGCTCATGACCGATCTCGGATCTTGATGGCTCCTGGCATGGAGACACACCGCATCCGCCCTAGTCAGTTGAGGGTTTCGCCTCTGGTTCGGCCGCTCCAGGATCTCTCACTGGTTCGTCCGTCTCACCGTCGAGGCCTGTGGAACATTACGTGCCGAAGCCACTGTGCGCAAATCGGCCCGAACGGCCGGGCGTGTCGCGGCTGATCACGCTTCGACGGACAGGACGCCGACCGTCCGCCGACCCCGCCGGAGCACCGCGAACTGCCCCGCCAGCAGGTCCGCCGCGGTCAGTTGGGCGGCCGGGTCGGTCAGCTTCACGTTGTTGAGGTATGCCCCACCCTCGGCGATGGCTCGGCGAGCGGCGGATTTGCTGTCAACGATGCCGGACGCCTCCATCGCGTCGACCACCGTCAGAGGTCCGGCCGACCACGACCGTCCACCCAGCTCGCGGTGCACCGCCTGGAGCACGGGCTGGTCGAGCGAGGTGAGTTCAGCACGGCCGAAGAGCGCCGCGGCAGCGTCCGCCGCTGCCTGGCGCTCGGCGGGCGAGTGCACCAGGTCGGTGATGTCGTCGGCCAGGGCCCGCTGGGCGATTCGTTGGTGGGGTGCCTCGGCGCTGGCTCGACCGATCTCCTCCAGCTCCGCGCGCGGACGCTCGCTGAACACCTTCAGGTAGTCCATCGCCTTCGCGTCCTCGGCGTTCAGGAAGAACTGGTGGAACGCGTACGGCGACGTCATCTCCGGGTCAAGCCAGACCGTGCCGGCTTCGGTCTTGCCGAACTTGGTCCCGTCGGCCTTGGTCAGCAGCGGGGTGGCGAGGGCGTGCACCCGGGCACCGTCCGATCGGCGGATCAGGTCGACTCCCGCGGTGATATTGCCCCATTGATCCGAGCCGCCGGTCTGCAGCGTGCAGCCGTATTGCCGGAAGAGTTCCCGGAAGTCGAGGGACTGCAGCAGCACGTAGGAAAACTCGGTGTAGGAGATCCCCGCCTCCAGCCGGGCCTTCACCACCTCGCGGTCCAGCATCCGGTTGACCGGGAAGTGCTTGCCGACGTCGCGCAGGAAGTCGAGGGTGCTGAGATTCGCCGTCCAGTCGTAGTTGTTGACCACGAGGGCGCCGTTGTCGCCCTCGAAGGACACGAACTTGCTGACCTGGCCGCGAATCCGCTCCACCCAGCCGTGAACCAGGTCAACCGGGTTCATGGTGCGTTCCCCGGAATCCTTGGGGTCTCCGATCAGCCCGGTAGAGCCGCCGACCAGCAGGATCGGCCGATGGCCGGCCCGCTGGAGCGCTCGGGCCACCATCAGCTGCACCAGGTTGCCCATATGAATGCTGGGCGCGGTCGGGTCGAAACCGACGTAGAACGAGATGGGCCCCGCCGACAGGTGCGCGGCGAGCGCCTCAGGATCGGTGGAGTGGGCGACCAGCCCACGCCAGGTCAGTTCCTCGAACACGTCAGTCACGCGGGTCATCGTAGTGATCCCCGCGTGGGCGGAGTCCGGCGATCACCGCGACGGTCGGCGCCTGAATCACCGCCGAGGCGACCATTGCCCAGGCGATCCCCCACCGCGACGCGACCGCACCCAAGGGCGGGCCGCCCGCCAACTCCCCTGCTGCCCGTCCCTGGCCGAGCAGCGACAAGACGGTCGCGCGCACCGGGCTGGGCGTGTGTCGATTGAGCCAGGCCGCCTCCAGCGGCTCGGCCACCGCCAACGCCGCCCCGCGCAGCCACACCCCGGCCAGCACCCACCACGGTCCGGCGGCGCCGGCCACCAGCAGCGACGCCGCCGACAACGCCAGCATGGACACCGCGAACGGCAGGCGGGGATGCTCGTTGGCGAGCTGACTGGGCGCGAGTCGTTGGGCGGCCCAGGACGCGGCCAGCGCCACCAGGGTGCCGACCACCTGGATGCCCGCGAAGTAGGACGCGGTGGATCCACCCGGCACCCAGGACGGGACGCCGAAGCTCAGCAGGTGGGGGGTCCACAGACGGTCGAACGCCTCGCTGGCCAGACCCGTGATCACGGTGACCACCAGGAGCCCCCGGACCACCGGGCGTCGGGCGGCGATCGCCACCCCGGTGCGCAGCGAACCCAGCATCGCCTGCCAGCGTTCGGCGAAGGTCTCGTGAACCGCGGGGCGAAAGCCGTCTTCGCGCATCGTGACCGCAGCGGCCGCAGTCACCACCCAGAATCCGAAGCCCGCGGCCAGAATCGGCGCCTGCAGGCTGATGGAACCGATAGACCCGGCAAGCAGGGCACCCACCAGTCCACCGGCCAGGCCGGCCCGGGTGGCGTGGGTGAAGGCCACCGCGGCCCGCGAGTCGTCGGTCTCGTCGACCATCCAGGCGCTGGTGGCGCCGCTGCTGAAAGCCCAAGCCAGGGCCAGGACGACGTTGCCGAGCAGGGCCCCGGCGAAGGTGGTCCACCACCCTTCGATCACCAACCCGGCGCCGAACAACGCCAGGCCGATCAACACCGACGTTCGGCGGCTATAGCTGTCGGCGACGATCCCGGTCGGCACCTCGGCCAGCAGCAGGGTCAACTCCAGCGTCGTGCCGACCAGGACGAGTTGCAGCGGGTCGAGGCCGACCACGACGGCCAGGAACACCTGGTTGATGGTCCAGGCGACCCCAAAGAGCAGCGCCTTGCTGCCCTCAAGAGCCACGTAGAGTCGGTCGGCCGAAATCACCGGCGGATTCTACGACTCAGGTGCAGCCGCCGCGGCAGGTGCCCTAGTCGGGTCGCTCGGCCGTCCAGGATAGGCCCGGGTCGTGGGCGATCTGACCGCGGCCGCGGCACACCGGGCATGGGGTCAGCGGAGCGTCGGTGGCGTCGGGCGCTGGCGGGGGCGGCATCAGCCAGTCGTTGACCGCGTCCACCGCGTCGGCTACTTCGCGCAGTTGCTCCTCGACCCGGGCGCGCGCGGTGCCGCCGCGTCCGTCCCGGGAGGCGATCGAGCCCGCGACGCTGAGCACGTCCAACACTCCCGGGGTGAGTCGCTGATCGATCGCAGGCAGGTCGGTCTCGGTCAACTCGTAGAGTTCCACCCCGCGCTGTTCGCAGTAGCGGACGGCCTTGCCCGCCACCTCGTGAGCCACGGCGAAGGGCACCCGCTGACGCACCAGCCAGTCGGCCACATCGGTGGCCAACGAGAAGCCCTGCGGTGCGCGGGCGGCCAGCCGCTCGGTGTTGAACCGCAGCGTCTCGATCATCCCGGCCATCGCCGGCAAGAGCACCCGCAGTTGATCGAGGGAGTCGAAGACCGGCTCCTTGTCCTCCTGCAGGTCGCGGTTGTAGGCCAACGGCAGGCCCTTCAGGGTGGCCAGCAGGCCGCCCAGGTTGCCGATCAGCCGGCCCGCCTTGCCCCGGGCCAGCTCAGCGACGTCGGGGTTCTTCTTCTGCGGCATGATCGACGACCCGGTCGACCAGGCGTCGTCGAGGGTGGCGAAGCCGAACTCGACGGTCGCCCACAGGATGACCTCCTCGGCGATCCGAGACAGGTCCACCCCGATCATGGCCAGCACGAAGGACGCCTCGGCCACCAGATCCCGGGCAGCCGTCCCGTCGATCGAGTTCGCCACTGAGGAGTCGAACCCCAGTTCGGCGGCGACGAACTCCGGGTCGAGGCCCAGTGACGTCCCGGCCAGGGCGGCGGACCCGTACGGCGAGATGGCCAACCGCCGGTCCAAGTCGGTCAGCCGGTCGATGTCGCGCAACAGGGGCCAGGCGTGGGCCAACAAGTGGTGGGCCAACAGCACCGGCTGAGCGGACTGGAGGTGCGTTCGTCCCGGCATCGGGACGTCCAGATGGGCTCGGGCCTGCTCGTACAGCGCGACCACCACGCCCTGCACCTCGCCAGCGATCAGCCGTAGTTCCTCACGCAGGTAGCGACGGATCAGGGTGGCGATCTGATCGTTGCGCGAACGGCCCGCTCGGAGGCGTCCGCCGAGGTCGGCGCCGACCCGCTCCACCAGACCGCGTTCGAGGGCGCCGTGGACGTCCTCGTCGGTGGCGGCCGCGACGAAGGCGCCGGAGGCGACGTCGGCCTCCAAGTCGTCCAACCCGGCCACCATCGCGGCCAGCTCAGCCTCGGTCAGCAGCCCGGCCCGGGCCAGGGCGCGAGCGTGGGCTCGCGAACCGGCCAGGTCGTGGTGGGCCAGTCGCCAGTCGAAGTGGGTCGACTTGGACAAGGCGAACATTGCCTCGGCCGGTCCGCCGGCGAAGCGCCCGCCCCACAGCCGTCCCTCGTGTTCACTCACCGCGCGCTCCGCTGCCCATGGCCAGCATCGTCTCAGCCAACGCCGCTCCCCCGTTCGGGTCGCGGGTGATCACGGCGATGGTGTCGTCCCCGGCGATGGTGCCGAGCACCGACGGCAGGGCCACCTTGTCGATCGCCGAGGCGAAGTACTGAGCGGCGCCGGGCGGGGTGCGGAGCACGGCCAGGTTGGCCGACCCCTCCGCGGAGATCAGCAGCTCGGCGCACAGTCGACTGAGCCGAAGCGTGGCCGCCGGGGTCTCCCCCGGACGTTCCCCGGCCAGCAGCGCGTAGGCGAACTCGCCCTCGTGATCGCGGACGCGCACTGCACCGACGTCCACCAGGTCCTTGCTCAAGGTTCCCTGGGTGACCGGGAAGCCCTCCTCGATCAGCCTCGCGGCGAGGTCGGTCTGCGAGGAGACCCGGTGCCGGGCGATCAGCTCGGCGATCCTGGCCTGACGGGCGGTCTTGGTCACCGGGCTGTTCATCGCTGCTCCAGCAGGCCGGGCAGCGCCGCCACGAACGAGTCGAGTTCGGGGTCAGTCACGATCAGCGGCGGCGCCAGCCGCAGGACGGTGGGCCGGGGCGCGTTGATCACGAAGCCAGCGTCCAGCGCGGCGTTGGCGACCTCCGCGGCGATCGGTTCAGCGAGGACGACGCCGCGCAGCAGGCCACGTCCCCGCACCCCGACGATCCCCGGATGGTTCAGCCCCCGGACGCGGTCGGCCAAGCGATCGCCGGCCTCCGTCGAGCGGGCCAGCAGGCCGTCCCGCTCGATGATGGCCAGCACGGCCAGGCCGGCCGCGGCGGCCACCGGGTTGCCGCCGAAGGTGCTGCCGTGCGCGCCCGGCCCTAGCAGGGTCGCTGCCCGTCCGGTGGCCACGCAGGCCCCGATCGGGAACCCGTTGCCCAGCCCCTTGGCCAGGGTCACGATGTCTCCGGTGACCCCGGAACTGGTCGAGGCCAGCCAGTCGCCACAACGGCCGATGCCGGTTTGTACCTCGTCCAGCCAGAGCAGGCTGCCGTTGGCCCTGGTCAACTCCCGGACGCCAGCCAGGTAGCCCAGCGGCGGCTCGACCACCCCGTTCTCTCCTTGCACCGGCTCCACGATCACAGCGGCGACGGTGTCGTCCACGGTGGCCGCCAGGGCGTCCAGGTCGCCGTAGGGAACGAAGGTCACCTCGCCTGGCAGCGGTTCAAAAGGCTCGCGGTAGGCCGGGTTGGCGGTCAGAGCCAATGCCCCGAGACTGCGTCCGTGGAAGGCGCCCTCCATCGCGACGATCCGGCGGCGTCCGGTCATCCGGGTGATCTTGAACCCGGCCTCGTTGGCTTCGGTGCCGGAGTTGGTGAAGAAGACCCGCGCTTCCAGACCCGGCTGGTGGGCGGTGACGAAGCCCACCAAGCGCTCGGCCAGCGCGATCTGGGTCGGGGTGGCGAAGAAGTTCGACACGTGTCCCAAAGTCGACAGTTGAGCCGAGATGGCACCGAGCACCTGCGGGTGCGCGTGCCCGAGGACATTGACCGCCAAGCCTGACAGCAGGTCGAGGTAGCGGTTCCCGTCGGCGTCCCACAGGTGGGCACCCTCGCCCCGGACGAAGATCCGCCGCGGCGGCCCGAAGGTGTTCATCACCGCGTGTTGGTAGCGGGTGGTCAACTCGGCCTGGCTGGCCGAGGGCAACGTCACGCTCATTGCGGAACCTCGGTCGGGACGACCATGGTGCCCAGGCCCTGGTCGGTGAAGATCTCCAGCAGCAGGCAGTGCTCGACCCGGCCATCGATCACGGTGGCCCGTTCCACCCCGCCTTCGACCGCCCGCAGGCAGGCCTCCATCTTGGGGATCATCCCCGACTCCAGCCGGGGAAGCAGGTCGCGCAGGGCGGCGGTGTCCAACTGGGCGATCACCTCGGAGCTGGTCGGCCAGTCCGCGTACAGGCCGGCCACGTCGGTCAGCACTACGAACCGCTCGGCGCCCAGTGCCACCGCCAGCGCGCTGGCCGCTGTGTCGGCGTTGACGTTGTGCACGCTGCCGGCCACGTCCGGCGCGACGGTGGCCACCACCGGAATCCGGCCGGCCTCGATCAGGTCCAAGACCGCCTCGGGACGGACGGTGGTGACGTCGCCAACCAGGCCGAGGTCGACCTCCTCACCGTCGATGACGGAGCCTCGGCGGGTGGCGGTGAACAACCCCGCGTCCTCGCCCGACAGGCCGACGGCAAGCGGGCCGTGGGCGTTGAGCAGGCCCACGAGTTCGCGTCCCACCTGGCCGACCAGCACCATCCGCACCACGTCCATCGCCTCGGCCGAGGTGACCCTGAGGCCACCCTTGAACTCCGACGCGATGCCAAGGCGGTTCAGCATCGACGAGATCTGTGGCCCGCCGCCGTGGACGACGACCGGCTTCAAGCCACAGCGGCGCAGGAAGACCACGTCCTCGGCGAAGGCTCGCTTGAGCCGCTCGTCGGTCATGGCGTTGCCGCCGTACTTGACCACCACGATCCGCCCGGCGTAGCGGTTCAGCCATGGCAGGGCTTCGATCAGCGTGGCCGCCTTGGCGACCACCTCCGCGGTCTGCTCAGGGGTGCGGGTGGTGGTCATGTGGAGTACTCGGCGTTCTCTTTGACGTAGTCGTAGGTGAGGTCATTGGTCCAGATGGTGGCGCTCTCGTCCCCGGCGTGGAGGTTGACCACGACGATCACGTCCCGGCCGGAGAGGTCAACCTCGGAGCGGTCGGCGCCGAGTTGTCCGCCGACGAAGACGTCGATTCCGTTGAAGGACACGTCGACCGTCTCGGGGTCGAAGGTCGCGGCGGTGGTTCCGGCGGCGGCCAGCACCCGGCCCCAGTTCGGGTCGTTGCCGAACACGGCGCACTTGAACAGGTTGCTGCGGGCGACCGCCCGGGCCACCGCCAGGGCGTCGTCCTCCGTAGCGGCGCCCGCCACCGTCACCTCGATGTCGTGAGCCGAACCCTCGGCGTCGGTGATCAGTTGCCGGGCCAGCTGGTGACAGACCCCGGTCAGCGCCTCGGTGAACTCGTCGGCGTCCGGCGTGACCCCGGAGGCGCCGGACGCCAGCAGGATCACGGTGTCGTTGGTGGACATGCAGCCGTCGCTGTCGGTGCGATCGAAGGTGTATGCGGTGGCCGTCCGGAGTGCGGCGTCCAGTTGCTCGCTGGGCAGGGCCACGTCGGTGGTGATCACCACCAGCATCGTCGCCAGGGCGGGCGCGAGCATCCCCGCTCCCTTGGCCATGCCGCCGATCGACCAATGGTGGGCGGAGTGGAAGTCGGCCTCCTTGGCCACCGTGTCGGTGGTCATGATCGCCTCGGCTGCCGACGAACCGCCCTCGGTGGACAGGTCCTGGGCAGCCATTTCGATCCCGGCCAGCACGTCCGCCATCGGCAGCCGGACCCCGATCAGGCCGGTCGAGCAGACCGCCACGTCGGTGGGGCCACAGCCGACCGAGGCGGCGGCCCACTCCGCCATCTGCTGGGCGTCGGCCAAACCGTCGCGCCCGGTGCAGGCGTTGGCGCCGCCGGAGTTAAGGACCACGGCGGCCAAACGCCCGTCGGCAACGGCGTCGATCGACCAGAGCACCGGAGCCGCCTTGAACCGGTTCGTGGTGAACACCGCGGCAGCGTGGGCGGCCGGGCCGTTGTTCACCACCAGGGCCAGGTCGGGGCGACCGGAGGCCTTGATTCCGGCGGTCACTCCGGCGGCGGTGAAGCCCTTCGCTGCGGTCACACTCATGGGGCCACTCCGATCTTGGTCAAGCCGAGGACTTCGGGATAGCCGAGGGCCAGGTTCATCGACTGGACGGCACCGCCCGCGGTGCCCTTGGTCAGATTGTCGAGGGCGGCGACGGCGATCAGCCGGTTGGCGCCCCGATCCACGGTCACCTGAAGGGCGACACTGTTCGAGCCCAGGACGGCCTGGGTCTGCGGCCAGACGCCCTCGGGCAGCACGTGGACGAACGGCTCGTCGGCGTAGGCGGCCCGGTAGACGTCCCGCACCGCTGCCTCGTCCACCCCGTCGGTGAGCGGCGCCGTGCAGGTGGCCAGGATGCCGCGCGACATGGGAACCAGGACGGGCGTGAACGACAGCGTCGGTTCGGCGGCCCCGAGCCGCCGGAAGTTCTGCAGGATCTCCGGCACGTGCCGGTGGCCGCCACCGACGCCATAAGCGCTGGCCGAACCCATCAGTTCGGCCCCGAGCAGGTTCACCCGCAACGAGCGTCCGGCCCCTGAGGGACCGCTTGCGGCCACCACGACGACGTCGCGCCCGGTGATCAGACCCCCGGTCAGGGCAGGCAGCAGCGCCAGCGTTACGGTGGTGGGATAGCAGCCGGGAACCGCGATTCGGCGGGTGGCGGCCAGGTTCGTCCGCTGCCCGGGGAGTTCAGGGAGTCCGTAGGGCCAGGTGCCCGCATGCTCGGTGCCATAGAACGCCGTCCACTGCTCGGGGTCGGACAGCCGGAAGTCGGCTCCGGCGTCGATCACCAGGACGTCCGCGTCGAGTTGGGCGGCCATGGCCGCGGAGGTGCCGTGAGGCAACGCCAGGAAGACCACGTCATGGCCGGCCAGAATGTCAGCGGTGGTCGGCTCCACGACCCGTTCGGCCAGTGGGAACAGATGCTGATGGTGCTCGCCCAGACGGCTGCCGGCGCTGCTGTTGGCGGTCAGTGCACCGATCTCGACCTCTGGATGCTCCAACAGCAGGCGCAGCAGTTCGCCGCCCGCGTATCCGGTGCACCCCGCCACCGCAACCTTCACCGTCATAGGCATGAGTATGCCGCATCAGGAATGAATATTCGCCCTTGGTCAGGATAGTGGCGTTCCACGGACCTCCAATGTTGGATCTTTCGTCGACTACCACGAAAGATCCAACATTCTGGCGAGAGGCCTCAGATCTGCGGCAGCAGCGCCTCGACCCCGGGCAGGATCTGGTCGGGCCGGAAGGGGTACTTCTCGACATCGGCCTCGGTGGTGACACCGGTCATCACCAGGACGGTGTGCAGGCCCGCCTCCATGCCGGCGACGATGTCGGTATCCATCCGGTCGCCGATCATCGCGGTGGTTTCGGAGTGGGCCTCGATCCGGTTCATCGCCGAGCGGAACATCATCGGGTTGGGCTTGCCGACCACATAGGGGTGGCGTTGGGTGGCCGCAGTGATCATCGCCGCGATCGCGCCGGTGGCCGGCAGCGTGCCCTCACGCGAGGGGCCGGTGGCGTCCGGGTTGGTGATGATGAAACGGGCACCGGCCTCGATGTGGCGGATCGCCTTGGTGATCGCCTCGAAGGAGTAGGTGCGGGTTTCGCCGAGCACCACGAAGTCGGGGTCCGTGTCGGTCAAGACGAACCCGGCCTCGTGCAGGGCCGTGGTAAGCCCGGCCTCGCCGATCACATAGGCGGTCTTCTCGCCGGGCTGGCTGGCCAGGAAGGCGCCGGTGGCCATCGCCGAGGTCCAGATGTTCTCCTCGGGGACGTGCAGCCCGGACCGGGCCAGCCGCGCAGCCAGGTCTCGCGGGGTGTAGATGGAGTTGTTGGTGAGGACGAGGAAGCGCTTCGAGGTGTCGACCCAACGGTCGATCAACTCGGCGGCACCCGGCAGGGCATGCTCCTCGTGAACCAGCACACCGTCCATGTCGGTGAGCCAGCACTCGATGTCTCGAACCTTTCTCATGTCTCCATTGTCGCATTTTTGGTAGAGGGGACCATAACTCTCCAGGTGAACAACTGGTGAACAACCCCGCGGGGTGCGGGCGCGCGTCCGGCATCATCGGACGATGGGGGGCGACCAGGTGTTGGCGGGGCTGCGAGTGCTCCTGCCCCAGCGTCGGTCGCCGCGGCTCGCCGAAGCGATCCGGGCTGCCGGAGCCGAGGTGATCGAGGTGGCCCTGACCGATGTCGAGTTCCTAGGGGCGCCCGGCCTGTGGCGTGACGACCTGGCGGCCGGCCGCTTCGACTGGGTGGTGTTCGCGTCCGCCACCGCAGTGGACTTCGTCGCTCCGACGAGTGCCCCGGTGGCAACGGTCGGGCCAAGGACGACCGACCGGGCCGCCGCCGCCGGGTGGCCGGTGGCGCTGACCGCTCCCCCGCCGCACGGTGCCGCGGCCCTGCTGTCGGTGTGGCCCGATGGTGCCGGCCGGGTGCTGCTGCCGGGGTCCGCGGACGCCGACCCGCTGCTGGCGGACGGCCTCCGGGAGAGGGGTTGGGAGGTCGAAACGGTCGCCACCTATCGCCTGCGACCGGTGGCCAACGTGCCCGATCAGCTGCGGGCGCGCTGGCGCGACGCCGGGTTCGATGCCGTCGTGTTGACCTCGGGTTCGGTCGCGGCGGCGGCCCGGCAGCTCTTGGGACCGGGCGGCCCGCCGGCGGTCGTCCTGGGTGAGCAGAGTGCGGCCCGGGTCCGGGAGCTTGGCTTTGTCGCGCTGGTGAGCGAGGCGGCAGCAGCCGACGCGGTCGTGAGAACCTTGCGTCGGCTGAAGGAGGACGAGCCATGGACCTGACCCAGCGGCCACGCCGCCTCCGGAGCACGCCCGTGATGCGCCGACTGGTGCGCGAGACCAGGCTGCACCCAGCCCAGTTGGTGCTCCCCCTGTTCGTGGCCGATGGGTTGACCGAACCGCACCCGATCGAGTCCCTGCCGGGCGTCGTTCAGCACACCCTTGACTCGCTGGTCGCCGAGGTCCGTCGGGCTCGGGACGCGGGACTGGGCGGGGTGATGCTGTTCGGGGTACCCGACCCGGCCGAGAAGAGTGACGGCTGGCAGGCCTGGCATCCCGAGGGGGTGCTGAACCGCGCCCTGCGCGCCGTCCGGGAGGCGGTGGGCGACGACCTGGTGATCATGGCCGACACCTGTCTGGACGAGTTCACCGACCACGGTCACTGCGGGGTGCTGGACGAGCACGGCCGCGTCGACAATGACGCGTCGGTGGCTGCCTATGTCGAGCAGGCGGTCAGCCAGGCGATTGCCGGCGCGCACGTGGTGTCGCCGTCGGGGATGATGGACGGCCAGGTGGCCGCGATCCGCGCGGGGCTGGACGCCGCTGGCTTCACCGAGACCGCGATCCTGGCCTACGCGGCCAAGTACGCCTCCGCCTTCTACGGGCCGTTCCGGGAGGCCGTCGGATCGTCCCTGCAGGGCGACCGCAAGACTTACCAACAGGACCCCGCTAACCGTCGCGAGGGGGTGCGCGAGGCCCTTCTCGACCTGACTCAGGGTGCCGATCTGGTGATGGTCAAACCGGCCGGGTACTACCTCGACGTGCTCTCCGACGTGGCCGCGGCGTCCCCGGTGCCAGTTGCCGCGTACCACGTCTCCGGGGAGTACGCGATGGTCTGCGCTGCGGCCGAGCGTGGCTGGATCGACCGCGACACCGCCCTCCGCGAGGCTGTCACCGCGATCGTTCGAGCGGGCGCGGACATCGTGCTCACCTATGCCGCTCTTGAGTTGGCGGCCGGCGATGACTGAGGGACGAGTGGTGCTGGTCGGCGGAGGACCCGGCGACCCCGACCTGATCACGGTCGGCGGGCTGCGGGCGCTGCAGGCCGCGGACGTGGTGCTGTACGACCACCTGGCGCCGTTGACGTGTCTGCGCGAATGCGGCGCGGACGCCCTGTTGATCGACGTCGGGAAGATCCCGGGCGGCCGGTCCACCTCGCAGGAGCGGATCAACGAGTTGCTGATCGAGCACGCGCAGGCCGGACGCTCGGTCGTCCGGTTCAAGGGCGGCGACCCGTTCGTCTTCGGCCGCGGCGGGGAGGAGGCGCTCGCCTGCGCGGCGGCCGGGGTTCCGGTAACAGTGATTCCCGGGGTGTCGTCGGCGATCGCTGGACCGGCGGTGGCCGGCATTCCGATCACTCACCGCAGCCTGGTCCAGGGGTTCACGGTGGTCTCCGGACACGTCGGGCCAGACCACCCCGACTGCACCACCGATTGGTCGGCCGTCGCTCAGTCCGGGCACACCATCGTGGTGCTGATGGGGGTGGCCACCCTGGCGGCGATCACCGCTGCGCTGATCACCGCCGGGCTGGACGAGTCGACGCCGGCCGCTGTCGTGACCGATGCCACGCTGCCCTCGATGCGCGTGGTCAACGGAACCCTTGACCAGATCGCGGCGCTGGCCGACCAGGCTGGGATCCAGCCGCCGGCGATCACGGTGATCGGCGAGGTGGCGTCCCTGGAGTTGGGCCTGACTCAGGCCCGCTGAACCGCCCCGCAGCCACTGACCGCCGACGCCACCGCCGCCTCCCGGGCAGCGGCGATCTCGCTGTCCTTCAGGGTTCGGTCGGCGGCCCGGAAGCGCAGCCCGAAGGCCAGCGACTTCTTGCCCTCAGGGATCTGCGAGCCGCGGTAGATGTCGAAGAGGTGGACCGACTCCAACAACTCACCGGCACCCTCGATCAGCGCGGCCCGCACCTGGGCCACCGGCACAGCTTCGTCCACCACCAGGGCCACGTCCTCCTTCGCCACGGGGTGTGGCGACACCGCGGAAATCCGGCCGGGGCCCGGAGCCAGTCGCAGCAGGAGGTCCAGGTCGAGTTCCACGGCCGCGGTCCGAGCCGGCAGCCCGAACGCCGCGCAGACGGTCGGGTGCACCTCGCCGGCGTAGCCGACGATCTCGCCCGCCACCCGGAGTTCGGCCGCTCGTCCCGGATGCCAGGGCGCCTGCTGGACGGCCTGCCGCGCGACGGTGGTGCCGATCACGCCAGCCACCACGTCGGCAAAGGCGAGCGCCTGCTGCCAGCCGGCCGGTTCCCCTGCTCCACGCCAGCCACTGGGCCGCCAGGCGCCGGACAGGACGGCCGCCAGGTGGCGCGGCTGTTCGGGCAGGGCGGCCTCGATCGCGGCCAGTTCCTGGTCGCTGGGGCGTCCGGCGACCGAGGGCACCGGGGTCGCCGCGGTGGAGGTGTTGAAGAAGACCCGGCCGCTCTCGAACAGCGCCAGATCGTCGTTGCCGCGCGAGGTGTTGCGCTGGATGGCAGCGAACAGTCCGGGCAGGAGCGACGTCCGCAGGTAGGGAGCGGCCTCCGACAACGGGTTCGCCAACCTAACCAGGGCGCGGCGCGGATCGTCGGCGGAGACGTCCATCCGGTCCAGGTCCTCCACCGAGGCGAAAGGGAACAGCAGCACCTCGACGAACCCGGACACTGCCAAGGCGGCGTTGATCGCCCGCCGGCCGCGCTGGCTGGGGGTGAGACCGCGACCCACTGGCGCCTGCGGGACGACGGTGGGGATCGCGTCGAGACCGATCTTGCGGCCGACCTCCTCGACGTAGTCATAGGGGTCGCGCAGATCGGGACGCCAGGTGGGCGGGGTCACCTGCAGAATCTCCGCGGCCTGGGAGGTGACCACCCCGGAGGCGCGCAGGATGGAGACCACCCTTTCCACCGGGACGTCAAGGCCGAGGATCCGGCCGGGCAGATCGGCGGGCAGGGTCTGCGACGGCACCGGCGCTGGCGCACCCGCCACCGTTTCGTCGGACGACAGGGTGCCGCCGGCCAGGTCCACCAGGAGGCGCGCCACCAGGTGCGCCGCCGCGTAGGCGGCGTTCGGGTCGACCCCGCGCTCGAACCGCTTGGACGCCTCCGACGGCAGCCCATGACGGCGCATCGAACGAGAAATCGTCGCCGGATCGAAGCTGGCGGCCTCGATCACCACCGCGGTGGTGTCGGCGCCGATCTCGGTCGACTCGCCACCCATCACCCCGGCGATGCCGATCGCGCCCGAGTCGTCGGTGATCAGCAGGTCGTCGGTGGAAAGAGACCGCAACTGGCTGTCCAGGGTGGTGATCGACTCCCCGGCACGGGCCCGCCGAACCACGATCGGACCGCTGAGCCGGGCCAGGTCGTAGGTGTGATTGGGCTGACCCGTGGTCAGCATCACGTAGTTGGAGATGTCCACCGGCAGCGAGATCGACCGCATGCCCGCCTGCTGCAAGCGCCGAACCAGCCACTCCGGGGAGGTGGCGGTGGGATCGATCCCGGTCACCGTCAGCGCGACGAACAAGGAGCAGGCCGGATCGTCCAGCCGAACCGGGTAGCCCGCGATCACCGTCTCCGGCGTTCGTCGGTCCACCACGTCGGTGAACGGGACGGCCAACGCCTGGGCCGCCTCGCGGGCCAGCCCCCGGATCGACATGCAGTACGACATGTCCGGCGAGACGTTGATGTCGAGGATCTCCTCGCCCAGCCCCAGGTAGGACGAGGGGTCGTCGCCCGGTGCGAGCCCGGCGTCGGCCGGCAGCACGATGATCCCGCTGTGGTCCTCGCCGATGCCCAGTTCGTCCTGGGCGCAGATCATCCCGTCGGACAGGTGGCCGTAGGTCTTGCGGGAGGTCAGCGTGAAGCCGCCGGCCAACACCGTCCCGGGCAGCCCCACGACGACCAGGTCGCCGGTGGAGAAGTTGTGCGCGCCACAGATGATTCCGCGCACCCCCTCGGCCACCGGACGACCGGCGATCGGTTCGGGCGCGACCTCGGGGGCCAGGGCCGCCCCCACGTCCAGGTGGCACCAGCGGATGATCTTGCCGTTCTTCTGCGGTTCGTCGACAAAATCGACCACGCGTCCGACCACCAGCGGACCCACCCCGGCCCCGGCGGAGTCGACGGTTTCGACCTCCAGGCCGGCTCGGATCAGGTGCGCGGCCAGTTCCCGACCGGTCAGCCCGGCCGGGAGGGCCGCGTACTCACGCAGCCAGGACATCGGCGCCCTCATCGCGCCACTCCCTTCAAAGAACGGCTGAACCGGACGTCACCCTCGACCATGTCGCGCAGGTCGGAGGCCTCGTTGCGGAACATCAGGGTGCGGTCGATGCCCATCCCAAACGCGAAGCCCGAGTACACGTCGGTGTCGACGCCGCAGGCGGCCAGCACCCGCGGGTTGACCACCCCACAGCCGCCCCACTCGATCCAGCCCTCCGACTTGCAGGTTCGGCAGGGACGATCGGGGTTGCCCACCGATTCACCGTTGCAGACGAAGCACTCCAGGTCCACCTCGGCGCTGGGCTCGGTAAACGGGAAGTAGTGCGGGCGCATCCGGGTCCGGATGGTCGGGCCGAACATCGCCTTGGCGAAATGGTCCAGGGTGCCGCGCAGGTGCGCGAGCGAAATCCCCTTGTCGACGACCAACCCCTCGATCTGGTGGAACACCGGCAGGTGGGTCGCGTCGAACTCGTCGGCCCGGTACACCTTGCCCGGGCAGATCACGTAGACCGGGAGTGGCCGCTCCAGCAGGGAGCGGATCTGCACCGGGGAGGTGTGGGTCCGCAGCAGCAGCCGGTTCTCGACCGGCTCGACGAACAGGGTGTCGGTGAGGCCTCGCGAGGGGTGGTCGGGTCCGATGTTGAGGGCGTCGAAGTTGAGCCACTCGGCCTCCACCTCCGGGCCCTCGGCGACCTCCCAGCCCATCGCGACGAAGACGTCGCACATCGCATCGATCAGACCGG
>CAYVOW010000054.1:0-15789 GCA_964453585.1 uncultured Micropruina sp.
ACCAGCAGCATCGCGAACGACGGCATCGCGTACGGCAGGACGATCAGCACCCGGTAGAGCTTCAACCCCTTCAGCCGAGGGTGGTTCAGAGCCATCGCCATGGCCAGGCCGACGGCGAAAGTGCCGAACACGACCAGCAAGGCGAAGGCGAAGTTCCAGACCAGGATTCCCAGGAAGTACGTCCGTAGGGTCTGGTCGCCGAAAATCTTGGCGAAGTTGCCGAAGCCGACGTTGACCTGCCAGCCCTGGGACAGCCGGTCACCGGTGTCACTGACGAAGGCGCCAACCGATCCGTCGGCCTTCCAGCTGGTGCCGCTGGAGGTGTCCTTGATGCAGTCGCAGGAGGCGTCGTAGGCCCGGGTCTTGGCTCCTTCGTAGGCCCGGGAAAGGCCCTGAGCACGGATGGCGCCGTTGGCGGTGGGGACTGTGAAGGAGGCGATCTCGGCCGAACGGGCGCTGGCCTGGCCGGCGTTGAGCAGGGTCAGGCCGGGGGCCGCGGTCACCCGGTTCGCAGACGAGACGGTTGCGCCGGTCAGCGGCTGCAGACCCTTGGCGTCCCCGACGAAGGTTTCCTTGGTCGTGGGGTTGACCAGCAGGAAGAGCAGCTCACCGGTGGCCGGGTCGCCCTTGGTAGCCAGGGTCAGGACGTAGTTGACCCCGCCCGGCACCTGCCGGACGCTGGCGCCCTCGATCGCGGTGATCGCCTCTTCCTTGGTGCCGCGGTGGCCGTCCCCGAAGTTCGTGAAGGCAGTCGAGACGGTAAACAGAACCGGGAGCACCTGGAACAGGACCAGGAAGATCGTCCCCGGGACGAGGTACTTCAGCGGGATCCGGCGGGGCTGCAAATAGACCACGAACAGCCCGACTGCGGAGGCGAGGAGCAGGGCCAGCAGCAACCAGCTGCCCTGGGCGATCAACGGGAAGGCGAGCCAGAGGGTGATCGCCGCGACCAGGCCGAGGCCGATCACCTTGCCGAGCAGGGCCAACGGGGTTGATCCGGAGAAGCCCCAGCCGCCGGACGAGGGCTGGTCTGCTTGTTTGCTCGGGAGCGGCTGCTGGGCAGTCACGACTCCTCCTCCTGCACGAGATGTCGACGGTGAGGGTTAGGGACGAGTGTGGGTCGGGGCGAAGCTTCACCTCGACCCACACCCTAGGACGGCACGTGGCACGAAGCCATGGGCCGATCGGCTCAGCCGATCTTCTTACGGATGGCGTCGGCCGCCGACTTCAGGGTGGACTCCACCGGGGCGCCACCGATGATGTTGGCCGCAGCCTTGCCGACCGGCTCCCAGATCTCCGCCATCTGCGGGATGGCCGGCATCGGGGTGCCGTTCTTGCCCGCGTCGGCGAACTTCTGCAGGTCCGGATCCTCGGCCTTGACCTGCTCCAGCCCGGCGAGCAGCGCCGGACGACGCGGCTCGGCCTTGTACAGCGCAACCTGGAGCTCAGGGGTGGCGACGAAGTTGGTCGCGAACTCCTGGGCCAGGGCCTTGTTCTTGCCCTTGGAAGCCACGAAGAACGCCTGCGCACCGATGAACGGAGCCGCGGGGTCGCCGCCTTCCCAGGCCGGGATCTCGGAGATGTCGTACTTGATGCCGGCCTTCTTGATGTCGGCGATGGCCCAGGGGCCGGACACCAGGAACGCGGTCTTCTTGCCGGTGAAGGTTGCGATGGAGTTCTCGCCACCGATCGAGCGCTTCAGGGCACCCGAACCCTTCTCACCGATCGACGCGATCTTCTTGAACGCGGCGATGGTTCCGGGCGCGTCGACCATGACCTGCTTTGGGTCGGGCGAGCCGTTGGCGGTGGTGCCGAAGAGGGCGCCGCCACCGGAGGTGATCAGCGGGTAGAGGTGGTACACGTCACCGTTTTGGCCCTGCTGGAGCGCCATGATCTCCTTGACGTCGCCCTTCTTCTTGAGGTCCTGGCCGGTCTTGACCATGGCCTCGATCGAAGCGGGGACGTCGGGGGCGAGATCGGTGTTGCGGATCAGCGCGATGTTCTCGACCGCGTAGGGGACGCCGTAGGTCTGGCCGTCGTAGGTGACCGCCTTGACCGCGACCGGGTCGAAGGCAGCGGCGTCGGCGAGTTGGACGGGGTCGATGGCGCCGTTCTGCACCAGGTTGCCGGCCCAGTCATGGGCGCCGACCACCAGGTCGGGAGCGTTGCCCGCCTGCGAGGCGGTGACGAACTGGGTCTGGAGGTCCTTGGAGATGGCCTCGATCTTGACGGTGACGCCGTTGTCCTTGCCGAACTGGTCGCCGAAGCTCTTGAGCGCAGCGGCCCGCTTGTCGTCGGCCCAGATGGTCAGCGTGCCGCCGGAGGCGCTGGTGCTCGCGCTGGCCGAGGTGGACGCGCTGCTGGAGGCCGTGGTGGCGGCCGGGGTGCTGGCGCACGCCGACAGCAGCAGGCCGCCGAGGGCGAGGCCGACTGCTGCAATGCGTGGGATTCGCATGGGGTTCCCTTCCTAGGTCCCGCCGGGACGGCTGTCCGGGCGGAGGGGTTCCTGTCGTTGAGCCTCTCCCAGGACTTGGTCGACTCCAAGGAGTGCTGGGCGACCTTGTCCAAATCGAGACCAAATCAGCTGCTGGGCAGCTCCGTCACCGCCCAGTGCACGTGTTGTGGGCTGGCCCGCGACGCTCGTCCTCGATCGTCGGGGTGGCCCTTGCCGAAAGGTATGTTTCGCGGGCTCGTTGACACAAAGAGTCTGAAACATGTTTCATCCGCTCGTGCAGGAGTTCGGAACCGAGCGTCGGGAACGGATCAGCGTGCGCGAACTGGCCCGGCGGCTCGGGGTGAGTCCGGCAACGGTGAGCAGGGTGCTATCGGAGCGGCCTGGGGTCGCCGAAGCCACCCGGAACAAGGTCTTCGACGGAGTCCGGATCCACGGCCACCCCTACGGCCGGGGCGAGTCCGGCGGAACGCCGTTCGTCGGGATCATCGTCCCCGATCTGCAGAACCCGGCGTTCGCGGGGATGGCCGGGGCGATCGAGCATCGACTCAGCCAGCAGGCGATCTCGTCGCTGATCGGGAGCTTCACGCTGCGCAGCTTCGACGAGCGCCAACACATCGAAGTGATCCTGCAGCACGGCGCCCACGGCCTGATCCTGGTGTCGGGCTGGCACGCCAACCTGCAGGTGGACCATGCCCCGTATCGGCGGCTGCACCGCCGCGGGGTGCCGATGGTGATGGTGTCGGGGCTGGTCGAGGGTCTGGGGGTGCCCTCGGTCGGCACCAACGAGGAGCAGGGCGCGCGAGTAGCGATCGATCACCTGGTCGGTCTGGGCCACCGCTCGATCGGTCTGGCCAACGGGCCGGTGACCTATCGTCCCTCGGTGAACCGTCTCAAGGGTTTCGTCGCGGCACTCGCCCGTCATCGACTGCCGGCCGACCCGCGGCTGCAGCTGAGCCTGCCCTACACGATGGAGGGCGGCGCGATCGCTGCCCGGCGGCTGATCGAGACCGGGGCGACCGCCATCGTCTGCGGCAGTGACGTGATGGCGGTCGGAGCCAGCGAGGCCGCGGCTCGGCAGGGTTACCCGGTTCCGGAGCGGGTCAGCGTGATCGGCTATGACGACGGCACGCTGGCCGCGCACGCGAATCCCCCGCTGACCACGATCCGCCAGCCGGTCGGCCGGATCGCCGACACCACGGCCCGGCTGATGGCGGCGCAACTGGCCGGCGAGCGGCTGGAAGCGCTGCATCACCGTTTCGACCCGACCCTGGTGGTCCGGGCATCGACCGGTCCGGTGCCGACCTGACGAGTCGGATCGACACCCGTTGAGGCCCGCGCCCGAACCTCAGAACGCGTGCAGCGGACGGTAGCCGGCCGGGATGCTCCGGGAGTCGACGATCTCCTTGCCAAAGGGGAAGCAGGTGACCGGGATCATCTTGAGGTTGGCGATGGCCAGCGGGATGCCGACGATGGTGATCGCCTGGGCGGCGGCGGTGGTGACGTGGCCGATCGCCAGCCAGACCCCGGCGATCAGGAACCAGATCACGTTGCCGATCGCCGAGCCGGCGCCCGCGGTGGGCTTTTCGACCACCGCCTTGCCGAAGGGCCACAGGGCGTAGGCCGCCATCCGAAACGACGCGATGCCAAACGGAATCGTGACGATCGGCAGGCAGGCCAGGACGCCGAAGGCGAAGTACCCCAGCGCCAGCCACAAGCCGCCGAAGATGAACCAGATGATGTTCAGCAGGAGTTTCACGATCAAACCTTCCGGGGTCGGTGACCCTGTCTCTTTCATGTAACCAGGACCGACGCCACGACATGCCGCGGTCATCCCCGGGTTCACCCCGAAAGCTCCCCCGGGGCGCGCCGCTACAGTGACCGGCATGCCTGGGACGCAGCGGCCGACGCGGGAGGTGGTCTCGTTCGTCCGGCGCAGTGGGCGGATGAACGACAGCCAGCAGCGCGCCTGGGAGCGTCACCAGGACTGGGTGATCGAGGTCCCGACCCGGGGGTTGTCCACCTCGGTGGCCCCCGACGCTGCGGTCGACTGGGCCGGCGAGTTCGGACGGACGGCTCCGCTGGTGGTCGAGGTGGGCGGTGGCACGGGACACCTGATCGCGGCCCAGGCATCACAGCATCCGGAGTGGAACCTGATCGGTTTCGAGGTGCACCAGCCCTCCGTGGCCAACACCTTGTCCCGGCTGGGCCGGGCCGGGGTGGACAACGTCCGGCTGGTGGTCGCCAACGCGACCGAGGCGCTGGACGTCCTCTTCGACCTGGCATCGATCAGCGAGCTGTGGACGTTCTTCCCCGATCCCTGGCAGAAAGCGCGGCACCACAAACGCCGGCTGGTCACCTCCGACTTCGCCGACCTGGTGGCGTCGCGGCTGGCGCCCGGTGGACTGTGGCGGCTGGCCACCGACTGGGCCGATTACGCGACCTGGATCGGCGAGGTGCTCGACCCCCACCCGGCCTTCGTCAACGAACACGGCGGGCCCGCCCCGCGCTGGGCGGGTCGTCCGGTGACGAAGTTCGAGGGTCGGGCGCTCGCGGCCGGACGGCCGGTCACCGACTTCACCTATCGGAGACTCCGGTGACCCGGCTGCGGCTCGACCTGGGCTACGACGGCACCGATTTCCACGGCTGGGCGGCCCAGGAGGGCTTGCGCACCGTGCAGGGTGAGCTCGAGCAGTGGATCCAGCGCGTGGCCCGACTGGACCATCGGCCGCGGCTGACCTGCGCCGGCCGCACCGACGCCGGCGTCCACGCCCGGGGGCAGGTGGCGCACCTCGACCTGGCTGACACCGACGAGGAAACCGCTGTGACCCTGGAGCGACGGCTGCGCCGAGTGCTGCCGCCGGACCTGGTCGTGTGGCGGGTGCGGCTCGCCCCGGTGGGCTTCGACGCCCGGTTCTCAGCGATCTGGCGGCGCTACGTCTATCGGCTGTCCGACGGGTTGGTCGACCCGCTGCAGCGGCGTCAGGTGGTGTCCAGCCGCCGGCCGCTCGACCACCAGGCGATGGCGGCAGCGGCGTCCGGCCTGGTGGGACTGCACGACTTCGCGGCGTTCTGTCGGCGCCGCGAGGGAGCCACCACGATCCGGACGCTGCAGCGGCTCGACGTCGTTCGGACCGGGGACATGGTGGAACTGACCGTGGTCGCCGACGCCTTCTGCCACTCGATGGTGCGTTCCCTGGTCGGCGCGCTGCTGCGGGTGGGTCACGGGGAGCGGTCGGCCGAGTGGCCGGCGATGCTGCTCGCCCGCGACGAGCGCGCCGGCGAGATCACGGTGATGCCGCCCGGCGGACTGGTCTTGGAGGAGGTCGGCTACCCTCCCGACGACCAACTGGCCGCCCGGGCGCTGGAGGCCCGGGCCACCCGGACCTTGGAGGTGGACCGATGAGCCACTACTTCGCCGCCCCCGATGGTCCGGAACGTCGCCGGGCGGTGACCATGCGCTTCTGGGACACCGACTGGCCGTTCATCACGGCGAACGGCGTCTTCTCCGGCGACTCCCTCGATCAGGGGACGGCCGTCCTGCTCCGCGAGTCGACGCCGCCCAAAGACGCCCGGCGGCTGCTGGACCTGGGCTGCGGTTACGGGGTGATCGCGGTCGCGCTGGCCACCGCCTGCCCGGGCGCGGTGATCGACGCCGTCGACGTCAACCCACGGGCGTTGGCGCTCACCGCCGACAACGCCGAGCGGCACGGCCTCGCGTCCCGGGTGCGGTCGCTCACCCCCGAGCAGGCCGACCCGCACGCCCGCTACGACGAGATCTGGTCGAACCCGCCCATTCGGATCGGCAAGGAGGCGCTGCACGACCTGCTGGACACCTGGCTGCCGCGGTTAGCCCCGGGCGGAACCGCCCGGCTGGTGGTCGGCCGGAATCTGGGCGCGGACTCACTGCAGCGCTGGCTGACCGGCGAGCGGGGTTACCGCTGCGACCGGGTCGCCTCGGCCAAGGGTTTCCGGGTTTTCGCCGTCACCGAACGCTGAACCGCGGGCCTGTGTTGCCGGCCCGGAAGTCCGTAGGCTTGGGGGGTCGGCCGACGGAGGCCGACAGGTTCTGACGAAAGGGACACGAACGTGGCCGAAAATGAGGGCGGCAGCTTCTTCGACGGGCTGATGGACAAGGCGAAGGACCTGGGCGACCAGATCCGCGATTTCGCCGAAGACGCTGTGGACAAGGTGAAGGATCTCGCGGGCGACGCCGGCGACAACATCCAGGACTTCGCCGCTGACGTCAAGGAACAGGGCCAGAACGCGTTCGAGGACCTCAAGGATCGTTTCGACGGCGCCGATGACGCCGCCGCGGACGCTGGTGACGCGGTGCAGGACGCCGCAGCTGACGCGGCCGATGCGGCCGGCGACGCCGTGGACGCGGTGCAGGACGCCGCGGGCGACGCGGCGGACGCTGCCGGAGACGCCGTGGACGCAGCCAAGGACGCCGGAGCCGAGGCCCTGGACGAGGCTGGTCAGGCCATCGACGACGCCAAGGCGGCCGCCGCCGACGCCTTGGACGGCGACCAGTAATCACCAAGTCGGCGAGGGGGTATCCATCACGGGTGCCCCCTCGTTGCATCTGAGCGGCCGATCCCGGCGGCACCGCCCGTCGAAGCCCCGCCTCCCCCAGTCCGTGGAGGGGTCGACCTTGACTGGTGACATGACGTGGCGGCGTGTTGGTGGCCAGGACGACCAACACGCCGCCACGTGGTGTCACCAGTGGCACGTCCAGCGTCCGGCCGCTGCCGCCGACTGGGATAGGCTGGCGCCGATCCATGCAGGGGAACCTGGTGCAAGCCCAGGACTGACCCGCAACCGTGACGCCGAGACATCGACGAAGTCGGACTGCCTGCCTGGTTCACGCTCGTTCATCCACCGTCGAGGTCCGCGGTCACGAGCCGGGTCGGTCCTCTTGGCCAGTCCGGAACACCACCGCGGCAGGCTGAAAGGTATCCAATGCCTGTCGTCAAACGTCTCCTGATCGCCGTCTTGGCGATCGCCCTCTCCCTGGTCGCGCCACGACCAGCCGTCGCGGCGCCCAGCGCCACCGAAGCGCTGGCCCAGGCCACCACCTACCTCTCCACCACGATCGGCTCGGACGATCACCTCAGCTCCGAATTCGGCAACGAGGGGATCACCGCCGACGCCGTCCTCGCCCTGGCCGCCTCCGGCGACCCCGCCCAGAAGCCGACCATCGACAAGCTGGTCACCTGGCTGCAGGGCCAGGCCAAGGCCTACACCGCCAAGTCGCCCGAAGGCGCGGCCAAGCTCGCCTTGGTCGCCGCCGCCACCGCAACGGACCCGACGTCGTTCGGCGGGGTCGACCTGGTCGCGGTGATCAACAAGGGCATCGCCAAGGATGGGGCGTTCGGCTCCTTCCCCGGCGCCTTCGCCCAGAGCCTGGGGATCATCGCCCTCAGCCGCGCCGGGGCCACCGTCCCGACCGCGATGGCCGACTGGCTGCTCAGCCAGCAGGAGAAGGACGGAGGGTTCTCCTATCAGCTCGGTAAGCCTGCGGACGCCGACAACACCGGCCTGGCCGCGGTCGCCCTGGCCGCCCTGGGCACTCCGGACGCGACCGCCAGCCTGACCAAGGCGATCGCCTGGGCCACCAAGAACCAGCAGGCTGATGGGTCCTGGCAGGGCTTCTCGCCGGTCAACTCCACCGCCGTGATGGGGATGGGGCTGATTGCGGCCAAGGCCGACCCCGCCAAGGCCCTTGCTTACCTGGCCGGACAGCAACTGGCCGACGGAGCTCTGCCGAACGCGGGCAAGGCCGACCTGCTGGCCACCGTTCAGGGAATGCTCACCCTGGCCGGCCAGACCTACCTGACCGTGAGCACGGCCACCGAGGCTCCGGCCAGCGCCTCGCCGAGCAGCGCACCGGCCACTCCCGCCGCGACGCCGGCCGGCTCCCCGGGCGGCGTCGGCGCCACCCTGGGCTGGCTGGCCCTGGCCGCCGTCGTTGCTGGCGGCGCCGCCCTGGTCGTCCGGCGTCGCCGCTCATGATCCGGCGGCTCGCCGCCTGGGTGGCGGCCGGGGCGTTCGCCCTGGTCGCCACCCTCGGCGGCGTGCCCGCCACCGCGGCGCCAACCCCGCCCGCGTGTGACGGGGTGTTGGTCGTGGTCGACTTCGCCGCCCTCGGCGGCCAGCAGACCGGCTGCGCCGACGACTTCGACAGCGGCACCCGCGCGCTGATCGACGCCGGGTTCGTCCCGTCCCGATCGGGCGGAATGATCTGCTCGATCAGCGGGCTGCCCACCTCCTGTGCGGTCACGATGGACGCCTATTGGTCCTACTGGCAGGCATCCCGGAACGCCGACGGCAGCTTCGGGCCTTGGACCTACGCCGCCCTCGGTCCGGACAGCTACCAGCCCCGCCGCGGTGACGCCGAGGGCTGGCGCTTCGGCGATGGGCGAACCCCACCCAGCCCGCTCCCGGCTCGGGCCGCCACCACCACTGCTTCCGCTACGGCTTCGGCTTCCGCGTCGGCGTCGACTTCGACTTCGGCTTCGGGCGCTCCCACCTCAATGACCGCCTCCGCAACGACCACCCCCACGAGCCGGACCCCGTCCTCCGGGGCACCCCAGTCGGGCCCGTCCAGCGACGGAGGACCGACCGGACTGATCGTTACCCTGGCCATCCTGGCCGCGGCTGGTGCCGCCGTTGGGTGGTGGTTGTGGCGCCGTCGGTGAACACCCGGCCCCACGCGTCCTCGGCCCCGGTGCACCCGCTGGCCTGGTGGGCCTGGGCGCTCACCCTGGCCGCCGCGGTCAGCTTGACCACCAATCCCCTGCTGCTGGTGCTGATGATCGCCGCGCTCAGCGCCACGGTCGTGGTTCGACGCACCGACGCCCCCTGGGCGCGATCGCTGCGCGCCTACTACCTGATGGCGTTGGTGATCATCGGCGTCCGTCTGGTCTTTCAGGTCCTGTTTGGCGCTCCGATCGGCAGCACCGTGCTGCTGGACCTCCCCCAACTCCAGCTGCCGGCCTGGGCCCAGGGCATCCGGGTGGGGGGCGCGGTGACCGCCGAGGCGCTGGCCTGGACGCTCTACGACGCCCTGCGGTTGGCCACGATCCTGCTCTGCCTCGGCGCCGCCAACGCGCTGGCCAATCCGCGACAGGTGCTGCGCTCGGTGCCGGCGGCGCTGTACGAGGCGTCGGTCGCGGTGGTGATCGCGCTCAGCGTGGCCCCGCAACTGATCGAGAGCGCGCAACGGATCAGCCGGGCCCGGCGGCTGCGCGGGTCGTCGGCCCGTGGGGTTCGCGCGTTGCCGGCGTTGCTCGTCCCGGTGATGGCGGACGCGGTCGACCGGTCCATCGACCTGGCTGCCGCGATGGAGGCCCGCGGGTTCGGCGCCACCCGCCGGCCGACCCACCGTCGCCGCGTCTTGGCGCTGACCCTGATCGGCGCGATGGTGTTGATCTTCGGCGCCTTCCGGTTCCTGTCCGGGTCCATGATCGACGGTGTGGCCGAGGTCGCGGTCGGGGTCAGCGCAGTCCTGATCGGCCTGCGGGCCACCGGACGAAACCTCGGCGTCACCCGCTACCTCCCCCAACCGTGGACGATCCTGGACTCCTCGCTCGCCGGTTGCGGGGTGCTGTCGCTGGCCCTGGTCGGTGTCCTGACCACGCTCGACCGCAGCCTGTTGGTGCCGCCGGTCGATCCCCTGGGTTGGCCGGTGCTCCATCCACTGATGGTGGCCGCGGCGGTCGCGGCCGCCGCGCCGATCGCCCTGACCCGTCCGGTAACGGTGGCCCCCCAGCAGGGCGGCCACGCCAGCGCCGCGGCGGAGCGCCTGCGCCCCCGGGTGGCCACGGTGGGCCGATGATCGCCTTCGACGGCCTGACTTTCCGCTACCCGGACGCCGCCCGTCCGGTGCTGCGGGACGTCACGGTGACCGTTCCCGACGGCGACCTGTGCCTGGTCGTGGGACGCACCGGGACCGGCAAGTCCACCCTGCTGCAGACCATCAACACGCTGGTCCCGCAGTTCACCGGCGGCGAGCTGACCGGCGACGTCCGGGTGGCCGGACGATCGACTCGCGCTCTGCGGCCGAACAGCCTGGCCGAGTTGGTCGGCTACGTGGGCCAGGTGCCGGTCAACGGGTTCGTCACCGACACCGTGGCTCACGAGGTCGCCTACGGCATGGAGCAACTTGGGCTGACCCCGGTGGCGATGCGCAAGCGGGTCGAGGAGACCCTCGACCTGCTGGGCATCGCCGAACTCCGCTCACGGCCGCTGGCCGAGCTGTCCGGCGGCGAGCAACAGCGGGTGGCGATCGCCGCGGTGCTGGCCGCGCAGCCCCGGGTCCTGGTGTTGGACGAGCCCACCTCGGCGCTGGACCCCACCGCCGCCCAGGACGTGCTGGCCGCCATCACCACCCTGGTCCACGAGGTGGGGCTGACCGTGGTGTTGGCCGAACACCGGTTGGAGCGGGTGATGCAGGCGGCCGACTCCGTGCTCTGGCTGCCCGGCGACGGAACGGTCGAGTGGGGTCCGACCGCGACCATGCTGGCCCGCGCCGACGTCACACCGCCGCTGACGGAATTGGCGCGGACCGTGGGCTGGGCAGAGGTGCCGCTCTCGGTGCGCGAAGCCCGCCGCTGGGTCGCCCAGGAGCGTCTGGTCGTCCGTCCGCCCGCGACCAGCGAGCTGACCGTCGGGGATTCGGTCCTGGTTGCTCTTGGGGTCACCGTCGACTACGGCCCGGTGCGCGCCGTGGACGGCGTCGACCTGACCCTGTCTGGCGGGGTGACCGTGCTGATGGGGCGAAACGGGTCCGGCAAGTCGTCACTGTTGTGGGCGCTGGCCGGCGCGTTGGCGTCCGACGGCGAGGTACGCATCGGCGGGATGGACCCGCACTCCCTGACCCCCGCTGGTGCCCGGCGATTGGTGGCGCTGGTGCCCCAGGCGGCGTCCGACCTGCTCTACCTGCCGACGGTTGCCGACGAGTGCGACCAGGCGGACCGCGAGAACGAGGCACCGTCGGCAACCACCCGCACCCTGCTGGGCCGACTCGGTGGCGACCTGGCCGACGACGCCGACCCACGCGACCTCTCCGAAGGGCAACGGCTGATGCTGGTGCTGGCCATTCAGCTCGCCGCGTCGCCGCGCGTCGTCCTGCTGGACGAGCCGACCCGAGGGCTCGACTACGCCGCCAAGCGGAGGCTGGGCGGCGTCGTCCGCACCCTCGCCGACGGCGGGACGACGGTGCTGGTATCCACCCACGACGTGGAGTTTGCCGCCGCCGTCAGTGAGCGGATGCTGGTAATGGCCCAGGGCCAACTGATCGCCGACGGCCCCACCCGCTCCCTGGCCACCTCGTCGCCGGTCTATGCCCCGCAGATGGCGAAGGTCTTCGCACCGCTCCCGCTGCTCACCCCCGACGACATGGCGCGGGGGCTGAGATGACCTCGCTCGGCCTCACCCTGCCCCGCTGGGCCGTCCTGGGCGTGGCCGCGTTCGCCGGCCTGGCCGCCTTCGCCTGGCCGCTGTTCCTCTCGCCGGCGTCCGGCATCGAGCCAAGCCTGGCGCCCACCCTGTTCGCGCTGCTGCTGCCGTTGGTGCTGGCCGTGGTGCTCTCCGAACTGGCCGGCCAGCACCTGGATGCCAAGGCGCTGGCCCTGCTGGGAGTGCTGACCGCCTTGGGCGCGGTCCTGCGTCCGATCAGCGCGGGAACCGCCGGTGTGGACCTGATCTTCTTCCTGATCATCCTCGGCGGGCGCGTCTTTGGCGCCTCGTTCGGGTTCGCGCTGGGCGCGCTGGTGCTGTTCACCTCGGCGCTGCTCACCGGCGGCGTCGGGCCCTGGCTGCCCTATCAGATGATCGCGGCCGGGTTCGTCGGGATGGCCGGGGCTCCGTTGCCTGGCTTGCGTGGCCGGGCCGAACTCGGCTGGCTGGCGTCCGTCGGCTTCGTCACCGCCTTCGGTTACGGCTGGCTGATGGACTTCGCCTTCTGGCCGTTCGGGATCGGGCCGGCCAGCCAGTTCTCCTACCAGGCGGGCGCCCCGATCCTGGAGAACCTGCACACCTTCGTCCTCTACAACCTGGCCACGTCGATGGGGTGGAACCTGGGCAGGGCGATCACCAACGTCGTCCTGCTGCTGGTGCTCGGGCCCGGGTTGTTGCGGGTCTTGCGGCGGGCGGCCCGCCGCGGCTCCCTGTCCAGGGGTGTACCGGGGTCCGGACGACTCGGGAATACTGGCCGCGTAGGGTGAAGTTGACCCAAACGAAACCCCGTCCGATGACAAAGGAGACCTGTGATGGCCTACACGCTGCCCGACCTCGACTACGACTACGGCGCACTCGAGCCGCACATTTCGGCGCAGATCATGCAGCTGCACCACGACAAGCATCACGCGGCCTACGTGGCCGGAGCGAACACCGCCCTGGACAAGCTGGCTGAGGCGCGCGAGTCGGGCAACTTCGCCGCGATCAACAAGCTGGAGAAGGACCTGGCCTTCCACTTGGGCGGGCATATCAACCACTCGGTGTTCTGGAAGAACATGTCGCCCGACGGGGGCGGCCAGCCCGACGGCGAACTCGCCGCCGGGATCGACGAGTTCTTCGGTTCCTTCGACGGCTTCCAGAAGCAGTTCAACGAGGTCGCCAACGGCATCCAGGGCTCCGGCTGGTCGATGCTGGTCTGGGACACCCTCGGCCAGCGGCTGAACATCAACCAGCTCTTCGATCAGCAGGGCAACCTGCCGGTCGGCCAGTTGCCGCTGCTGCAGCTGGACATGTGGGAGCACGCCTTCTACCTGCAGTACCTCAACGTGAAGGGCGACTACGTCAAGGCATGGTGGAACGTGGTCAACTGGGCCGACGTCACCGAGCGCTTCACCAAGGCGCAGGCGGCCAGCAAGGGCCTCTTCTGAGCCACGTCGCCAAGGGCCAGCACCGTCGGGTGCTGGCCCTTGCGTTTGCCTGAGGCGCGGGCCGGTGGCGGAGCCAGGGCAGGGCCGCCCGTTTACTCCCCCGTTGGGCCTTTCTCCCCCTCGCCGGCCTCCCCAGGCCCAACCAGGGTGTAAACCGGCGACAACCTCCGCAGACCAAGCACCCGTGGGCCGGAAAACCTAAGAGAATTGACTTCGTTCTCAGGATTCGTCAAGCTATTTCTCAGGAAGACGCGTCTTCCTCCGTTGTCCCCTCCCTGTGGAGTCATTTCCTCGTGTTCCTGAACACCAAGATCGCCGCCCTTGCCGCCAGCGCTGTGATGCTCGCCAGCGGCGCGTTCGGCGCCACCATCTTCGACAAGTCGGTCTCGCTGACCGTCGACGGCCACACCCAGACCGTCCACGGGTTCGGCAACACCGTCGGCGACGTGTTGCGCAACAACGGCGTCACCCTCGGCGAGCGCGACCTGGTTTTCCCGACCGTCTCCGACCCGATCGAGGACGGCGGCGCCGTGTCGGTGGTCTACTCCCGCAAGGTCACCGCCACCGTCGACGGGGTTGCCGAGGAGTTCTACACCACCGCGCGCACCCTGGATGCCGCCCTCGCGGAGTGGTCGGCCCACGACCTGCGCGACGCCCGCGTCTCGGTTTCGCGCTCGATCGAGATCACCCGTGAGGGCATCTCGGTCACCATCACCACGCCGAAGAAGATGGTCTTGGTGGTGGCCGGGAAGAAGAAGACGCTGACCACCACGGCCGCGACAGTCGCCGAGCTGCTCGGCGAACGGGGCCTCTCGGTCGACAGCGACGACAAGATCTCTCCCGAACTGAACCTGCCGATCACCGAAGGCATGCGGGTCAGGCTGACCCGGGTGAGCCTGTCGGTGACCAAGAAGACCGAGACCGTCCCCTTCTCGGTGGTCAGGAAGAAGACCGCCGACCTGTACGTCGGCGAGTCCAAGGTGGTCACGCAGGGACGCAACGGCTCGGCCAAGGTGACCTACGAGGTGACCCGGACCAACGGCAAGGTGTCGAAGAAGGTCGCGATCAAGCGCACCATCACCACCAAGCCGGTCACCCAGGTGCTCCTGGTCGGCACCAAGACGGCCCCGTCCGGCGCCGGGATCAACCTCGCCCGCGCGGCGATGTGGGACCGGATCGCCCGCTGCGAGTCCGGCGGCAACTGGTCGATCAACACTGGCAACGGCTACTACGGGGGCCTGCAGTTCGCCCTCGCCTCGTGGCGGGCCAACGGCGGCAACGACTTCGCCGTCTACCCGCACCAGGCCAGCCGGGCCGAGCAGATCACCGTTGCCAACCGCTACTACGCCAAGGCCGGCCTGTCGCCCTGGGGTTGCCGCCACGCGGCCTGACCCTCGGACGGCCACAGTTCAGGCCGCCACCCCACGATCAGGCCCGTCCCGGACCGGCTCAGTCCAGGAAGCCCAGCAGTAGCCCGACCAGGACGAACAACGTCCCGAAGATCCGATTGAGCACCCGCTGTCCCCGCTCGTCCCGCATGAACCGGCGTAGCCCCTTGGCCGCGGCGGCGAAGAAGCACCACATCACGATGATGTCGATCACCACCACGGTCGCGGTGAAGATGAGGTATTGCGGAAGCGTTGGGGCGTCCAACCGGATGAACTGGGGCGTGAACGCCAGGAAGAAGACGATCGCCTTCGGGTTGGTCAGGTTCACCAGCAGACCCCGACGAAACATCGCCCCGGGCCGGAGGTGGGCCGGAGTGTTCTGGTCTTCAGCGACCTCGTTGTCGACGACCGCGGGGCTGATTGGACGCGCCCGCCACTGTCGGGCGCCCAGCCAGATCAGGTAGGCCGCCCCGATCAGCCGGATACTGGTGAACAGCCAGGGGTTTGACGACACCAGGACGCCCACACCCAGGGCAACGATGACGATGTGCACCAGCAGCGCCAACTGCTGGCCGAGAATCCCCCAGATCGAGCGTGCCCAGCCGGCGGTCAGGCTGTTCGCCATGGTGTTGATCGCTCCGGCTCCCGGGGTGAACGAGATCAGAGCCCCCGCGCCCAGCAGGGCGAGCCACAGCGACCATTGCACCAGCGCATCCTAGGTCTACCCCCCAGGCTGCCATCTTCCCGCCCGGGGTCTGGAGGACGGTGGCGAACCCTCCGTGGAACTTTGGCAGCGCTGAAGATCGAGAATCGCCCGAAAGTGGCCCCTTGAGCGCGTTCAGCGCTGTCAGAGTTCCACGCCGACCCCTGACCCGCGCCGATGCCAGACGCACGAATGCCCGGCCCCCCCTGGGGGACCGGGCATCCATTGACGGCGGATCAGGCCTCGTCGTCGTCCTTCACGGCGTTGACGAAGCCGGCCTTCTCGGCGGCCTCCTCGGTCTTGAACCAGACCTCGGCGATCGTCCGGTCGTACCAGGGCGACTCCGGGGTGTGGAAC